>CAXMUJ010000210.1:0-25279 GCA_964196455.1 uncultured Myxococcota bacterium | reverse complement strand
TCATAGCCCAGCGCCAACAGCGCCATGACTTCGGAACAGGTCACGGCCCCTGCCAACAGTGGCAGGCCGATTTCCTCGCAGGCCGCAACCAGTGCCGGAGTGGCCCCCGGTGACACGCCGAATTTCGCGCCTGCGTCCTTGGCATTTTGGGCGTCTTGGGCCGTGATCAGGGTCCCTGCCCCGACAACACCGCCCTTAACGCTTGCCATCGCGGCAATCACATCCAGTGCAGCAGGCGTGCGCAGCGTGACTTCCAACGCCGGCAGACCGCCCGCGACCAGCGCCTCGGCCAAGGGCACCGCCACCGACACATCATCGACCACCAGCACCGGCACCACAGGGGCCAGCGAACAGGTTTCGCGGTTCATTTCACAGGCTTCTTGGGCAGTAATACGGGTCATGATACATCCAGATGTTGGGCGTTGCGTAACAGGCCAAAACTGCTGGCCCCTTGGTCGGCGGAACCGACAGTTTGGCGGAAAACCTCGAACAATTCGCGGCCCGTGCCCGTTGTATTATGGCTCAGGTCCGGTGTCACGGGGTCACGGTCGAATATTGTCTCGTCATGGGCGCGCAGCACGCCGTTTTGGCCGTCCACCGTCACAATGTCGCCATCGCGCAGGTATGCCAGCGGTCCGCCGCACGCGGCCTCGGGGCTGACTTGAATGGCGCTTGGAACTTTGCCCGATGCGCCCGACATGCGCCCGTCGGTCACCAGCGCGACCTTGTGCCCGCGCCCCATCAGGATCGACAAGATCGGCGTCAGGCTGTGCAGCTCGGGCATGCCGTTGGACTGCGGCCCCTGAAAGCGGACAACGATGATTGTATCCTCGGTAAACTCGCCGGCCTTGAAGGCGTCTTTGACCTGATACTGCTCATGGAACACCCGCACGGGTGCGGTGACACATTGATGCTCTGGCTTGACGGCAGAGACTTTCATAACGCCGGTGCCCAGATTGCCGCGCATACAAGACAGACCGCCGGTTGCTTGGAACGGATCAGACGCAGGGCGCAGGATCTTGTCGTTCAGGGACACGTCGGTGCCGTCAACAAATTGCAGCTCGCCGTCGATCAGCTTTGGTTCTTTGGTGTATTCAGACAGGCCCGACCCCATGATGGTTTGGGTATCGTCATGCAGCAGCCCTGCGTTCAGCAACTCGCCAATCATATAGCCGATGCCGCCGGCCGCATGCATGTGGTTCACATCCGCCAGCCCGTTGGGATAGACCCGCGCCAACAGCGGCACTATGGCCGAAATATCGGCCAGATCATCCCACGTCAGGATAATCCCCGAAGCCCGCGCCATCGCCAGCAGGTGAATGGTCAGGTTCGTCGACCCACCCGTAGCCATCAGCCCGACCATGCCGTTGACATAGGTTTTTGCGTCCAGAATCTCGCCCGCCGGAATATACTCGTTGCCCAGCTTGGTGATCTGCAAGGCGCGCTTGGTTGCCGCAGTGGTCAGCGCCGCGCGCAGGGGCGTGCCCGGCGAAACAAAGCTCGACCCCGGCAGGTGCAGCCCCATGATCTCCATCAACATCTGGTTGGTGTTGGCCGTGCCATAAAATGTACAGGTTCCCGGCCCGTGATAGGATGACATTTCAGAGGCCAGCAAGGCTTTGCGGTCGACTTTGCCCTCGGCATATTGCTGGCGCGTCTGGTTCTTCTGGTCATTCGAAATGCCGGTCAGCATTGGTCCGGCTGGAATAAACACCGATGGCAGGTGGCCAAACGTTGCCGCGGCAATCACCAGACCCGGTACAATCTTGTCACAAACGCCCAGAAATATAGCAGCGTCAAAGGTGTTATGCGACAAGGCAATACCAGAGGCCATCGCAATCACGTCGCGCGAAAACAATGACAGCTCCATGCCTGGCTGGCCTTGGGTTACGCCGTCACACATCGCGGGAACGCCGCCTGCGACCTGTGCGGTTCCGCCGGCGTCACGCGCCGCTTGTTTGATGATATTCGGATAAGTTTCAAAGGGTTGGTGGGCCGACAACATATCGTTGTAAGATGTCACAATCCCCAGATTACCGCTGGTGAAGCCGGCAAGTTCAGCCTTGTCCTCGCCCATCGCGGCAAAGGCATGGGCTTGATTGCCGCAGGTCAGGTGCGCACGCACGGGGCCGGTATCACCAGCGCTGGAAATCTTGTCCAGATAGGTTGCGCGCGTCACGTCAGACCGCTGGTTTATGCGGTCGGTAACCGCGGCCAATTTGGCGTTCAGTGTCATATCTACAGTTCCTAATCGGCGTAGTGGACGTGCACATCTGTGTCACGTTGCAGGACCGCCTGAACTGGCGCTTGTTGCCAGTCATCGATCGTTTGGGCTTGTTCCAGCGCCTGCAGTTTCGCAGGGCCGGCAATCAAGAGATGTATTTCACCAGCACCGCGCAAAACCGGCGCTGTCAGGGTCAATCGGGGTTCCGGTGCACCGGGTGCACGCATCGGCAAGACCGCGTGTTTGCAATCGGGCGACAGGGCCTCGGCCAGACGGTCTGCCGCCGGGAAAATACTGGCGGTATGCATGTCCGTTCCCATGCCCAGAACACAGAAATCCAAGGGCAGATACGGTGCAAGGATCGGGTCCAGCACAGCGGGCAGCGTATCAGGGGTCGCATCGGCGCGGTAATACGGCACAAATGTCGCCGCCGCCACCGGGCCGATCAACAGATTTTCGTGCAGCAGGCGGGCGTTGGATCGTTCCGAGGTTTCTGGCACAAACCGTTCGTCCGTAAGCAGGATCGTCACTTTGGACCAGTCAAGTCTGGCCTGTGTCAGGGCCTGAAAATAAGGTGCCGGTGTTGTGCCACCTGGCACCGCCAGCGTCGCACGACCGTTCTTGGCCAATGCGTCGGCAAGACACACTTCGGTTCGGTCGGCCAGCGCCTGCATCAGCGCATCGCGATCACTATAGGTGTGCAGTTCCATATCTAGCCCTTTAAATCTCGCCAGCGGCGGCCATCACGATGCATCAACATCAATGCGTCTTCCGGACCCGATGACCCCGGATCATACTGTTTTGGGCGATCATTTGCCTGACGCCAACCCGCCTCAATCGGATCAATCCATTCCCATGCGGCTTCAACTTCGTCGCCGCGCATAAACAGGGTCTGATTACCACGAATGACATCGAGGATCAGGCGCTCATAAGCGTCGACATTGACATCCGTACCAGATTGCAGATCAGAGAAGGTCATATCCAGCGGCACCTGGATCAAGCGCATACCACCGGGTCCGGGTTCCTTTACCGTGGTGCGCAGGGTGATTTTTTCTTCGGGCTGAAGCTGGATGATCAAGGCATTATTGTCTGTGACCGGCGCGTCAGGAAAAATCGAGTGCGGCGGGTCCTTAAAGAAAATCGCAATCTCGGACATGCGGTTTTTCAACTTTTTCCCGGTACGCAGGTAAAACGGTGTTCCCGCCCAGCGCCAGTTTTCAATGCTGACACGCAGCGCCAGAAAGCTTTCTGTGCGACTGTCCGGATTTCCGACATCATCGAGAAAGCTTGGCTCACCATTGCCGGCTGCATATTGGCCGCGCACAACATCGGCCTGATCAACCGGACCCAGTGACCGGATTACCTTGAGCTTTTCGTCGCGAACTGCATTCGGCTCGAACCGGGATGGCGGCTCCATGGCCGTCAGGCACAACAATTGCATCAGATGATTTTGCACCATATCGCGCATCGCACCGGAGGTATCATAGTATTCACCACGTCCGCCGACGCCAATGTCTTCGCTGACCGATATTTGCACGTGATCAACGTGGCGCGCGTTCCAGACCGGCTCGAACAGAGCATTGGCAAAGCGCAGTGCAATCAGGTTTTGCACGGTTTCTTTGCCCAGATAGTGGTCGATGCGATAAATCTGACTCTCGTCAAAATGCCGGCGCAGATCGGTGTTGAGCTTTTGCGCACTGGGCAAATCGTGGCCCAGTGGTTTTTCGATGATAATGCGCGCATCGTTGCCAGCCAAACCGGCAGAGGCAAGCCCCTCGGCCAGCGGACCAAACATCGCCGGTCCTACAGACAGGTAGAACGCTTTGATCGCATTGCTGCCCTGACCGACAGTTTCGGCCAGATGCGCCCAGCGTTTGGGGTCGTTCATGTCGATGGTGCAATAGTCCAGCATCGACAGGAACTGTTTCACCAGTTTCGGCTGCGCACCACTTTCTGGCGCAAACTCTGCCAGAGCTTTGGCGACATTCTTGCGAAAGGTTGATGCGGTTTGATCGGTGCGGGCGGCCCCGATAAACCGCGATGTCTCTGGCACCTGACCGGCAACCAGCCTGCGATACAATGCAGGCAGGATTTTACGCCGGGCCAAATCACCCGTTGCCCCAAAAATGATCAGGTCAAACGGGTCTACCGGGATTGTTCTTGCAACCATTGTCTTGGCCTATCTAGTTGATTAGTCTTAGAAAGTTCCTGCCAAAACGCGTGCTGTATCCAACATGCGATTTGAAAATCCCCATTCGTTGTCGTACCAGCTCATGACCCGGACCAGACCACCTTGGGTGACGGTCGTCTGTGCCGGCGCAAAGTTGGACGAGTTCGGATTGTGGTTAAAGTCGGTCGACACCAAAGGCTGAGGTGCATAGCCCAGAACGCCGGCCAACGCGCCCTCAGATGCTTCTTTCAACGCTGAGTTTACTGCCTGCGCGGTTGTTGGCTTTTCCGTCATAATCGCAAGGTCGATCAGAGAAACATTTGGCGTCGGAACACGCACAGCCGATCCCTCAAGACGCCCCTTCAATGCCGGTAGAACCAGCGAAATCGCAGCGGCAGCACCGGTGGACGTCGGGATCATAGACATTGCCGCCGCGCGGGCGCGATACAGGTCTTTGTGCTCACGGTCGAGCGTTGGCTGATCGCCGGTATAAGAGTGGATGGTTGTCATATAGCCGGTCGCGATGCCAAATTTGTCATGTAGAACCTTGGCAACCGGGGCCAAACAGTTCGTGGTACACGACGCGTTAGAAACAATGATATCGTCGGCGGTAAGGTCTTGGTGATTGACGCCAAAGACGACGGTGCGATCAACGTTTTTACCTGGCGCAGAGATCAAGACACGCTTGGACCCGTTGGCCAAGTGACGCCCGGCGGTATCTTTGGCGGTAAAGATGCCGGTACATTCCATCGCAATATCGACATCGGCCCAAGGCAGATCTTCGGGATTTCGTTCAGCGGTGACACGGATTGTTTTACCGTTAACTTCGATCGCGCCATCCTTGACGACAACGTCAGACGAGAAAATACCGTGTACACTGTCATATTTCAAAAGGTGGGCCATGCCCTCGACCGAACCAAGGTCATTAATCGCTACAACTTCGATATCGTCCGCAGCTTGTTCAAATACAGCGCGCAGTACACAGCGCCCAATGCGACCAAATCCGTTAATTCCGATTTTAATTGTCATTCCCAAACCTCTTGCTTAATGTGAGCGCTACCGTTAGCGCTAACAGTTGACGCTAAAATACGCAAAACGGGATGGATTGCAAGGAAATATACCGGTATCTTTCGGATAATTTCTGATCTGCCCCACCGGCGCGCACAAGGAAAGACACGATGGCTGAAACGCCCAAGCTAATAGATGTCGCCAAAATGGCAAATGTCAGCGAAATGACGGCGTCGCGGGCCTTGCGCGGTGTTAGCGATGTTTCCGAGGCGGCACGCAAACGGGTAAAGGATGCAGCCCGATCGCTGGGCTACGTTCCCAATATGCTGGCGGGTAATCTTGCGTCGCGCAAATCTAACCTTGTCGGCTTTATTGTTCCGTCTCTCAGCAGCTTTGTCTTTCCTGAAGTGCTGAACGGAGTGTCGGCAACTTTGGCGGGATCCGGGTTGCAACCGGTAACAGGTGTTACGGAATATGATCTGGACAAAGAAGAAGCGGTGATCGCCCAGATGTTGTCGTGGCGTCCCCGAGGCTTGATCATTGCGGGCCTTGAGCACAATAGTAACGCACGGAAAATGCTGGAAAAATCAAATGTACCCGTTGTGGAAATTATGGATGTGGATGGCGTGCCTATCCATCACTGTGTCGGAATTTCGCACCAACAGGCCGGCCGCGACATGGCCCGCAAACTGCTGGAGCGCGGCTATCGCAAGATTGCCTTTATTGGCACCAAGATGCCCAAAGATTTTCGCGCCCAGAAACGGTTAGCGGGCTTCAAAGCCGTGTTGGCAGAGGCCAACGTGCCATTGCTGGCGCAAGAGCTTTACACGCGGGGGTCTTCTATTCAGACGGGACGAGACTTGACGGCCAAGCTTTTGGCAGCACACCCGGACGTCAACTGTATCTACTATTCAAGCGACGTCATGTCGGTGGGCGGATTGATGCATTGCCTGTCTTGTGGCTTGTCGGTGCCCGGTGACCTTGCCCTTGCCGGTTTCAACAATCTGGAAATTTTGAACGGTTTGCCACTGCGGTTGGCGACAACGGATGCACACCGGTTCGGCATAGGCGAGACGGCAGCAGAACTGATCCTTGGTCACAGCGGCCGGGACAAGACTAAGGCCGGAGAGATAATTACCATGCTGCCAACGATAGAAATCGGCGACACACTCTAGGGCCTAGTCCGGCAGATACCAATACAACGGATCACTGCCATCGCGCTTGATAATCACGTGATTATTGGCAAAGGCGCGGTAGGGCTGGCTCCAGTCGCCGTTTGGCCACTGAATGCGAATGGACGCCCGCTCGGCAACACCAAGGCCGAAATGCACAAAGCCGGTCTGGCCCGACGCATGGCCGCCACCGATCTGGACCCTGTGGGTCTGGCTGTGGTTTCCGGTTTTGATCTGGATCAGCGCACCGATGGCCTGTGGGTTCACCGGTCCGTTTTGCAGCTCGATCTTTATCCAGTTGCCCATTGGCCTGTGACCAAATTCGGTTTTGGCGCCCTGATTGCGAAACAATGTGACGTTTTCCTGCCGGTTGACGACCAACAGATCCAACATGCCGTCGGCGTTAAAATCCTCGACAATGCCGCCCCTGCCCTTGGTCGGTAGCGAAATGCCAGCCGCAACACCCTGTTCTGAAAACCGCCCGCTGCGACGGCCCATCAACAGATTGTCGGGATCATCCTTGGCGAAATCAGGCATGGCCTCGACATTTCCCTTGGCAATAAAGAGGTCCGACAAACCGTCGTTATTCATATCGGCGAATTGTGAATGCCATCCCGTGGACGGCTTAATATCGTCGCCAACATAGGGTCGGTGCGCCGTTGTTCCCGCCTCGAATGCGATGTCGCGATAGGCTGGTTGACCTTCTTGGGCCTCGTCGTCCAGCGTTTGCAACATGGTATCGCCCATCGACGTCAGCGCATATTCGGGGTGACCATCGCCGTCCAGATCAGTCGACGCTATCCCCATGCCCCAGATCGTCAACTGCTGCCAGCCGTCGTGCGCTGTATAGGCTTTGGGCATCTGGTCCGGGGTGACTTGCCAAAGCTGTTCCTGACCACCGCGGTAATACTGTCGGTCATTGGTGATACGCAACGCCGGTTCGCCCGAGTTATTCCAATCGGTAAACATCACGGACAGTGCACAATACCCCGGTGTCAGAACGGTTGGATCGGCGTAGTCCGGTTTAGCCCCCGCCTCTGTTTTGGGCCGTGCCAGAACATTGTCATGGCACGTTCCCCACGGTGAACCCGGCAGTGACCGGTCTATATAGTTGCCGAAAGCCAAGGTTGGAAATGTCATGTCCGGCTCCCAGATCGCCGAAAACCCTGTGGTCCAGGCATCGCCACCATGCAAAGAAAACGTTGTGTTGGCCTTGGCGAATTGGCAATTCCCCTGCCCTTGCAACACGATATTTTGGCCCAGACGCAACAGGACCACATCCATATGCGCGTCGTTATCGATATTCACCGGATAGGCGCCTGTAACCTTGGCTATGTCCTCTTTCGACAAGCCCAATGGCTGTTTGGTAAACCGCAAGTCTCCACCAGCAGAACTTTGATTCACAAACAGAGTTGCTGGATTTTCTCCGCCCGAGATCAGCAAGTCCGGCATCCTGTCGCCGTTGCAATCGAAACTGGCTGCACCACCGCCGACAAAATACTCCCACGGGCCACCAAAAGTCTGTTCCAGCCCCGCAGCGTGCGCCTGTTCAACCATATGCGGAACGTCTGCGTAAAACCGTTCATCGGCCGTACCGACCACAGCGGTTGATAATAGAAGCAGTATTGGCGTGCCAAGGCCGCGCAAAAAACTATTCATTTTCGATCACCAGTGATTTGAGGAAAGCAATCAGTTGATCGCGCTCTTGATCCGCCGCCGCTAGATAGGCGTCTCTGGCGGGTCGGGCCGATCCGCCATGCGCCTGAATGATACCGTCCAATGTGGTAAAGTCGTTGCGATGCCCGTAAGGCGCCGTAGAGCCAACGCCCCACAATTCAGTGGTCGCAAAGACTGTACGATCCACGAACCGCTGCGCCATCAGCTCGTTGCCCAAAGTGTCCACCGTCTGGTCGGTCATGTTATGTCGTTTCAAATCACCAAACATTGGCACCAGAATGTTACCGTCATCGTCGCGCGGCAAGGTTTTCGTCCAGTCAAGCAAAGCCAGATCATAGATTGCAGGCGTATCCACCTGCGCGCGGCTAAGTGTGCCAGCAGCATCCGACGGTCCGGGATCGGCAAATGCGAGGCTGCGCAGTGGTAGCGCTTCGATATGGCAACTACTACAGCCCAGAGCGCCAAAAACCACCTGCCCACGCGCGGCGGCGTCTGCCCAGTCTGCACTGCCGTAGGTATATTGTCCCGGTGCGGGCAAGCTTGCCTGCCAAGCAACCAGTGCCGCGATATCGCCCGCGCCCAACTCGTCGGCATGCCCGTCCTCGTCAAAGTCATCTTCTTCGGTCCAACGCAGGCCAAACCGTTCTGTCGCCTGCATGCCGTGGTGGTGGTTCATTGCGTTTATAGTAAACTGACGCAGCGAGGTCATAACGCCCTTCTGGCTAAACGGGCGGATTACCAGATCGGTATCAACGCCGTCTAACTCGTCCAGCCCGACAATTCCGTCTGGCGAGGCAGTGATTGCGCCAAAATCAACAGACTTGGTGACAAGTCCGGCGCGAACATCGACGCCAGAACTCCGAGCCTTGGCCAACGCATCGGTGCGGATCGCCTGCAAGTCTTGGGTCATCTCGCGCGCCAATAGCTCGATCAAACCGGCCCCAAAGATATGGTTGGTTCCGCGCTCGTTCGAAAACTGCGGGTCTGTCGATTGAAAGTCGAACTGATTGAAGCCTTCGTTCAGGAAAACATTGGTGACAAAGTCACCAGCGCCGCCGACAATAGGTGCGTTGTGACAAGATGCGCAGCCATTGCTGTCTGGACCAGAGGCGCGCGCAAAACCCACAACGGAACGGCGTCCGGTCTTGGTTGGAATGATGGCCTGAGTGGCATGTGGGCGCCCGGCACCATCTTCGACCGTAAATCGTGAGGCAAAAAGCCCTTCACCAATGTCGATCAAACGGGTCATTGCAGCTTTGTCCAGATTGCCCTCGGGCTGGCCGACCTGCTGACCCAGAAACGCACTGGTCTCGGCCCACGGTTTGTCTTGTGCCAAAACACATTGAACACTGGCCAGAACTAGGCCTGCCACCAGCCCGGATTTAAAGGCTGCTCTTATCCCCGGTCCGGTCATGCTAAAATCTCCTGCTGGCGCCATCTGCAAACGCTATGTCTAAAATATTCAAAGAGGTGCTCTTATTGCCTTCGTGGATCAGGTTAATCTCGTCCTCGATCAAAATAATCTCAGGCGGGGCGCCCAGACGGACGCTTAGCCCCTCATTGAGGTGAAAGCGAAGCTCGGGCTCTAACAGATCAAACAGGCTGACCCCTTGGCCGGTGATGACAATCGGCATCGAGCCATACATGCTGATCAGCCGTGCAAGACCCACGCCAATGGCTTCGCCCGCCTTATTAAAACCGTGCTGTAATTTACGATCGCCGCGCCGCGCCTGTTCGGCCACTTGCTGCATCTCTGTGAGCGGCACGAACTTCGACGGTATTGTATCTGCCGGCACGTCAAAGCCCGTGCGCAGAATTCCGTAAAATCCCGCAAATGCCTCAATACAACCGCGCGAGCCGCAACGACAGACCGGACCCGCCGGTTGATGGATCATATGACCGACATCTGGCGCGAAAGAACACACTTGTCCGTCGCCGTCCAATTCAGCAATCCCCAGTCCAATTCCATTACCCAAAGACAGGGTCGCCAAACGTTGCAAGCTGGCATCGCCATCCATCTTGCGCCGATATTCCAAGGCCGCCAAAGACGAGAACTGGGTCTCGTTGGTGACGCGAACGACCGCATCCCATTCGGGACCAAGAAGTGTGGAAAAGTCGATTTTGTGATGCTCGAACACCGGTGACCACATCAGTTTGGACCGGCTCGCATTCACCAGCCCCTTGCTGGTGATCGAGATCGTCTTGATGGCTTTGCGTTTCAAATTGCTCCGGTCACAGAGCCGTTCCAGTCCGGCTACCAGATCGCTTGAAAACTGGTCTATATCCGGTTTTTCGAAAATGCGCCGGGTCTCGATCCGATCTTTCAAAGTGCCGGCATAATCAACCAGTGAAAACACAATTTTGTCCAACACAACTCTGACATCTGCCAGATAGGCTGCATCTGCACACGGCTGGAACAAAACACGTGGCCGGCCACGGCCCGCGCCCTTTATATCTTCCTTTATATCTTCCTTTTTCTCGATAATCCCTTCGGCGACCAACTCGCCGGTGATTTTGGAAATCGACGCCGAGCTCAAACCGCTCAAATCCGCAAGTTCGGTATGCGACACTGCTCCAGCCTTGCGCAGGACAGACAAAACCCGCGCCCTGTTGCGCCGCCTCAAGAACTCTGTGCCTGTTGATTGCATCATTACCACTGCACCTTTTAGCCCAAATTACCCGATAATCGAAACCGTCATTCTGGCGCGTTTCAAAAAGCAGTTGACTCTCGCAACAATCTTTGGCATTTATTTTCTCGACTGTCGAGAAAAATAATTCTTTTTGCTCGACGGCGCAAAAAACGGCCGGTACCGCGCAACGGTACGACTGGTCGACGATCAAAACGGTGGAGGAAACCCGATGAATAAATTTGTAACAGCAGCAGTTGCTGCAACGGTCGCTGTGACCGCACTTGCGTCCGCGTCTTTTGCGGATGGCAAAAAAATTGGCGTGTCTTGGTCCAACTTTCAAGAAGAACGCTGGAAAACTGACGAAGCCGCCATGAAGGCATCTATTGAAGCTGCCGGCGACAGCTATATCTCTGCCGATGCGCAGAACTCTGCTTCAAAGCAGCTGTCCGATGTGGAAAGCCTGATTGCACAAGGCGCAGACGCGCTGATCATCCTGTCTGTTGACTCAGGCGCGGTCGGTGCATCCTTGGACAAAGCCTCGGCAGAGGGCATCCCCGTTCTGGGTTATGACCGTCTGATCGAAGACCAGCGCGCATTCTATCTGACATTTGACAACAAAGAAGTCGGTCGTGTCATCGCCCGCTCCATCCTGTCAGCTGTTCCTGAAGGCAACTATGCCATCATCAAGGGCGACCCGGGCGATCCGAACGCGTTGTTCCTGCTGGAAGGCATGATGGACGTCATTGGTGCCGATGTAACCGCCGGTAAAATCAAGATCGTTGGTGAAAGCTTTACCGATGGTTGGAAGCCAGGCAACGCCCAGAAAAACATGGAGCAAATCCTGACCGCCAACAACAACAACGTTGATGCTGTACTTGCCGAAAACGACGGCATGGCGGGTGGTGCAATCGCAGCCCTGCAAGCGCAAGGTCTGGCCATCCCTGTTTCCGGTCAAGACGGCGACCACGCCGCACTGAACCGGGTTGCACGCGGCACCCAGAACACGTCTGTCTGGAAAGACGCACGCGAACTGGGCAAAGCGGCTGGTTCGATTGCGTCGATGCTGGCTGACGGCAAAATGGGCGCCGATGTTCCGGGCGCTGTTAAGTGGTCCGGTGGCGCCAAAGGCGTTGAAATGGACGCCATCTTTATGGCCCCAACTCCGATCAACAAAGACAACATCAATGTTGTGATCGAAGCCGGACATATTGCTAAAGACAAAGTTTGTGAAGGTGCAATGGCC
Organism: uncultured Myxococcota bacterium; assembly: GCA_964196455.1. Classification (GTDB taxonomy): domain Bacteria; phylum Pseudomonadota; class Alphaproteobacteria; order Rhodobacterales; family Rhodobacteraceae; genus Amylibacter. The sequence goes on along the minus strand of CAXMUJ010000210.1, from coordinate 13,155 downwards.
GGCGTATCTGGCTGTTAATCCCAAGCAATCCAACACAGTTTTTCGCGCCGGACATTCGTTTCCGGCGCGAAGTTAAAGTTTGTGTTTCAGGTCGGGGATACCGACAAAACCACTCAACGATAGGGACGTTCAAATGAGTGATCAAATAAAGCACACAGGCGCTGCGAAGGCAGAAAACGAGAGCAAGTTTACGCTGTTTTTGCGCGCGACAGAGATCGACGCAAGACTGCTAGGTATGGTTGCCGCGCTGGTAATTATCTGGGTGGGATTCCACTTTTATGGTGCGATCGTCAATGGATTTGGCGCATTTCTGACACCACGCAACCTGTGGAACCTGTCGGTTCAAACCGCCTCAATCGGGGTTATGGCGACCGGTATGGTTCTGGTCATCGTCACCCGTCACATTGATCTGTCTGTTGGGTCTATCCTCGGCTTCTGCGCCATGTCGATGGCGATTGTTCAGGTCTGGATACTGCCCGAGATCATTGGCATAGGTCACCCGCTGATCTGGCCAATTACAGTTGTATTCGGCTTGGTTGTCGGCTGCTTGATCGGTGCCTTTCACGGCTTTCTGGTCGCATATCTGGGCATACCTGCCTTTATCGTGACGCTGGGTGGCTTGTTGGTTTGGCGCGGCGCTGCATTTCTGTTGGCGCGCGGCGAGACCATTTCACCCGTAGATGCAACATTTGCCAAACTCGGCGGCGGCCCCTACGGGTCGATCGGTGCTACCGGCAGCTGGATTGTTGGCCTGGTTGCGGTGCTTGCACTTGTTTGGCTGCTGGTTAACGGGCGTCGGCAACGTCGCCGGTTCAAGTTTCCAGTTCGTCCGATGTGGGCCGAAGTCTTTTTGGGCGGCGCTGGGACGGCCATCATTCTGGGCTTTGTCCTGCTCGTAAACTCGTATCCTTGGCCCAAGGGCATCGTACGTCAGTATGCAACGGCCAATAATATAGAGACCCCGATCAGCGAAATCTTCATATCACACGGCTTTGCCATTCCGGTTCTGATCCTGATAGCCGTTGGTGTGGCCATGACATTCCTGACCACGCGCACGCGGTTTGGGCGCTATGTTTTCGCCATTGGGGGCAACCCCGAGGCAGCAGAACTGGCCGGGATCAACACACGTTGGGTCACAGTCAAAATCTTTGCAATCATGGGTACATTGGCCGGGCTGTCCGCAGTTATCGCCAGTGCACGGCTTAACTCGGCGACCAATAACCTTGGGACACTGGACGAGCTTTATGTGATCGCAGCAGCGGTTATTGGCGGCACCTCGTTTGCCGGTGGTATCGGCACGATCTATGGCGCCATTCTTGGGGCTTTGGTCATGCAGTCGTTGCAAACAGGCATGGTGCTGATCGGCTTTGACGCCGCAATGCAAAACATGGTTGTTGGCGGCGTTCTGGTGCTCGCGGTCTGGATCGACACAATCTATCGCCGTCGCGCGAATTAAGGGAGGCTTCAATGTCAAAGGAAAACAACGTAACACCGCTTGTCGAGATTAAGGACCTTTCGATTGCATTTGGCGGCATCAAGGCAGTCGATCACGCTTCAGTGGACCTGTATCCGGGTGAAGTGGTTGCCATTCTTGGCCACAACGGTGCCGGAAAATCAACGCTGATCAAAATTGTGTCGGGTGCTTACAAGCGCGATTCAGGCCAAATCTTCGTCGAAGGCAAAGAGGCCGATATCAACAATCCACGCGATGCCAAAAGATATGGGATCGAGACGATCTATCAGACTTTGGCGGTCGCGGATAATGTTGATGCGGCGGCAAACCTCTATCTGGGCCGGGAAATCCTGTCCAGTTGGGGCACACTGGATGATGTGGCGATGGAGGCAGAGGCCCGCAAGGTCATGGGTCGCCTGAACCCCAACTTTCAGCGGTTCAAGGAACCAGTCAGCAAACTGTCTGGTGGTCAGCGTCAGTCGGTCGCCATTGCACGGGCCATCCTGTTCAATGCGCGCATTCTGATTATGGATGAGCCCACGGCCGCACTGGGGCCTCAGGAAACCGAACAAGTGGGCGAGTTGATCCACCGGTTGAAACAGGACGGGATCGGGATATTCCTGATCAGCCACGACATTCACGATGTGTTTGATCTGGCAGACCGTGTCGCCGTGATGAAAAACGGCCAGATGGTCGGGTATGCCCGCACAGAAGATGTGACCAAGGACGAAGTTCTGGGCATGATCATTCTGGGCAAATGCCCTGCAGGTGCCACACCTGGACCGGGTGCTGCAACAGACTAGCAGTAAGCCACCAATAGCGGCGGCCCCCTGCTTAGGCACGGGGCCGTCTGCCTTCCCAAACCGCCCATCGCGCGCCGATGTGACTTGCGTTTTGCACAATTTGACTGTTTCATCCAACCCATCAATTTGGACAGAGGCACAGCAATTGTCAGATACGAATACTCCCGAAGAACCGTCGATTGAACTGCGTGAAAATGGGCCGATACGCGTGGCACATCTTGACAATTTCCGCCTGCCTGATGGCACCGGCGCACTGCCTAAAAAAGTCATGGCCCTGTGCCGCTGCGGCCAGTCCGCCAACAAACCTTATTGCGACGGGTCGCACCGTGATGCCGGTTTTAACGGAGCATCGGACGATGTAGCACACCGCGACCGGATTTACAGCTATGCTGGGCAAGACGCTACAGTCTATTTCAACAAGCTGTTGTGTTCGCACGCAGGGGAATGTGGCAAACGGGCAATAGAGGTTTTCGATCCAAAACAGCGCCCGTGGGTGACACCCGATCAGGGCACGCTGCAACAAATCGAAGATGTCGTCGCACATTGCCCGTCCGGCGCGTTACGCTACAGCCTGCCCCTGGACCTGCCAGCTGCAATTACCAGCGACGACGTGTCGATCACAACAGAACCCAATGGCCCCTATCACGTTCGCAACATTCCAATCGACGCCGACTATTGGGCCGAGGGCCAATCACCGGAAAAATATGTGCTGTGCAGATGCGGCCTATCAAAGAACAAGCCATTTTGCGACGGCACACATTATGACGTTGGATGGAAGGACAGCGACTGATCTTATCCTCAAAATCCAGGTTAAATGCCCAGACAGGATCTCGACTGGTCGGTCTAAATGGTCGCAATGCCATGGTCACTGCAGCTGTGCACTGGCAAACAGAACGCCGAATTGCTTGCACCAAACGACGACCGATTTGAAGTCGGCCACATCGACGCCCTTGGGCACAGTGTAGTTTTGATCGCCAATATTTCCTTTCAACGGACCAAGCTCAAGCGTTTCGCTGACTTTGACGTCCGCGCTGCCTTTTAGCCCGCCATCCCGTACCAGCCAAATATATAGGTCGGGACCATTCGAGACTTCAAATTCCGAAAATCGAATGATGACACCCGAACCGGTTTCGATTGCCCGAACCGTCCCTGCCCCGCGATGAACCGCGTCAGCGCCGTTAAACTGGCCGGTGGCCAGAACCTGCGTTTGCTCAGACTCTACAAAAGTTTCAGATACTTTCCGGTCGATCCACAGCGGCGAGGCCAAATACCAAAATGCGTTACCCAGCCCAAAGCCGATAACGCCACAAATCAGTCCGACAAAAATCAATCTACGCATTGTTCTCATCCCAATTCAAACTGCCCGCACCAAAAACTCGCATTTCATCGCAGTTTGTTCACGTCAGTACCTGACATGAATTCGACCAAACCGCAAAAGAGTAAAGTGCTTTCGCCATGAAACCAGTTAAATGGCGCATATTCCGAAAGTGGCTCCAACGCACCGTCACGTCATACACATCCGCAAGTTGATTTGACATCGGGCATGTCATTGTCCTACTTTCAAGCCTCGTTATTCTGCTATGTAGGTAGAGCCAAAATGGTCACTATCGAGACCATGTTAAAACAGGGAGTATAAAATGCGTAAGAAAATCGCAGGAATTTCAATAGCCACGGCCGGGTTGGTGATGATGTCGTCCGCTGCTTTTGCAGAGTGTGGCGATGTCCAAATGGCACAAATGAACTGGGCTTCGGCCGAGTTGTTGGCCAATGTCGACAAAATTATCCTCGAAGAGGGCTACGGTTGCGATGTTGAACTGGTGCCAGGCGCAACTACGACAACATTCGCTTCAATGGATTCCAAAGGTCAGCCTTCAGTTGCTGGTGAACTGTGGATCAACGGTGTGCGCGAGCCGCTTCTGGCTGCAATGGATGCTGGACGTCTGCATTCCGTCAACAGCGGTCCAATCACAGAATTGGGCGAAGGCTGGTGGATTACGCCTAAATTTGCGGCGGAACATCCCGACCTGAATACTGTAGAAAAAATTCTGGAGCATCCGGAACTGTTTCCAGACACAGAAGACGACACCAAAGGTGCCTTCATCGGCTGTCCGGCTGGGTGGGGCTGCCAATTGTCCAACGCCAACCTGTTCCGTGCCTTTGAAATGGAAGCCAAGGGTTGGAAATTGATTGATCCGGGCTCCAACGCAGGTCTAGACGGCTCAATGACCAAGGCGGTTGAACGTGGCGAAAACTGGTTTGGGTATTACTGGTCGCCAACGTCGCTGATCGGCAAACACAGCATGGTCCTTTTGGAGTGGGAAGCACCGTATATCGGTGCAGAACACTGGGACGGCTGTATTGTGAAGCCCGAGCAGGAATGTGCCGATCCCCAGAAATCATCCTATACCGTGTCCGAAGTGCACACTGTTATCACCGACGAGTTTAAACAAGCTGGCGGTGTGGCAGTTGATTATTTTAGCAAGCGGGTTTTCCCTGGTCCGATCATGAACGGTATGTTGGTTTATATGGCTGAAGAACAAGCTGCGGGCGAAGACGCTGCTTTTGAATTCCTGGCCCGCCACAAAGATTTGTGGAAAACTTGGGTGTCTGAAGACGCCGCCGCAAAAATCGAAGCCGCTCTCTAATCAATTGAGCCTTTCGGCCCACCGATGCATACCGCATTGGTGGGCCTTTTTTTTAACAATGGGATCAGGAAATGGCACTAGTTGACTGGAGCAAATTGACCTTAACGGAGCCGCCTGTCATGGGGCGCGGCGACTTAAGGGATTTGAAAAAAGGAATTGACGCAAGTTTCAAGGGTTTCTCGCGCGAGAACGGAGAGCTGATCGAGAATATTTTCGAACCATTGAAAATATTTCTGGTTTGGTTTGAGGAATTGCTGGTGGCAACGCCGTGGCCCTTGATTCTGATAATTTTTGGTGCACTGGCGTGGCTTGGATCCCGTAGTTTGAAAATGGTTGTCGCGACAATCCTGTGTTTTCTGGTCATTGGCTGGCTGGACATGTGGGAAGACACCATGTCCACTATTTCGATTGTGTCTGTCGCGACGCTCCTGTGTATCGCCTTGGGCATTCCCATAGGTGTCTGGATGGCACGCAATAATCGAGTGCAATCGGCCATCACGCCGGTGCTGGATATTATGCAGACGATCCCGAGCTTTGTTTATCTGATCCCGGTTGTTATGCTGTTGGGCATTGGTCGGGTCCCCGGCTTGATCGCGGTTATGATCTATGCAATCCCGCCAATTGTGCGTTTGACAAACCTTGGTATTCGATTGGTGGACAGCGAAGTGTTGGAAGCCGCTGATGCCTTTGGTGCCAGCCGCCGTGAACGGCTTTGGGGCGTGCAAATACCACTGGCTCTGCCAAACATTTTCGCCGGTGTGAACCAGACGATCATGATGGCACTGGGCATGGTCGTGATCGCCTCTATGATCGGATCACCTGGTCTGGGTACCAAAGTTTTGCAAGCGGTTAACAACCAGTATCTGGCACTAGGTGTTTTCAACGGTATGGCCCTTGTTGTCATCGCGATCATCTTTGACCGCACATCCCAAGCATACGGCAAGCGGTTGCAGAAACACCGCGAAGGAGGCCATGGTGTCTGATACTAAAGTAGCGATCAAGAACCTGTATAAAATCTTTGGCAAAAACCCGAAGAAAATGGTCAAATTTGTTCAAGACGGGATGTCCAAACCTGATCTGTTGGCCAAGCACGGCCATGTTTTGGGGCTGGAAGACATCAACCTTGATATTCCCGCCAGCGGCATTCAGGTTATCATGGGCCTGTCCGGTTCGGGGAAATCCACCCTGATCCGGCACATCAACCGTCTGATCGAGCCGACCGCCGGTCAGATGATTGTCGATGGCGAGGATGTTCTGGCGATGAAGCCCGAAGCCCTGCGCGATTTTCGACGGTTCAAAGCATCGATGGTGTTTCAGAAATTCGCGCTGTTGCCGCACCGAACGATAATCAGCAACGTTCTGTATGGTGTGGAAATTCAGGGTGTCGAGGAAAAAGAAGCCCGCAAACGAGCGCAAAAGTGGCTGGAACGGGTGGGTCTGAAGGGATTTGAAGCCCATTATCCAGCCCAGTTATCGGGCGGCATGCAACAACGTGTAGGTCTGGCGCGTGCGCTGGCCACGGACGCCGAAATCCTGCTGATGGACGAGGCCTTCTCGGCGCTGGATCCGCTGATCAGAACCGATATGCAGGATGTGTTGCTGGACCTGCAGGAAGAGCTGCACAAAACCATCATCTTTATCACCCATGATCTGGATGAAGCGCTGCGTATTGGTGACGGTATCGCCATTTTGCGCGACGGTAAAATGGTGCAGAGCGACACCGGCCAAAATATCATTCTCAATCCGGCTGACGCCTATGTCACCGATTTCATTCAGGACATTAACCGTGCGCGCGTTTTGCAAGTTGGATCGGTTGTGACGCCTGGAAGTGACAGGGCACAAGGTCCTGATATCGAGGCCAAAACCGCTATGGAGAAAGCCCTGCAAGTTCTGGCAGACTCGCATGTGGAAACTGCAAACGTGGTTAGCGACGGCAAGCATGTCGGCTCGATAACGCTCAAGCAAATGATAACCTCGATTGCGCGCCCCGAAGGTGGTCCGGCCGCGGATGCAGACTACCGCTAGTTTGGCAACTTTGTGAAATCAAACCGGCGGTCCTGAACAGGCCGCCGGTTTTTTGTTGCACCCTGAAAATAGCGGTGCACAGGGCTTGAACAGTCCCACGCGATCACGCAGTCTTGGCAAAACTGTTCCTTGAGGGTGAACTATGTCCCGATTTATCAAACGCATCACCGGATTGACCCTGTTGGGGCTGATCCTTGCCTGGTTCCTGTCGGCGCCAAAATATGTTGATCCGGCCAGTTTCGCCGACCTGACAGCAGATGTCGCCGCAGGTGAACAAGTTTTCTACGCAGGCGGATGTGCGGCGTGCCATTCGGCCCCCAAAGCCAAAGCCGAGGCCAAGCTGGTCTTGCAAGGTGGTACAGAATTTCCCTCTGATTTCGGCATGTTCATCGCGCCAAATATCTCGGCTGATCCGGACCACGGCATCGGAGGCTGGTCGGTGATTGATCTGGCCAATGCCATGCAGAAAGGCGTGTCGCCCGATGGGCAGCATTACTACCCAGCCTTTCCGTATACATCCTATCAACGCATGACGGCACAGGACATCACCGACTTGCACAGTTTTCTGGCGACCCTGCCTGCCAGCCAAGTGCCCAGCGCAAAACACAAGGTGAGTTTTCCCTTCGATGTGCGCCGAACGCTGGGACTGTGGAAACTGATGTTCGTCAAATCAGGACCGGTTGCGCAATTGGTGGGCAGCGAGCCGGACGTGCTGCGTGGCCAGTATCTGGTCGAGGGTCCGGGCCATTGCTCGGAGTGTCATACGGGCCGGAATGCCTTGGGTGGGCTGGACTATGGCAGATGGATGGCCGGGGCGAAAAACCCCGATGGCCCCGGGCGCATTCCCAACCTGACAGACCACGAAACCGGGCTGGGCGACTGGGCAGCGACAGACATCGCAGTCTACCTCAGTTTGGGCTTCACGCCGTCTTTTGACACCGCTGGCGGAGCTATGGTGGATGTGATTGAAAACACGGCGCATCTGACTGACGCGGACCGTGCAGCCATCGCGGCCTACCTCAAGTCGATCCCTGCCCTGCCAAAATAGCCCTAATTGTTTGGATCGAGACAGGCCGCGATACTGTCTGCCATAGCCAACATCATCGTCGAATACTGATCAGTTCCAACGGCAAGGCTGATGCCAATAGGATCAAGTATCCGATTGACCGACCCGGTATCACTCAAGACAGCATTCAGGATTTTTGCATCGAATTGCGGCTCGATGAAGGTACAGACGATTTTGGCGTCAGCGAGAACTTTTTGAAGTTGGCGCAACCGCGCCGTGCCCGGTGTTGCCCCGTCCGCAAGCGCCACGGCAGCAACCGCCGAAATGCCGAACCGGTCTTCAAAATAGTGGAAGGCGTCATGATAAACTGCAAACGGCACTGTGCGAACATGTTGCAGCCGATTTGCGATCTGGGCCTCCAACGCCACGAGCTCTGATTGGACCCGGGCTGCATTTTCCAAATAGGCCGCCTTGTTGGCGGGGTCCTGCTCGGCCAAGACCTGGGCAATTCCGAGCACCAACGCGACGGCATTCTGCGGATCCAACCAAAGATGCGGATCAAAAGCATCGGCCCCGTTTGCGTTGTTCTGGTCTGCTTCATGGGAATGATCGTGGCTATCACCAGAAAACCCAACGCCATCGCGCAGCGGCAAACGAACCACGCCTGTCACCTGTGAAAAGTCGACCACTATGGCCATGGGCGCCAATGCGGACATGGGTTCAGACAGCCAAGGTGTCAGCGCGGGACCCGTCCAGACGATGACATCAGCATCGGCTAGTTTTCTGGCGTCAGACGGGCGCAAAGACGTGTTGTGTGGCGACTGCGCGCCGGACAACAGCAACTCGGGTTCGCCAATCCCGTCCATAACCTGTGCGACCAGCGACTGCACCGGTGCAATGTCGGCCAAAACCCGCAAGTCAGTTGTTTTGGCAGCCAACGACATGCCGCTGCCCAGACATAGGGTTGCAACCGACATCAAAACGCGGGTCAGGTTATTTGGCCGATTGGTCTGTATCTGGGTCATGCGCAGGGCTCGTTGTGAATGCGGTTTACTAAAGTGATACGTTATACTATTACAAATACGTACAACAAGAGCCAATTGGAAGCAGAACTGCCATGACACCCGACGTGACCTGTTTTAGCGCCCATAAACATAACGATTGCGTCGCCAATGCACTGCGCGCAGCCGAGGATGTGTGCGCGAAACAAAAACTGCGCCTGACACCTGTACGTCGTCGCGTTTTGGAAATCCTCTTGGAACAACACTGCGCGATCGGAGCCTATGACGTTCTGGAACGGCTGAGGTCCGAAAATCTGGGATCGCAACCGCCAGTGGCGTACCGCGCGTTGGATTTTTGGGTCTCGGCGGGGCTGGTTCACAAAATCCAGAACCTGAACGCATTTGTCGCCTGTACCCAGCCAGCCCATGGCCATGACCCCATTTTTATGATTTGCCGTGGCTGTGGAACAGTAGCAGAGAGAACAGCCGGAACCGGGGACGGTGCTGCGGAACGTGCCGCTGCCGCCGCCGGGTTTCACGTCGAGTCGACGGTTCGCGAAGTCATGGGGCTCTGCCCCAATTGCCAGTCCGGGTCTGTCAAATGAGTTTGATCCAGGCGCAGAACATCGATGTCAGTTATGGGCGTTCTTCGGTTCTGAGCGACATAAACTTGACGGTGTCCGCAGGCGAGATCGTCACGATCGTTGGGCCAAACGGGTCCGGAAAAAGCAGTTTGGTCAGGGTTCTAATCGGGGCTTTGAAACCAACCAAGGGACGGGTGATACGTACACCGGGTCTGCGCATCGGATATGTCCCGCAAAAACTGGACGACCTAAGCCTGATCCCGATGACGGTATTGCGTTTCATCCATTTGTCGGGAAAAAAAGACATCGGTAGCGTGTCCAAAATAGCCGACAAGCTCGGCATTTCTGCGATTTTAGACCGGCAGATCAGCGACCTCTCCGGCGGCGAAACCCAGCGCGTATTGCTGGCACAAGCTCTGCTTTGCAATCCTCACATCCTTGTTCTGGACGAAGCAACACAGGGTCTGGATCAACCGGCCACCGCTGCTTTCTATCGTTTGATCGAGGATGTACGGCGCGACATAAATTGTGCGGTATTGATGATCAGCCACGATTTGCATGTTGTCATGAGCGCGTCCGACCGTGTGATTTGCCTAAACGGCCATATCTGTTGCGAAGGGACACCGACAGTCGTGTCTGCTGCTCCGGCATATCGGGCGTTGTTTGGCGAAGGCACTGGTGGGGCCTTGGCGCTTTATCGCCACGATCATGACCACAGTCACGACCACTCTCACGGGCACAGTCATGACCACTCTCACGGGCACAGTCATGACCACACTCACGAGCACGACGTTCAACCTCGGGAGGATCATTCTGATGCTGGATGACTTTTTGGTCCGTGCACTGTTGGCCGGTCTGGGCGTGGCGCTGGCGGCTGGTCCGTTGGGCTGTTTCGTGATTTGGCGGCGCATGGCATATTTTGGCGACGCAATTTCACACGCGGCGATCCTGGGCGTATCGCTATCACTGCTGTTTTCAATTTCGACCGCCGCCGGGGTTTTGCTGACTGCAATCGTCGTGGCCATTGCCGTTAGCCAGATGAGCGGCAGAACGCTGGCGGCCGATACGCTCTTGGGGGTGGCCGCGCACGGGTCTTTGGCGCTTGGCCTTGTGTCGCTGTCGTTTGTAAAGGGTGTCCGCGTCGATCTGGACAGCTATTTATTCGGCGATGTTCTGGCTGTAACCAAACAGGATTTACTGCTCATCTGGAGCGGTGCAGTGGTGATTTGCGCGGTTGTCGCCTGGCGCTGGAGACCGTGGATTATCGCCACGCTCAGTCCGGATCTTGCCGCCTCTCATGGTGTTGATCATCGCCGTGAACGGGTGTTTCTGATGTTGGCCATCGCCGTACTGGTTGCCGTCTCTCTCAAGGTTGTCGGCGCATTGTTAATCACGGCGATGCTGATTATTCCGGCCGCAACTGCGCGTGGCTTTGTTAAAATTCCTGAAACAATGGTAATTCTGGCCGTTGTTATTGGTTGGGCGGCCAGCGTGTCCGGATTGGCAATGTCGGTCTTTGCCGACACTCCAACAGGTGCGAGCATCGTTGTTAGCGCTGTTGCGTTGTTTCTGATCGGCGGTGCAGTCAGGCGCATTTTAGGCCGGTAGGCGACGCAACATCCGAAACACGACAGCCGTCGGATAGGTCAACCGGTACTGGTTCGCAGACAGCGTCGCGAACCGTCTTCAAATCGCTTGCATTACATTGTATCCACACGTATACAATATTGAACCAAACCACGAGCCGCGCATGCCCGAAGACCTGTCCAACGGTCAAATCGCCTATCAGCTTTTGTACCGTGCTATTCGAACCGGTCAGATAAAACCGGGCGAGCGGCTGCGCGAGGCCGACGCAGCCAAACTTGTCGGGCTCAGCCGAACCCCCGTCCGCGAAGCAATCCGCAAGCTGGAAGCAGACGGGATTGTCGACCATCTGCCCCGTATAGGGGCCGTGGTTAAATCCCTGTCTCAGAGGGAAATCGTCGAGCTCTACGAAATGCGGATCGTTTTGGAAAAATCCGCCGCGGCGATGGCCGCCAAACACGCATCAAACGCTGAAATTCAAGAGCTGGAGGATTTGAACGCTGCAATGCTTCAAGCCGCCGGCGATGCCCAGGCCGTTGTGCGATTGAACGAACAGTTCCACCTGTGCATCTTTAGCGCTGCACGTAATCGCTATCTGTTGTCGTCCTTCAAGGCATTGTCGGGCGCGCTGGCTGTTCTTGGCCCCACGACGCTGGAAGGCGAACAACGAATAAAGACTGTTTGCGCGCAACACAAAGCCATCATCGATGCTATCAAGTCAGGCGACATAGCAGCCGCGTCAGACGCATCCGGGGCTCATCTGGAAACCTCGCTTGGGTACAGACTTCATGGCCTGCGCAAGTGAAGATGTTTCCGGCCCAACTGACCGCGCTTGTCGTTGCACTTGTTGGTGCGGCCGTATTCAAGGGGCTGTCTATTCCTCTGCCATTCCTGATGGGGCCGCTCTTTGCCTGCCTTCTCGCTGCACTCCTGCGGGTTCCTATCGCGTCAATCACCCCTTTGAACAACAGTATGCGCACGATTTTGGGTGTGGCGGTTGGCGCGACATTCACCCCTGCCCTGCTCTTGTCGATGTCCGGCATGTGGGCAACGCTGGCGTTGATACCAGTCATGGTCTTTTGCATCGGTATCATCGGCGTGCCATATTTTCATCGGCTGTGTGGCTACGACATGGCAACGAGCTATTACTCTGCAATGCCCGGCGGGCTTCAGGATATGCTGGTTTTCGGCGAAGAGGCAGGCGGCAATGTCCGCGCCCTGTCATTGATACATGCCACGCGCGTAATGGTCATAGTCGTCGCGCTGCCGATATTGTTGCGCAGCATTTGGGATGCCGACCTGTCACGCCCCCCCGGCGCGCCTCTGGTGGACAGCGATCTTTCCCAAAACCTGATCCTGATTTTCTGCGCTTTAGGCGGCTGGTGGGCGGCGAAAAAGATTGGCATGTTCGGCGCAACAATCCTCGGGCCGCTGATACTTGCCGCAATTGCCAGCCTGATAGGGATCTTGCACCAGCGCCCGCCTGCAGAGGCAATTTGGGTTGCGCAGTTTTTTATCGGGCTGACCATCGGCGTCAAATACCGCGGCATTACGATGCAGGAAATCAGACATGATGTGCTTGCCGGCCTTGGTTACTGCGCCATTTTGATCGTATTGACGCTGGTGTTCGTTGCGGGCATCGTCAGCTTTGATCTTGCCCCCGCCAAAGAGACGCTGCTGGCATTTTCGCCCGGCGGCCAAGTTGAACTCACTGTTCTGGCCCTTATCGTCGGCGCCGACATGGCCTTTGTCGTAGCCCATCACGTGCTCAGGATATTCGTGGTTATTCTGGGTGCTCCGTTGTTCGGGGCGCTGTTCCAGACCCGAACATAGCAACTTGCACCCAAGACCTGTGACGTCTTCTTCCTCCGGACACCGCACCAATCGAATGATTTTTTCCCGATGCCCAACTTCCCACTGGACAGCGACGTATACCTATCCTAAAACGCCCCGACCCAAGGCGAAGGCCTTACCCGTGCCCGGGTAGCTCAGGGGTAGAGCAGTGGACTGAAAATCCTCGTGTCGGTGGTTCAAATCCGCCCCCGGGCACCATT
>CAXMUJ010000209.1:0-16562 GCA_964196455.1 uncultured Myxococcota bacterium | reverse complement strand
GCCAAAGGATCGATCTTACCATCTACAGATGGCTGAATTACAAGATGATAATCGCTGACGATATAAGGAAAACCGGCGTTTGGAGAGTCCAATTCGATTACGACTCTGTTTGCACCGTCGGCTGTCATAGAAACAATCGGTGCCAGAATACCTTTTGCCGCAGATTTACTGTCATCGCCGCGATGATAATTCAGAGACGCAATAACATCGTCTGCTGTCAGCGTTTTGCCGTTATGGAACTCAACACCTTGGCGTAGATTAAATATCCATGTCTTTGCGTCCGCAGACTCGTAGCTTTCAGCCAATTCTGGGCGCAACTGGCCATCGCTGCCAATTTCAGTCAAGTGGTTGCCGAAGGCAAAGCCGACACCGGTCATCATACTATTTTCATAGGTGCCGGAATCTAGTGAGTCAGTGGTGCTGCCAAAACCAAAGCCGTGGCGCAGTGTGCCACCTTTGACTGGCGTCGCTGCCATAGCTCGATTTGCCATAGACAGGGCGCTCGGCAGAACAATCCCTGCCGCCAAAGCTGACATCACAAACTGCCGACGATCAATTTGACCTGCGGTCAATTTCGAAGATTGCAGTGATATAAAACGTTTTTTCATCAATTTTCTCCCTTCGTGTTGTCATTTCTTTTACGCAATGAAGACGTAGAAGTAACGAATGGCCGAACACTCGCACAGTTGTACACCACTTATAAAGTCTCGTTTTCCAGAAAGTTGCCGAATGGGCGTAAACGACGCTTTGCGCACGAAAGACGTCATTATTTTAAAGCAACCAACGGTATTCGGCCCAAAAGACCGAGAAATGCCTTTACAAGATGCGAAATGCTGGTTCATGTCGCCCGCAAGAATGCGAATGATTTCGCATTTAAGGGAGGAAATTTACGTGCATCCAATAATGAGCACTATATTGCAACGACTTCTACTCGGTCTTGTAACGCTATTTTTCGTATCATTGATAATATTTAGTTCAGTCGAATTTTTGCCCGGTGATTTTACCGAGGCGATCCTTGGGCAAGCAGCAACAGAAGAGACTGTCGCCGCGTTCCGGGCCGAGCTTGGACTGGATCAACCGGCATATCTGCGATACTTCAATTGGGTCGGATCAGTGCTTCAAGGTGACCTAGGGTCCTCATTTTCGGGACGAAACGCATCCGGAGTGGATCGCTCCCGTGCGGTTGTTGATCTTGTTGCGCCGCGACTGGGGAACACGCTTTTCCTTGCTGGAATGGCTGCGATTATCTCGGTGCCACTGGCTCTGGTGCTTGGCATCACCGCCGCACTCTATCGCAATTCAATTTACGATCGCACGGTGAACGCGTTGACGCTAACAACGATTTCTTTCCCGGAATTCTTCTTGGCGTATCTGCTAATTTTGTTCTTTTCGTCGCTTTGGCCGATCTTTCCTTCGCTTGCAAATGTTAATGCCGAGACTGCGTTGGGAGAACGCATTTACAAATGTGTATTACCGGCACTTACCTTAACACTTGTGATCGTGGCGCATATGATGCGCATGACCCGTGCGGCGCTGATAAACTTGTTGGCCAGCCCGTATATCGAGATGTCCCGTCTTAAAGGCCTGTCAAAAGCGAAAGTGATTTTGCGCCACGCCTTGCCAAATGCTTGGGCCCCTATTTCCACAGTTATCGCCTTTAACCTAGCCTATCTGGTGGTTGGTGTTGTGGTGGTTGAAGTGGTTTTTGTCTATCCAGGTATTGGTCAGTTGATGGTCGATGCAGTTACAACACGTGACATACCGGTCGTTCAGGCCTGTGCTCTGATATTCGCGACAACCTATATCCTGCTTAATCTGACCGCCGATATCATCGGCATCGTCACCAACCCAAGATTGTTGCACCCGAGATGACAAATTCCCCAGAAGCCTATTCGGCCGCGGCAGAAGTCGGCCAAATTCGCGAGCGCCGTACGCGGTGGCAAGTCGCCAAGATCGAGCTTAAGAAAGCTCCGTATTCTGCTTGGTTCGGCCTCATTGTAATTTCGTTTTACCTTTTTGTTGCGGTCTTTGCGCCGCTGCTTGCCCCACATGGCGAAGCTGAAATATTTTCAACACCATTCGCCCCTTGGGGCGGTGAACATGTTCTGGGCACAGATCAAATTGGCCGCGATATTTTTTCGCGTTTGATTTATGGTGCGCGTAACACGATGGGCATTGCCCTGGCGACAACTCTTACATCATTTGCAATCGGCGGCGGGCTTGGCTTGGTTGCCGCTATATCTGGCGGTTGGACGGATCAGTTGTTAAGCCGTATTGTGGATGTGCTGATGGCTATTCCAGGTCTGATTTTTGCCCTGATGTTGCTGACAATCTTTGGCTCCAGCATTCTATCTTTGATCTTGATCATAGCCGTTCTGGACAGCACACGTGTTTTCAGATTGACCAGATCAGTCGCTATAAGTGTGGTCGTTTTGGACTATGTCGAAGCTGCGAAACTGCGCGGTGAAAAGCTGCCTTGGATTATGCGCAGGGAAATCCTGCCCAACATCATGCCGCCTTTGGTGGCAGAATTCGGTCTAAGGTTTAGCTTTGTATTTTTAACAATTGCTGCCCTGAGTTTTTTAGGCCTTGGGATACAACCTCCAACTGCGGATTGGGGGTCAATGGTGCGTGATAACGCGACCATGATCCAATTCGCGAAATATGATTTAACCGCAGCGTTAACACCAATGATTCCGGCGGGCGCAATTGCCCTTTTGACAGTCGCAGTAAACTTTGTCGTTGACTGGTTCTTACATAAAACAAGTGGATTAAGCGATGAGCACTGACCGCGGTAAAAAAGGCGACGTTCTTCTTGAAATGAAGGGCGTCAAAATCGACGGCTATTCGGATGAACGCTGGCATAAGATTATCAAGGGTATTGATCTGACTTTGCATCGCGGTGAAGTGATGGGTTTGATCGGTGAGTCTGGTGCCGGCAAGTCGACACTTGGATTGGCCGGTATGGGATTTACAAAACCTGGCTGCAAAATCACAGCAGGAACCGTTATCTTTGACGGGCAGGACTTAACAAAGGCAAGCGAAGAAGAGAAGCGGGCCCTGTGGGGCACGCGAATAGCCTATGTAGCCCAGTCTGCTGCGGCAGCATTCAATCCTGCACACCGGTTGCTAGATCAAACGGTAGAAGCAAGCCTGAATCGCAAACTGCAGCCTCAAAGCGCTGCCGAAACGGATGCGCGTGATCTGTACGGGCAATTACAATTGCCCGATCCTGAAAACATCGGCGATCGCTATCCGCATCAGGTATCGGGCGGCCAGTTGCAACGCATGATGACGGCTATGGCCATGTCACCTCGACCTGATCTGATTATTTTTGACGAACCAACTACCGCTTTGGATGTGACTACCCAAGTTGAGGTTCTGGTTGCGATGCGCAAGATCGTGGAGAAATTCAACACCGCAGCACTTTATATTACCCATGATCTGGCAGTTGTTGCACAGATGGCAGATGTGATCAAAGTTCTGCGCTACGGCAATGAAGTCGAAGAAGCAGAAACCCGCGAAATGTTAGAATCGCCCAAGGAAGATTACACCAAATCGCTTTGGTCGGTGCGCGCTCTGGAAAAACCAGAATCCCCCAGTGACGATATTGTCTTATCAATAGACAATGTTGATGCTGCATACGGTGGAGCCGAAAAAGTCCTGCACAACGTCGATATTCGGGTTCCACGCGGGCGTACTGTCGCGGTTGTTGGCGAAAGCGGCTCTGGAAAATCGACGACAGCCCGGGTCATTACCGGATTATTGCCGCCTATGTCGGGATCGGTTCACTTTAATGGCGAAGTCCTGCCACCGGCGTTGAAGGACCGTACCAAAGATCAGTTGCGACGTATTCAGATGATCTATCAAAGTGCGGATACGGCGATGAACCCACGCCAGTCGATTGCCGAGATCATTGGGCGGCCCTTGGAATTTTATCACGGCCTGTCGGGTATCAAAAAGCAAGAACGTATTCTTGAATTATTGAAAATGATCGAACTTGACGAGAGCTTTTATGATCGCTTTCCGAGCGAATTGTCGGGCGGCCAAAAACAACGTGTGTGTATCGCGCGTGCATTAGCTGCAGACCCTGAAGTGATTATCTGTGACGAAGTCACCTCCGCACTCGATCAGATCGTTCAAGAGGGTATTCTGAAGCTGCTGTTACGGTTGCAAAAAGAATTTAACATCACGTATTTGTTCATCACCCACGATATTGCTGTGGTTCAATCGATATCTGATGAAATTGTGGTCATGTTTCAAGGTGCCGTTGTCGAACAAGGTATCAAGAGCCAGATTATGTCGCCACCACACCCGGAATACACCCAGTTACTTCTAAGCTCCGTACCCGAAATGGACCCCGATTGGCTGACCAAGTTCGTAGAGGCCCGCGTCTAGCGACCGGACTTGATCCAATTCGGTTTGGGGCCTGGTTTGACGACATATGATGTGGCGCGTTTTCCGGCAGTTTTGGCGGCAGTTTGAGTGACTTGGATGTACGCGCAATTCTTGCAAGTTATTTCGAGTCCTAGACAAAAACTTTCGTTTCCAATCAAACTCATTCGCATGCACAGTGCCAGTGTACTCTACCGGAGAGCGGATGTGGAAAATCTGGATTTCATCATCATTGGAGCAGGGTCCGCAGGATGTGTGCTGGCGGACCGGCTGTCGGAACCTGCGGGCAACCGGGTTCTGCTATTGGAAGCCGGCGGTGTGGCCTCGACCCCGTGGATCAGCATTCCAATTGGCTATGGCAAGTTATTTTACGACAAACGAAATAACTGGAAGTTCAATACTCTGCCGGATGCGGGTTTGAAAAACCGACGCGGATACTGGCCGCGGGGTAAGGTCGTGGGTGGCTCCGGATCGATTAATGCCCTGGTCTATTGCCGAGGCGTGGCCGCTGATTTTGATGACTGGCAGGCACAAGGAGCACAGGGCTGGAACTGGGAAACGGTTCGAGAGGGCTATGACCGGATTGAGGCCGCCGGGTCCGGACGGATAAACGTGGCAGATGTCTCGGATCAGTTGCATCCGTGTACTGCCAGGTATTTCGAAGCCCTGCGTGAATTGCAGTTGCCAGTTACAGATGATTGCAACGGCCCTGACCCCGAAGGCGGGACAGCTTACCGGTTGAATACCTATAACGGCAGGCGGCATTCCTCGGCGACGGCCTATTTGAAACCGGCACTTGGCCGGAACAATCTGGTGCTGCGCACCGGCGCAGCTGTACAGCGCATATTGTTCAAGGGCACGCGCGCGGTTGGGGTTGAAGTTCGTGAAAATGGAGAACTGCGGCGCTATCGGGCGCGCAAAGAAGTGATCCTGAGCGCAGGTGCAATAGGGTCACCACAGTTGTTGCAGCTTTCGGGCATCGGGCCGGGGGACTTGTTGCAACGAAACGGGATCGAGGTGCGCGTCGCCAATAACAACGTTGGCGGCAATCTTCAGGACCATCTGGCGATCAGCTACTATTACAAAGCCACGCAGCCGACACTGAATACAACGCTGGCCCCGCTTATGGGCAAAATCCGAGCCGGAATACAATATGCCCTGACCAGGAGGGGCCCGTTATCGCTGAGCGTAAATCAGTGCGGTGGTTTTTTTCGCAGCACGCCGGGTTTGCCTACTCCGGATCAGCAGTTTTATTTCAATCCGGTCACCTATTCCGTCACCAATACAAACAAACGGACGGTCATCAACCCCGATCCCTTCCCTGGGTTCACAATCGGCTCGCAGCCGACGCGGCCCACCAGTCGGGGCAGAGTGGATATCGCGAGCCCCGACGCTGATGCGGCACCCGACATTCGTCCCAATTCACTCGCCTCGGAGGCGGATCAAATCAGCGCCATTGCTGCCGGTAAGTTGTGCCGCAAGATCATGCACAGCGATGCGATGCAACGACTGGCGACGGGTTCGATTGGTCCCGATGTCCGGACCATGAATGATGCGGCCTTGCTGGAAGATTTCCGCGCGCGCGCCAGTACTGTGTTTCATCCGGTGTCCACGTGCCGTATGGGGGCGGATATAAAAACCGCCGTCAGCAACTCTCAGCTGCAAGTGTTTGGGGTCGAAGGATTGCGGGTTATTGATGCTTCGGCCTTCCCAAGCATCACATCTGGCAACACCAACGCACCGGCCATGATGCTTGCCAATCGCGGAGCTGACCTAGTGCTGAAGACAGGAACTCGACCATGAAAATTGTGAAACTTGAAAGCTTTGCCAATGAATTTGTTGGCTTTATCCGGCTGACGGCCGAGGATGGAACAACCGGTTGGGGGCAGGTTTCAACCTATCATTCCGATATCACAGCCCAAATATTTCACCGCCAGATAGCGCCCTGGGCTCTGGGGCGGGACATTGCCGATCTGGAAGCATTGACCGTCGAAATTCCGGAACGCGAACATAAATTCCCCGGATCGTATCTGCGCCGGGCGCTTGCAGGTCTGGACACTGCCGTGTGGGACTGGCGTGGCAAGGCGGCGGGTAAACCCGTTGCCGATCTTCTTGGCGGCTCGGCCGGGCCATTGCGGGCCTATGCATCTTCCATGCGGCGAGACATTACGCCCGACGAAGAAGCCGGTCGGCTGGCCAGGCTGCGCGACCAGTTTGGGTTTGACGCGTTCAAGTTCCGCGTCGGTGCGGAATGCGGACACGACATTGACGAATGGCCAGGCCGAACAGAAGAGATTGTGCCAACGGTACGCAGGTCGCTTGGAGATGATGTCTCGTTGTTGGTCGATGGGAATTCCGGGTTTTCCGCCGCGCGTGCGATTGAAGTGGGCCGGATGCTGGAACAAAACGGTATCGAACATTTTGAAGAACCCTGTCCCTATTGGCAGATGGAGGAGACCGCAAAGGTCACCGCCGCGTTGGATATGGACGTGACAGGCGGTGAACAGGATTGCGACCTGCAACACTGGAACCGTATGATTTCTATGCGCGCAGTTGACATTATTCAGCCTGATATCCTCTATCTGGGCGGTGTGGTGCGCACGATGAAAGTGGCCGCGTCAGGTCATAAAGCCGGTCTGCCATGCACGCCGCATTGCGCCAATCTGTCGATGGTGACGCTGTTTACTATGCACCTTCTCAGGGCTATTCCGAACGCTGGGAAATACCTGGAATTTTCTATTGAGGGGCCGGATTATTACCCCTGGCAAGCCGATCTGTTTGTCACCAATCCCTACGCGATTACCCAAGGCAGGGCCATGGTTATGGACGCTCCGGGATGGGGCGTCGAGATCAACCCCGACTGGCTGGAAAAATCCAAATATCTTTGCAGTGAGTGGAGCCAATGACGCTAGAAAGATTAAAACGCGGAGCAATCCGGGGCCACAGATTACATCCTTCGCCCTCCGAATAGTTCGAAGCACAGAAATACTGTGCGTGGCGTCGCTGAAAATAGAGTGGATAGCTGGAAAAATGTTACAAAAGGGCCATTCGCTTGTCAGTTTCTTGAGCCGCATATCCGTCAACGCTCAAATCTCGGCGGAACTATAGTCCGCCCATTCCTGTCAGTTTCCGTATGGTGCCGACCTCACGGTTGCGCTTGGGTCAAAGAACCGGTTGATGTATGCGGTCTCGCCCGCCAGATCGCCGCAAGCGGGCTTGTAAGGCTGACCACCCAAAAAAGTCATCCGCACCCGGTATGAGAAGACAGATTGCCTGCTGGATACTGAAAACGGGCCACCCAAAGGCGGCCCGTGCAATAGTGATTGTTCCGAAACTTAACGGTTCAGGAATTCTAGGCTGTACTTGTCCTCGACGTCCGGAGCAGGGAAGTCCTCGTGCAGGGCTTTGACAATGCCGTAAACCATTAACAACAGGATCACAGCGATCGGCAGACCCGCAACAATCGAGGCCGTTTGCAACGCGCTCAAACCACCAGCCAACATCAACACACCGGCCACGACACCCGCTGTCAAACCCCAGAAAATCCGGAATTTTACAGGCGGGTTCTCGTCACCCATCGACAACATGGTACACATCACCAAAGTGCCGGAGTCCGATGATGTCACGAACCAGGAGATCAACAGGATTGTTGTTATGACCGTGATCGGAGTGACCAGCCAAGCGTAGCCAAATCCGGCTATCGTCTGGAACACGCCGGTCGCATAATCGGCGTTCACTGCTTCCATGACGCCGGCCTGGTAGAACAGATCAACACCAGCTGCTGCGCCGCCGAAAACACCCATCCACAACAGAACCACAGATGTCGGGATCAACAGGACACAGAAACAGAACTGTCTGATCGTACGTCCCTTGGAAACGCGGGCGATAAACAGACCCACAAATGGGCACCATGCAATCCACCAACCCCAATAAAAGATTGTCCACCAGCTCTGCCATTGGTTTTCAGGTTCGCCATTGATCCAAAAGCCCATTGGCACGACGTTCCACAGATACTCGCCCATGCCGGAAATGGCGATACCCAGCAGGAATGCGGTTGGCCCAAGAATGATAAACAGCACCAGCAAACCAATGCTGACCATCACGTTGGCTTCGCTTAGGATACGAACACCTTTGCCAACACCCGATGCCGCAGAGGCGGTACCAAGACATGTGATAATGGCCACAAGGATCAGCTGATTGGTTTGGGTGTTTTCCATCCAGCCAAGCCGTTCAATGCCGGCCGCGATCGGACCAACCCCCAATCCAAGCGACGTCGCAAGCCCGAAAATCGTCCCGAACACACCAATCAAGTCAACCAAATGCCCCCATGGGCCATAGATTTTGTCTTTCAAAATTGGATACAGGGCGGTGCGCAATGTCAGCGGCAGATCATGCCGATAAGAGAAATACGCAAGGCTAAGCCCGACCAGAACATACAAGCCCCAACCATGCAGGCCCCAATGGAAATTGGTGATGGCAACCGCGTTTACCGCGGCATCAACAGAACCGGGCTCCAGCCCCTGACGATCCAGAAACGGGTTGCCCTGGATGTGATACATAGGCTCGGCAACGCCCCAGTAAATAAGCCCGGACCCAAGCCCGGCACTAAACAGCATACAAATCCACGAGAATGTGGAAAAGTCAGGCTCGTCGTCATCCTTGCCCAATTTCACATCGCCAAACCGGCTGAACAACAGCCAGAAAACAAAGAACAAGGCAACATTCACCACGACAACATAGAACCAACCCATGGTTCCAATGATAAAATCCTTACCACTGGAAAAGATTGCGCTCGAATATTCGACATCGCGAATTGTGAAAAACACAAACCCGAGGATCATCGCCATAGAGGCGACCCCCATGGTCACGTTCATACCGCCAAATATACCCGATTTGGCCACCAGATTGTCTGGCACATTTTTTTCTTCGGTACTCATTTGTAGTCCTCTCTGTCCGTTTGTCCCTGCTATCGCACTGTGCCGGAGGCGCCTTGGCGCTGAGTGGCTTCGGCCCAAGCCAAGAAGGCTTCTTCCAGACGGGCATGGTTAATGGCCCACCAGTCTGCATCGGACAGGATATGGATGTTATCTTCATAGGCCGGACCGTTGGGGATTTGCCCCAGCGTGCTTTCCGACAAGAGTGCCAGCGACGACTTTCGCGTTGGACCATTCGGCAGAATGGACGCCATTCGGGCCAGTGACTGCGAGCTGCTGGCATAGCTGATGAAATCTATCGCTTCTTGCTTGTTTTGGCTGCCTTTGGGGATGCCGAACAAATCCAGCTCAATCACGCGACCGTCCCAGACCATGTCAAAATCTGCACCCTCTTCTTGGGCGGCGGACGCTCCGGTTGTTGCCCAGACCGACGACATCGCAACCTCGCCGCTGTTTAAAAGTCGAATAGGTTCACGACCCGTTTGCCAGATTTGAAGCCCGTTTTTGATAGCGTCCATCTTGCTCAGTGCACGGTCCACGCCAGCAGGCGTTTCTAGCGTGGCATAGACATCATCGCGTGCAACACCGTCGGCCATCAAAGCCCACTCCATAATGACCGTCGGATCATTGCGGATGGCACGAGGCCCGGGGTATTCTGTTGCGTCAAAAAAATCCGCGATTGTTGATGGCGGGTTGGATGCAAATTCTGTTTTGTCATAGGCAAATGCTGTTGCCCAGACGATCACACCGACGCCGCATTCGTTCAATGCCCCTTCGACAAAATCGTCGCGATAGGGGGTTCCGTCGGCGCCATCTGGCAACTGAATATCACCAAGTGGTTCCAGCAGGCCCTCTTCACAGGCGCGCAAACTGTCGGCTTGGGTCAGGTCCACAACATCCCAAACGACGTTGGCCGACTCGACTTGATCGCGGATTTCCGCAATGCCGCCATTATAATGCTCAACATTCACGCGGGTATTGTTATCGGTCTCAAATGGCCGGACAAAGCCCAGCATCTGGCTGCGCATGTAGGGTCCGGTCCAGGACGTAAATGTAATTTCATTTGCGGGTTCCGAAGCGCTCTGCGCCTGCAGCCCACCGGCGGTCAGCGACAGTGCACAGGCTGCTATCACCACCGATCCCCTCCAGCTAAATTGAGTTCTATTTTGACACATGCATTGCCCTCCCTAGTTTGACGGGTGAAATCCCTGTCAGTTTGCAATCCTTGGGTTTGCGTGTCAAATCGGACACCCGCCAAGGTTTGGCCGTAATCACAAGTGCAAGAAAAATTAATTTAGACAAACGACCTGTGAATTCAAAAAGCATAGAACAAGTTGCGGCTGGCACAAGTTACCGTTTCGGACCTTTTTTTGCCAAAAACCGCCACGAGAGGTGTAATCTCCGACTGCAAAAGACTGCCAAACGCCGGTCGATGTTGTTTTGTTCGTCGGCAGCGCAGTCTTTTGAAAGCTCGTGACGTTAACGTCCTTTGAATTTCGGGACGCGTTTTTCTACGAATGCTGCCATGCCTTCCTTCTGGTCATGCGTGGCAAACAGAGAGTTAAAAACCCGTCGCTCCCACAACATGCCTTCTCGCAGACCAATCTCGTCAGCGCGGTGCACCGCCTCGCGCGCAAACCCTACAACCGGCTTGGAATACCCGGCAATCGTTTGTGCATTTTCCAAAGCCGTCGCGACCACCTGATCGTCTGCGACCACCTCGGCCACCAAGCCACAACGCAGCGCCTCGGTCGCATCCATCATCCGGCCGGTCAGATGCATTTGCATCGACTTGGCCCGACCAATCAAGCGCGTCATGCGTTGGGTTCCGCCAATACCGGCGATAACGCCAAGCTTGACCTCGGGCTGGCCAAACATCGCGCCTTGGCCGCAAATGATATAGTCGCACATCATTGCCAACTCGCAGCCGCCACCCAGTGCAAAACCATTGACCGCGGCAATTTTGGGCGTTCTGAAATCGGCAAACCGGTCCCAGTTTGCAAACAGGTCCGACGCATTCATATCCGCATAGGTTTTGTCCGCCATTTCTTTGATATCGGCGCCTGCTGCAAAGGCGCGGTCGTTGCCGGTAATCACAAAACAGCCAACATCGGGATCATTATCCAGTGGCGCCAACGCAGTGACCATCGCGCGGGCCAGTTCGGCGTTTAGGGCATTCAACTGTTTGGGCCGGTTCAACGTGACCAGAACAACACCGCCCTCACGGGTAATCTTCAACAATTCAGGCAAAATATATCCCTTCGGTTTTAAGGTATGCCACCAAGTCCGTGTCTCGGCTAAAAGAACGCCTGCAATCCGGTTTGCGCCCGACCCAGGATCAGCGCGTGCACGTCATGTGCGCCCTCATAAGTATTGACGGTTTCCAAATTACACATGTGGCGCATGACCTGGAACTCTTCGGATATGCCGTTGCCACCATGCATGTCGCGCGACATCCGGGCAATGTCCAATGCCTTGCCACAATTGTTACGTTTGATCAGCGATATCATTTCAGGTGCAGCCTTGCCTTCATCCATCAACCGCCCGACGCGCAATACGGCCTGCAATCCCAATGTGATTTCGGTTTGCATGTCGGCCAGCTTTTTCTGATACAATTGAGTTTGCGCCAGAGGCCTGCCAAATTGCACGCGATCCAGCCCATATTGTCGGGCCGCATACCAACAGAACTCTGCCGCTCCCAAAACGCCCCATCCAATGCCATAGCGGGCCCGGTTCAAACAGCCAAAAGGCCCTTTTAGCCCCTCTACGTCCGGTAACAACGCATCTTCGCCGACTGTTACGTCACGCATGACAATCTCGCCGGTGACAGACGTCCGTAAAGACAATTTGCCGCCGATTTTCGGCGTCGACAGGCCCTTGGTGCCTTTATCCAGAACAAATCCGCGTATCTTGCCGCCATGGGCGTCGGATTTGGCCCAAACGACAAAGACATCAGCAATCGGGGCATTGGAAATCCACATTTTGGATCCGTTCAGCACGTAACCTTTGTCGATTTTCCGCGCCACAGTTTTCATGCCGCCAGGATCCGAACCGGCGTCAGCCTCGGTCAATCCAAAACAGCCAATCCATTCACCGCTGACAAGCTTGGGCAAATACTTTTTGCGCTGCTCTTCCGAGCCGTAGGCATAAATCGGATAGATGACCAGCGAACTTTGCACCGACATCATCGAACGGTAGCCACTGTCGACACGCTCGATCTCGCGCGCGATCAGCCCGTATGAAACATAAGAGGCCCCCAGCCCGCCATACTCTTCGGGAATTGTCACTCCTAGCAGGCCCATGTTCCCCATGTTCCGAAAAATATTCGGATCGGTTTGCTCATCGCGATAGGCGTCAATGACCAGCGGTTGCAAATTTTTCTGAGCATAGTTGCGCGCTGCGTCTTTCAGCATGCGCTCTTCCTCGCTGAGCTGTCCATCGAACAAAAGGGCATCATCCCATTGAAAAGATGACAGTTCGGGGCGGCTCTGAGGCGAAAGATTTTGGGCCATATCGATTTCCTTACTATAAGCAGGGCCAATCTGTACCGGGTACAGGACTGATGCTAGCCGTGCATTTTCCACGGCCCAAGCTTAGGCAAGATTGTTGCGAACGCAAGAGATCGATTGCCCGCGACCCTCTACAATCGTTCAAATCATTCGGATCACGTCCTTGTCGATCGACAAAATATAGCCTTTGCGGCTGATATTACGCACCAAAAGCTGGCTAACAATCTGATTGCCCAAATGGTCACGCAAGCGTTTGATCCGTGTTGCCCCGGCCGCCTCGTCGCAGTGGTCCCGCGACTTTCCAGTAATCATAGACTCCAAATCAATGCCGGTGATGACTTCATCGTCCAGACGCGCCTCGCACAGCATCGCCAAAGTTTCCAGTGCTGCTTCTGTCAGCTCAAATTCCATGTTGTTGATATAGACCGCCTGCTCTTCGCGATTGACCGTTAGGCTGCGGATATAGATACCCGACCGCTCGATCTCTTTAACCCTCTGGTTCAACGCATGGTTCGTCATCAAAAAATACAATGCCGTCAGCAACAACGCCGACGACAGGACCAACAGAATGAAAATCACCACACGATACCCCTGCAGCACATCTGAAAAAGTCGTGCCCGATTGCGCCAATATTTCCAATAGCTTTACGGTCTCTGAGGTGGTCAGAGCGTCATTCTCGACAAATATCCGCTCGACCCGGTCATTGAATACATTTGCATCCGGCAGGTTCAGGAACAGCACAATCGACGCGATCAGCAACAGGCCAATGATCAGCCCGGTGCCTAAAACAACAATAGAACCGGACCGGGACGCCTTTTGGTCCCGTCGATTAGTATCTGAGGAAATACTCTGCTGCATCTGCGCGCCTTGCCTCCAGCTTGTCTTGAGAAAAGGTGGACAATATCCTGAGCAAAGTCCAGTCATCTGCCGCGATACGCGCAGCAATGTTATCTGACAGCCCGGTTGCGTCGCCGCAGGTCAGGATCTCGACGCGCACAACACCATAGTGAAGCTCCAAGGCGCCATCTGTGGCGCTCACCCGTTTCGCCTTGTAGTCGGCAAAGCAGCTTTCTTGGGCGAAACCCGCAGACGCTGTCAAACCAAGCATCAACAAGACGAGCGATATATACAATGAGTTTTTCATGTCCAAACACTTGGGCCTTTTGCCGGTGTTATTCAATAACGCACGGCTCCATACCCGCAGATATTCGATAACACGGCGCTGTCATTGCCTGTCAATCCAGACCAACGCCATGTTTGTCGGGAAAGCTTTGCCTCTTGCCCAGTGCAAGGCGACGCAAAACCCGAAAGGACACATAATGAACCGCAGCCCCCTTACAACCGCCATCACTGTTGGCGCACTCTTTCTCGCTTCGCTCGGCACCGCACCCGCCGGCGCCGACACCAAAGGAAATAACCTTGTCGGCGTGCTTTTGGGCATTGGCGCGCTGGCCATCATTGTCGACAAAGCCAAGGACCGGAAAAAGGCGACAGCAAGCGCCACGCAATCCAGCAGTCTGCACAGCCACAATGGTACAGCAGCACACCGCCACAACGATGTTGCGCGCACCTATGGCTATGACCGGCGCGAGAGCACATTTCGCCGGAGCAACAAAAACCGCCGCCACAAGCTGCGTCAGAAAATGCACCACGGCCATGACGCTCCCAAAACCTGTTTGCGGCAGCGTTGGACCGCGCAGGGCTGGAAGACCTTTACATCCAAGCCATGTCTCAACAAGCACAAGGCCAGAAACCATTTCCACGAAACCAAACAGACCAACCACTTCCACAATGGCAGGGGCAAGATCGTAACGCTGAAAGACCTCAAGCGCCGTCGCTACGACTAGGCCGCCATCTGGCAGCAATATTGAGCAGGGATAGGGGCGGCTTCGGTCGCCCCTGTTGTGTTCGGGCCAAGCACGCTAAAAGAGCCAAAACACAACAGGGGTAATTCGATCATGGCAAGTTTCGAGATAGAAGCAGAGTTGATCGCAACAGCAGGCGGGCCGTTTGCCATTGCCGGTGTTGACGAGGTTGGGCGCGGCCCCTGGGCCGGACCTGTTACAGCCTGTGCCGTTGTCCTGGACCCGACGCGCATTCCCAAAGGACTGAACGATTCCAAAACCTTGAGTGCCGCCAAGAGAGAGTTTCTGTGCCAACAGATACTGGAGTGTGCCGATGTCTCGCTGGCCCATGCCAGCGTTGCGGAAATCGACCAAATCAACATTCTTCAGGCCACAATGTTGGCGATGCGTCGCGCTGTCTCGGGCCTAGCATTGGTGCCGCAGTTTGCCCTGATTGACGGTAATCGCATCCCCGAGGACCTGCCTTGTGGCGCGCGTGCAATTGTCAAAGGTGACGGGCGGTCGGCCAGCATTGCGGCGGCGTCCATTGTGGCAAAAGTAACCCGCGACGCCCTGATGGCTGAATTGGCGACCGACTTTCCTGGCTACGGATGGGAAACAAATTCCGGATATGGGACAAAACTGCATCAGTTGGGGCTTCAAAATCTTGGGGTAACCGCACACCATAGACGATCCTTCAAACCTATACACAATATCTTGTGTCAGCATAATTCTACAAGTGGTTGATTCAAAAAGGGAATTGACCTCGAATCAACTTTGACTCATTTTGGGCCTAACAGCGCGAAAAGCGCGATTGGGGCAGTAATGACAAAAAACACAACAAAATCAGGCAACCGCGAGCTGCCATTAAATCAAATATTATCAGGCGATTGCGTCGAGGCGATGAATGCATTGCCAGAGGCTTCAGTTGATCTGATTTTTGCTGATCCTCCTTACAATTTGCAGCTGAAGGGTGACCTACACCGCCCCGATGCGTCCAAGGTGGATGCCGTAAATGATCACTGGGATCAATTCGAGAGTTTTCAGACCTATGACAAATTCTCGCGCGATTGGCTCAAAGCCGCGCGCCGCTTGCTCAAACCGAATGGGGCGATTTGGGTTATCGGGTCCTATCACAACATTTTCCGCGTTGGTGCTACGCTGCAGGATGCTGGCTACTGGATCCTGAACGATGTCATTTGGCGCAAAACCAATCCCATGCCGAATTTCCGTGGCGCGCGTCTGACGAATGCGCATGAAACCATGATTTGGGCATCCAAGTCGGAAAACTCCAAAGCAACGTTCAACTATGAGGCCCTAAAGGCGCTCAACGACGGTGTGCAAATGCGGTCCGACTGGGTCTTGCCGATTTGCAACGGCCATGAGCGGATCAAAAACAGCGACGGCAACAAGGCCCATCCGACCCAAAAGCCGGAATCATTGCTGCACCGTGTCATTGTGGGGTCAACAAACCCCGGGGATGTCATCCTTGATCCTTTCTTTGGCACAGGCACCACCGGTGCTGTGGCCAAAAAACTGGGACGCGATTTTATTGGTATCGAGCGCGAGGATGCCTACCGCAAAGTTGCCAAGGAACGCATTGCAAATATCCGCAAGTTCGACAGCGAAGCCCTAAAGGTCAGCACGTCCAAACGTGCCGAGCCCCGCGTCCCGTTTGGCCAGTTGGTCGAGCGTGGCATGCTGAACCCCGGCGAAATACTACATTCGCTGAACGGTCGTCACACGGCCAAAATTCGCGCTGACGGCACGTTAATTGCCCATGATGCGCGGGGATCAATACACCAGGTCGGTGCTGCACTCGAAGGCGCGCCATCGTGCAACGGCTGGACATACTGGTGTTTTCGCAAAGAAGGAAAAAA
>CAXMUJ010000208.1:0-6905 GCA_964196455.1 uncultured Myxococcota bacterium | reverse complement strand
CGCCCTGACGCCACAGCGCCAACAGGGACGGGGCCTTGCGGTTTCGCAGCGCAATCTCCCAGCATTCCAGCGTTTCAACCGTGTCGGCGGGACGAAATACGTTCAGTCCGGGAATTGCACGCAGGCTGGCCAGATGTTCGACGGGTTGGTGTGTTGGACCATCCTCGCCCAGACCGATGCTGTCGTGGGTCATGACATAGATCGTGCCGATCTGCATCAGCGCAGACAAGCGAATTGCGTTTCGGGCATAGTCCGAGAACACAAGGAAAGTTCCACCATACGGGATTACCCCGCCGTGCACCGACATGCCGTTCATCGCTGCCGCCATGCCAAACTCGCGCACGCCATAGGATACATAGCGTCCGTCCGGCGTTGCGGCCTGAAAGTCGCTGTCGACCGCCGGAACGCGGGTCAGGTTCGACCCGGTCAAGTCGGCGGAGCCGCCGATCATTTCGGGGCAGGCTTCGCTTAGGGCGGTCAGCGCGATCTGGCTGGCCTTGCGCGTCGCCACCTTTTGCGGT
Source organism: uncultured Myxococcota bacterium (assembly GCA_964196455.1). Taxonomy (GTDB): domain Bacteria; phylum Pseudomonadota; class Alphaproteobacteria; order Rhodobacterales; family Rhodobacteraceae; genus Amylibacter. The sequence continues at coordinate 6,384 of CAXMUJ010000208.1, read as the reverse complement.
TTGGCAAACAGGGCGGCGCGGGCGGTTGCAACCGCCGCGTCAAAATCAGCTGGCAGATCGCCCGCGATGCGACGATTGAACTCCTGACGCTGTTTGGCATCAAGACCGGCCAGACGGCTTTCCCAGGCATTGTCAGAGGAAACTGATCTGCTATGGTGGGCTGCGGATTTGGGCTGGTTTTGAATATAGGTGTTTGGCTATTTGCCAAGCAATACAACGTTCTTTGCCCAATCTGTAATAAGATTGGGGGAGTTAGAGCGCCCAACTTCGTTTAATCTGACAATGCCCTCAGCACAAGATACCGCCCGAAATGCACCAGTCGTAAACCGATTGAATATTTGGGCTAAGAAACTTTAATTTGCCTTACCAAAATTTTTGGGAAATACATGCAGGCGCAATCCACGCAGGAGTATCCTATCCCATGACAGCAAATTTCAATCCGCCGGCACAGTCTCTTTTGGACGCTATCAAATCAGTTGTCGGCGACACTGGCTGGAAGTCCGGAGACGACGCTCTCCGATATTTTGAAGACCCAAGAGAACGATTTACCGGAAAAGGCAGATTGGTTGTTTTGCCGAATTCGACCGCGCAGGTTGCTGCCATCGTTAGCCTCTGCAATGACGCAAAAGCGGGAATTATTCCCTATGGCGGGGGAACCGGAGTTGTTGCGGGCCAACTGTCGATCGAGAGCGACAACGCGATTATCCTGTCACTAGAGAAGATGAACAAAGTACGTGAAGTGTCGGTTGCCGACGAAGTGATGATTGTCGAGGCTGGCTGCATTCTCGAAAACATTCACACGGCCGCGCTTGCGCATAATATGATGTTTCCTTTGAGCATGGCCTCCAAAGGCAGTTGCAGTATCGGTGGCAATCTTGCCACCAATGCAGGTGGTATTCAAGTCGTGCGCTATGGAAACGCCCGTGATCTCTGTCTGGGTATCGAAGCGGTCTTGCCATGTGGCACTGTGTTGAGCGAGTTGAGCCCTTTACGTAAAAACAATACTGGTTATGACCTGCGGCATCTGCTGATCGGCAGCGAAGGCACACTTGGAATAATTACTGCGGCGACACTTGTTCTAAAGCCCATCGACCCGGAAAGCGTAACCGTACTTTGTGCTGTCGAATCCCCAAAGCTCGCGATGCGCCTATTTTCCGGTATCCGGCAGGATCTGGGTGACAGTATTGCTGGACTCGAGTTGATGAGTAGTTTTGGCCTTGATCTGGTCACGGAGCACTTCCCTTTGCTGAAAGCCCCTTTCGCAGAAAAATACCCATGGTTCCTGTTGGTTGAAGTCACGGGCCATAAAGGAATTCGCGATCGCGTTGAAAATGCGTTGGCAGATTGTATGGAACAGGACCTTTTGCCGGACGCTGTCATAGCCGAATCCGAATCCCAGCGAATTGCCCTGTGGTCTTTGCGCGAAAATATTCCGGATGCAAACCGGTTGACCGGTGCTATTTGCAGCAGTGATACTTCGGTTCCGATCAGCAAAGTAGACGACTTTATTGAGCAAAGCACGTCAGCGGTATCCGAGATATATCCAGGCCTCCGAATTAACAGTTATGGACATATAGGTGATGGAAATATCCATCACAACGTGTTCCCACCTGAATCTGTACCCAAGAAGAAATTTGTAGAATCCAATCCGGGTATTATCGAAGCTGTGCGTATGGCAATCAACGAAGTAACCAGTCAATGTGGCGGATCAATTAGCGCCGAACACGGTATCGGACGGCTCAAAACGACCGATCTTGAAACCTACGTGAGTAAAGCAAAGAGAGATGCTATGAAAAGCATCAAGTCAGCGCTTGACCCGAATGATATATTGAACCCGGGCGCACTCAACAGCTAGGTGAGACCACCAATTGTCAGCCACGAACAGGTGCCATGCCCGACCCGTCGGCGAACTATGCCCGCCGGTACTAAAATCAAAGAAGATGCGTCTGCACCAGAGAATCCCCGAGTTTTCGATCAACACGGTTGAGATTACTTTCGTTTTCGTCAATAATCGAATGTGCTACATCGATGGGCTTTTCAAAGGAGGTGGAAATGGTGAAAACAGTGAGGCTCTCGCCCAGACAAGAGGCCATCCTTCTAACTGTTCGTCGGCGGGGGCGGGTGCTTGTTGAAGATCTGGTCGAGACTTTCAAAACCACACCCCAGACAATCCGCAAGGACCTTCAAGCATTGTCGGACGCGAGCAAGGTAATGCGATTTCATGGTGGCGCTGCTTTGCTTGCTGGGGTCGAATACACGAGTTTCGAAGCTCGTAAAAATGTAGCTGCCCGGGAAAAGGATTTGATCGGCAAGGCCGTAGCGAAGCTTGTTCCCAATGACATTATGCTCATGCTAAATGTAGGGACGACCACCGCCGCGGTTGCACAAGAACTGAAGCACCATGCCGGCCTCAAGATTATTACAGATAATGTTAGTATTGCCAATGATTTAAGGACGTTATCTGGAATAGAAGTAATTGTCCCGGGAGGCATCGTTCGTCGTTCGGACGGTGCGGTTATTGGTGAAGCCGCTGTCGATTTTATCCGGCAGTTCAGGGCTGATATTGCTGTGATCGGAACAGCGGCGATCGGCAGCGACGGTGCTCTTTTCGACTATGATCTTCGCGAGGCCCATATCGTTCGTGCAATCGTCAAAAACTCACGCCACATAATTCTGGCTGCCGACAGTTCCAAATTTGAACGCTCGGCACCTGTTCAAATCGGTCATATTTCGCAAGTTCACACCTTGGTAACCGATGCGGCCCCACTGCCAGCCATCGTTTCTATTTGCAAGAAAAATAACGTGGAACTTATTTTTCCGGATGGATAGCCAAGGATGCGAAACCTTTCATAGACACGGTCAAGATGCTTGACTTATCTTTCGTTTGAACTGTAGAAAGAAAGAAAAGAATAATAGAAACGCGTATTGCGTTACCGCAGATTTAGGGAGACTGTCCTTAAATTTCTTCAATCGCGACTTATCCGGGAGGTGATCACATGATCATGGTAGGTCAGGTAATCGACGCAGAAATGCGCGATGGCGATCCGCTGGCGTTTTATGCCGGCCAATTTGGAAAATTAGTCGCTCCGAACTAGGGGCGGCAACATACGCACACCATGTGCGAACGATAGCGGGGAGGAATTTGAATGGGCGGACTGCTTGCAGTTCTTGGGCCCCTAAGCGTTTTTAACGTTTGGGTCCTGCGTATGGGGCGCTATGTCGGAGTTGTCGCGATGACCTTTATGGTAATCGCAATTCTGATACAGGTGTTTTTTCGATATGTTCTTAACAATGCATTGCCGTGGCCCGACGAGGCCGCACGCTTTGGCATGATGTGGATGACGGGTCTGATGGCGCCGACTGCGTTCCGGCGCGGTGGTTTTGTCGCCATTGACATGTTTATTGTGGCATTGCCCAGTATGATCGGGCGCATTGTCACCCTGTTCTTGCTGTTAATGTCGCTGTTGGTTTTGGTCGTGGCGACAAAAATCGGCTGGTCCGAAGTGACTGGTTTCGGTGGCCGCTTTACCACTGCCGCGCTCTACTTGCCTTCCTCACTTGGTTTCGACGAGTGGTTTCGCGTTCCGCGGTCCTGGATGATGGCGTCTTTACTGGTTGGCGTAGCCCTTTTGGCTTGGGTCAACATCGAATTGGTTTTGCGCAATATTGTCGCCATTCTGGGTGGCGAGGATCACCTGCCGCGCATCAACGAAGCGGCAACTCTGGGAGGGTCTGAATAATGTTAGTCTGGTTTTTACCCGTCTTCCTCGTCTTCCTAATGATCGGCCTACCGGTGTTTTTTGGCCTGCTGGCCGCACCCGGTATTCTGTTGTGGCTGAATGGTCAGGAAAAAGATATTACACTGCTTTACCGTAATGTTTACAACGGCATGGACAGTTTCCCACTCATGGCGATCCCCTTCTTTATGTTGGCGGGCGAGCTCATGAACAAAGGCGGCATCACCATGCGGCTGGTCGAGTTTGCGCAGGCCCTGATGGGGCACATGCGCGGCGGCTTGGCCCATGTAAATGTCTTGTCGTCAATGCTGTTTGCCGGTCTTTCAGGCTCTGCCGTGGCCGACACTTCGGCGTTGGGGTCGATGCTGATCCCAGCCATGGAAAAGCAGGGTTATACGCGCAAGTTTGCCGCCGCCATCACCGCAGCCAGTTCGGTTATCGGGCCGATTATTCCACCATCGGGCATCATGATTATCTACGCTTATGTCATGGGCGAAAGCGTTGCCGCCCTGTTCTTGGCCGGGATCGTTCCGGGCGCCATGGTCGGTATCGGGCTGATGCTCATGGTCAAATTCATGGCCAACAAATATGATTTTCCGGTTGCCAGCCGAAAATACACTTGGCCAGAACGCGGCAAGGCCAGCCTAAAGGCCTTCTTTCCGCTATTGACCCCCGTTATTATTCTGGGCGGCATTCTGGTGGGCGTCTTCACCCCGACAGAGGCCGCAGCGGTTGCGGTATTCTATGCCCTGATCATCGGCTTTTTCGTACTTAAAACACTGACTTTAAGAGATATTCCAGACATCCTGACCCGTGCCGGACTGACATCTGCTGTTGTCATGCTGTTAGTTGGCGCGGCTATGGCATTCAAAACCGTTGTCAGCCTGTCCCACGCGCCCGAAACTTTGGCGGCGTTTATCCTGGGCCTGTCAGACAACCCGCTGATCTTGCTGTTCCTGATCAACTTGTTGCTGTTTGTTGTGGGCATGTTCCTGGATGCAGGCCCCGCGATTATCATTCTGGGGCCAATTTTGGGGCCAATATTCGTCAGCCTAGGCGTGGATCCAATCCACTTTGCCATTATCATGAGCGTCAACCTGACCGTTGGTCTGGCTACGCCTCCTATGGGATTGGTGCTGTTCGTTGCTTCGGCGGTATCTGGTGAACGGGTCGAAGCCATCGCAAAAGCAATTCTGCCATTTCTGGCGGTCGAGGTGGTCGTGATATTCATGATTACTTACATTCCGGCACTATCAATGACGATCCCGCGCTTGACGGGTTTCGCAAATTAATCACTATCATTCGAGTATAAAGGGAGGAACCATAAATGCTCAATACAACCATAAAGGCCGTCACGATTGCGGCGATGCTGGCAGGATCTGCTGTTGGCGCTATGGCTGCGGATTACAAAATCCGGGCCACTGCAAACTCTAACGAAAATGACGAGGACTATGATGGTCTGGTGGTTTTCAAAAACTACGTCGAAGCGGCATCCAATGGCGCGATCGAAGTGGAACTGTTCATCGGTACACAGCTGTGTTCCAACGGCGCGGAATGTCTGCAAGGTGTTGCTGACGGTTCTATCGACATCTACATTTCCACATCCGGCGGCGCGTCCGGCATCTTCCCTTATGTTCAGGTCCTGGACCTGCCATATCTGATGGCTGACGACCGGATTGCAGAACATGTTCTGTCCGGCGATTTTACGCGAACATTACGCAAAATGGCGCTGGAAGACAGCGGCGATACGATCCGTTTGATGACAGTGGGCAATACAGGTGGCTGGCGCAATTTTGCCAACATCAAACGCCGCGTACAAACGCCTGCCGATATGGAGGGTCTGAAAATCCGGACTGTTGTTGCCGACCTGCCGCAAGAACTGGTCAAAGCACTTGGCGCCTCTCCGACCCCGATCCCGTGGCCAGAGCTATTTACCTCTTTCCAGACCGGCGTTGTTGAAGGCTCCAAAAACGGTATCACCGACATCATGGGCATGAAGTTCCCTGATGCGGGCCTGCAGTATGTGACACTGGACGGCCACGCCTATATGGGTGCTCTGTGGTGGATGTCGAACGCTAACTTTATGGGTATGCCCGAAGATATGCGTCAGGTTGTGGTAGATGGATTCTATCAACTACAACAGGCAACTTTTGCTTCGCCAAAACGCAAGTCGATCAGTGCCTATGAAGAGTTTGTAGCAGGCGGTGGTGATCTGTATGTACCATCACCGGCAGAGAAAGCTGCTTTTGCCGAAGCTGCCGCACCTGTCTACGATTGGTTCAAAGGCAATGTAACACGTGGTGACGAAGCCTTCTCGGCTTTGACAGGCGCGGTTGCAGCGGCTGAAGCAGACATCGGCGCCGCACGCGCTGCCGATATCCAATAACCTGAATAACAGGGCGCGGCCACGTCGCGCCCTTCTCCCGTTCATCTGAACGGATACATCCAGACCTTGTAGTCATTGACCAACACATGCGCCTTGTCTATCTCTTCCTGCGTCATCTTTTTGACGACCTCTTCCAGCGATATCGCCGCATCCGGATCGCCGCCAATAGCGCTGAGCGTGTACCACATATAGGCGCGCACCAGATCTGGTGCCGGCATGCCACGGCCAACTTCGTAATACCAACCAATACCAGATTGCGCC
>CAXMUJ010000207.1:0-5422 GCA_964196455.1 uncultured Myxococcota bacterium | reverse complement strand
GCACCAATTGTCAAAACAAGTAGTTGTGTGATCCAGTTCAGTTTCAGCATTGACGCCCCGTTCTGTGCCGTGTCTCGAATGATAGTGAACGCCACGGTTTGTCCTACGTCTGATCTATTTCCGTCAAAATAGCGTCGTATTAAGGGCTGCCACCGTCCACTTGCGCCACCACCGCTGGAGCTGCTGCCACCAAAGGAGCCGCCAGAGGATGATCCAGATCGTTTCACTGTCCGAAAACTGCGATGCTAAAAGTCACAATTACCACAGTTGAGCAGGTGCTCTTCCTGGCCTTTTACGGTCTTACTGGGGGTCTGTGTAATTTGGCGGGCTATCGACAAAGTCCGACGCCCGCATTGAGGACATTTTCGCCATCTAGCCACAGTATCAGCAGCACGGCGCCGCAAGCCAAGCACCAGGGTCGCGGCTGCTGCCAATACAAACAGGATTTTATCGTTCACTTGTTTCAGCCAGCTATCGCTCTTGGAGGTTGGGTCAATAAATTCGGCGTCTGTTCGTTTGATGATTTCAAGAACGCCTGAATCGATGCCTTTGGCGAATTCATTCTGGCGAAAAAACGGTATAATAGTATGGTCGATGACCAGTTTCATCCTGTCGTCGTATTCAGGACCAAACCCCGAGCCCAGCTCGATACGGGTTTCGCGGTCGCCGCGCGCGACCAGAAACAAGATGCCGTTGTTGGCAGTGTCGTTGCCAATTCCCCAAGTATTGAACAGGCCGGTGGTAAAGTTTTCCAGAGTGGTGCCTGTCCCGTAATCGTCGCGGCGCTCGATCGTCACAACCGTCATTTCAATGCCGCGCTGTTGGAGCAAATCGAGCAGGTCTTTGGTTATACGGGCTTCGGTTTCGGCGTCGATCAGGTCGGCAAAGTCGTTTATATAGGGCGACCTAGGCGCAGGAAAATTTTGAGAGAAAGAGGCTGATGTAGAAAAGGAAAATGTAAGTATTACAGTAAGTAATACGTATTTTATAATGTTTGTACTAAGTATTTCATCGCCTGGTTCCGGTTGCTAGTTCTTTGGCCACGTTATAGACCAATTGCACGTCTTCGGCGGTGCAGTCAAATTGCCCGACTTGGACGCGTATCACGAATTTACTCTGATGATGAGTTTGGGTCAGATAGACCCGCCCGTCATTGTTGATGTCTTCTAGCAGTTGCGCAGTAGCTGTGTCCGGATCCAGACCCTTGGGCGTGTATTGAAAACTAAACAGGGAAAACCGCGGTGTGGTGGTGATCGTAAAGTCAGGATCATTGCCAATTGTTTGGGCCAGTTGCTCGGCCCAGTTGATGTGATTTCGAATGCGTGCTCGGAGCCCGTCAAGCCCGTAGGCGCGGATCAAAAACCAAAGTTTTAGCGCCCTGAAACGCCGCCCCAACGGTACAGTCCATTCAGAGTAGTTGATGATCTCGTCGTGACCTTGGGTTTGCAGATAGCTGGGCTTGATGCCCAAGGTGCGGATTTGGTCCGTGGGGTCACGCAAAAATTGGACGGAGCAGTCGAAACCTGCTCCGAGCCATTTGTGGGGGTTGAAAACAATGCTGTCACAGTCACCGGCGCCTTGAAATATCGGTTGCAGTTCGGGACAGATCATTGCGCTGCCTGCCCATGCCGCGTCCAAATGTGTATACAGGCCTTCTTTGCGTACAATTTTCACTAGGGGGGGTAAATGATCAGAAGCGCCAATGCCGGTACCGCCGATGCACAAGACAACACCCGCAGGATTGAAGCCGTTTGCGCGGTCTTGGGTGATCGCGGCTTGCAGCGCTTCGGGGCGCATACCGAACGTGTCATCCGTCGGAATTTTGACCAGGTTCTCCTGTCCGATACCAGCAATCCAGATCGCCTTGTCGATAGAGCTGTGCACCTCGTCTGAGCAGTATATTCTGGCGGGCTTGGCACCTGCGTAACCCTTTGTATTTCCACAAAAATTTTGCGATCTTTCGCGCATGGTCAAAACTGCGGACAAGTTTGCGGATGACGCGCTGTCCTGAATGACGCCTTGATAACCGTTCGGCAAGCCCATGGCATCGCGCAGCCAACCAATCATCGCTGTTTCCAGTTCGGTCGCTGCGGGTGAGGTTTGCCACAACATGCATTGCGCCGCTATTGCGTTCACCAGTTGATCCGCGATCATCGAGGCGGGTGCTGCGTTTGCCGGAAAATATGCGAAAAAGCGCGGATGCTGCCAGTTGGTCATGCCCTCTGGAATGATACGCTCAAAATCAGACAGGATCGTATCCATGCGTTCTGGCCGGTCCGGGGGATCGGCAGGTATTTGGTTGGATATATCGCCCGGTTTGATTTGTGACCGGACCGGTCGATCGTGCAGCGTGTCAAAATATCGTTGGATCCAGACGTTTGCCCGCGCCGACCATTTTGAATATTCGCTGTATTTCATCGGATCCTCCGCCATCAGATTGGGGCAGCTGTTGTCGAGGTTCAAGTTGCTTCTTGCTTTGACGTTTAAAAATACGCTAAACTCAAGCTATGAAACGGACATGCATCATTTGTTGCATTATTATTACCTGCTGAACATTCAGGCGGGCCGTTCTCTTATTTTCAAAGCAATGATGAAGTGATAGGCCCGCGGGGAACAACCGCCTGCGAGAGACTATGACCGACATAAAGCTGTACAATACCAAGACCCGCAAGAAAGAGGTTTTTCAGCCTTTGGACCCCGCAAACGTGCGGATGTATGTCTGTGGACCAACGGTTTATGACCGCGCGCATATTGGCAATGCGCGACCGGTGATTGTGTTCGATACGCTCTATCGGTTGCTGCGCCATGTTTATGGGGTAGATCAGGTGAAATACGCCCGGAATTTTACCGATGTTGATGACAAGATCAACGCACGCGCAGCCCAAACCGGTCGATCTATCCGCGAGATCACCGACGAGACGATCCAGTGGTATCTGGATGATATGGGTGCCCTGGGCGCAAGCGAGCCGGATTTTGCGCCGCGCGCCACCGACTATATTCAGGAAATGGTGGACATGATTGCGGGTCTGATTACAGATGGGTTTGCGTATCCTGCCGAAGGGCACGTGTTGTTTGATGTGACCTCGTACAAGGCCTATGGGTCGCTGTCGGGACGGTCGATTGACGACATGATTGCGGGTGCGCGGGTCGAGGTGGCACCCTACAAGCGCAATCCGATGGATTTTGTGCTGTGGAAGCCGTCCAGCGAGGATCAGCCCGGTTGGGACAGCCCTTGGGGGTATGGTCGGCCCGGTTGGCACATCGAATGTTCAGCTATGGCCAAGGCTCTGTTTGGCGAGAAATTTGATATTCATGGCGGCGGGCTGGATTTGGCGTTTCCGCATCATGAAAACGAGAAGGCGCAGAGCTGTGCCACTTGTGGCGAGGACAGTTTTGCGCAGGTCTGGATGCATAACGAGATGTTGCAGGTCGAGGGCAAAAAGATGTCCAAAAGCTTGGGCAATTTCTTTTCCGTGCGGGAGCTTTTGGATCAAGGCTATCCGGGCGAGGTGATCCGGTTTGTGTATTTGTCGACGCATTACCGTAAGCCGATGGACTGGACGGAGAAGAAGGCGCGGGAGGCAGAGGCAACGCTGTTATCGTTGAAATCATTGATCGATACCGAGCGAGAATTTGTTGCGCGCAAATTTGATGGCAAATCCCCACCGCAAGCCGTGGTCGATGCATTGGCCAACGATCTAAATACATCACTGGCTTTGACGGAGCTTCACAAGTTGGGAAAAATAGCGAGAACTGATAGATCTGCGAAGGTCCAATTGGCCGAGGCAATAAACTTTTTGGGATTTGACTATACGCATCTCTGGGATGTTTCGTTTGGGGCCTCTCTTGGGAAAGTTTTGTTGCCCGAGGACACCGAAGTGCTGGTTCACTCGCTAATTGCAGAGAGGGAAGAGGCGCGAAAATCTAAAGATTTCGCAAGGGCAGATGAAATTCGAGACGGTTTTGATGCAGCCGGTGTAAAAGTGATCGACACCAAAAATGGACCCCAGTGGGATCAATCCAACGAAGTCGATGCCAGTATATTGAAGGCCCTATTATGACCCTCGAACGCCTCTATCTTTATGACACCACCCTGCGTGACGGCCAGCAGACCCAAGGCGTGGATTTCTCGGCTGCGGACAAAGTTCGTATAGCAACCGCATTGGACGAGCTTGGGTTGGACTATATCGAGGGTGGTTGGCCGGGTGCCAACCCGACCGACAGCGATTTTTTTGCGACGCCGCCCAAGTTGAACCGCGCCACGTTTGCGGCTTTTGGCATGACCAAACGGCTGGGACGGTCTGCCGAAAACGATGATGTTCTGGCGGCTGTGATCAATGCCGAAACACCTGCGGTCTGTCTGGTGGGGAAAACCCATGATTTCCATGTGAAAACTGCACTTGGCATCACGCTGGCCGAGAACCTGACCAATGTGGCCGAGAGCATTGCGCATCTGGTGGCCAAGGGCCGCGAGGCGCTGTTTGATTGCGAGCATTTCTTTGACGGGTACAAATCCAACCCTGACTATACGCTGTCTGTGGCCAAGGCCGCATACAATAACGGCGCCCGCTGGGTTGTGCTGTGCGACACAAACGGTGGTGCTTTGCCCGGCGAGGTTTCTGTGGCGGTCAAGGCCGCAATTGGCGCTGGTATTCCAGGTGATCATCTGGGGATACACACGCATAATGATACAGAACATGCCGTGGCAAACACCTTGGCCGCTGTGGCCGCTGGTGCGCGGCAAATTCAAGGAACGCTCAACGGTTTGGGCGAGCGCTGCGGCAATGCTAATCTTACGACGCTTATCCCGACTTTATTGCTCAAGGAACCTTATGCGTCGGCGTATGAGATCGGAGTGTCGCTGGAAAACTTGGCCGGGATCACCAAATTAAGCCGCATGCTGGACGATATTTTGAACCGGGTGCCAAATAAATTTGCCGCATATGTTGGGGCGTCTGCCTTTGCGCACAAGGCGGGGCTGCATGCCTCGGCGATTTTGAAAGACCCAACAACGTATGAACATGTTGTGCCGGAATTGGTTGGCAATGAACGGGTGATCCCGATGTCAAATCAGGCTGGGCAATCCAACTTGTTGCGCCGTTTGGCCGAGGCCGGCCTGTCGGTGGAGAAAGGCGATCCACGGCTGTTGCAAATTCTGAACGAGGTGAAGCAACGTGAGGATGACGGATACGCGTATGACACGGCGCAGGCGTCCTTTGAATTGATCGCGCGCAAGATATTGGGGGAATTGCCCGAGTTTTTCTCGATCGACCGGTATCGTGTCACAGTCGAGCGCAAAACACATGTTTCCGGCCGCCGCGACACCGTGTCAGAGGCCGTCGTAGTCGCGCGGATTGGTGATGAGCGGGTGTTGTCGGTATCCGAGAGCCTGGATGATCTGGGGCGTGACAGTGGGCCTGTG
>CAXMUJ010000206.1:0-5382 GCA_964196455.1 uncultured Myxococcota bacterium | reverse complement strand
AGGTTGGTCTTGATCCCCAGCGCGATATTTTTCTCTACCGACAGATGTGGGAACAGGTTGTGATCCTGAAACAGCAAAGTAATGGGACGGTCGGCAGGGGGCAGGTCGGTTATGTCTTGAGTATTGTAGAATATCCGGCCCTCTTGTTCTTGTTTGAACCCGGCGATTGCCGACAATAGCGTGCTCTTGCCACCGCCCGACGGGCCCAGCAAGGCGATCTTGTGACCTTCTTCGATCACCAGATCGGCGGTCAGCTCAAAGCTGCCTTGTCGTAAAACCAGACTATCTAATGTGATGCTCAAGGCGGCCTCCTCGGTCAAATAGCCAGAATAGCAACAGGCTGAGCGATACCAACAACAACGCAACACCGCCAGCGGTCTCGATCTGGTAGGCGGCCATAAGCCGATACATCGTTAGCGGCAGCGTTGATATGTCGGGCGATGCAAACAACGCAATCACCCCCAGATCGCCCATCGACAGCGCCGCCGACAGGCCAGCGGCAAAACCGACTTGGCGTTGGATGCGCGGCCAGATCGCCAAACGAAACCGCTCGAACCCGGTCATGCCAATACTGTCGGCCAAACGGCCATAATGGCCTTCGGCGCGCACCAATGCCGGTAGAATAATCCGCAGCGCAAAGGGCAGGCTCATCGCCGCGTTGACGATGGCGGTCACCGGCAGGGCCAGAGCAAAGGGATCAAAGTAGGGATTTATCAGGATAAACAGACCGGTGCCAATGACAAAGGGTGATGCCGCAAGTGTCAGAAAGCCAATGGCCTCGACCATCTGGCCGACACGCCTGCGCCGCCGCGATAAACGCACGATCAACATCGACAGGGCCAGTGTGACCAGAATCGTCAAAACCGCAGACCCGACCGAGACTGTGACCGAATTCAACGCCGCAGGCCAGACCTGTGCCGGCAGACGGAACAGCGGCGGGATGCCTTTGATCAAGATTGATACGAGCGGGCCGAACAGAAACAGGCCGACCGCTAGCAGAATGATGCGATCAAAATACCGGGTCCACCATTCGCGCCCGTCCCAACGGTGCGGCGGCCGGTCCAGCCCGACCGAGAAATTGGCCGGTGTCGACACCAACATAGTGGCCGCCGCGACCGCCGCACACAAACCGAATTGTAACACGGCCAAAAGCGCGGCCTTGGACAGGTCAAAATCAAACCGCAACGCCTGAAATATCGCGACCTCCAGCGTGGTTGCCCGCGGCCCGCCGCCCAGTGCCAAGGCGACCGAAAAACTGGTAATGCACAACAGAAACACCAACAAAAAGGCACCGGGCACCAAAGTGCGCAACATCGGTAGCTCTATCTGTTTGTGGATGTCGTGCGTCGACATGTTCAACTGCGCCGCCAACCGGAAATGTTCCACCGGAATAGAGACCCAACCTTGCAGGATTAGTCTGGTGGCCAAGGGTAGATTGAAAAATACATGCGCCAGAATGACACCGGAAAAGCCGTAGATATTCAGCGGTGCCCAGCCAAAGTTGGCGATCATGTCACTGATATAGCCCGAGCGCCCCCAAACAGCCAAAATACCCAATACGGCCACAATGCCCGGCAGGATAAACGGCGCCCCCAACAGCGTGACCATAATTTGGCGTCCATAAAACCGCCGTCGCGCCAATGCCCGTGCGGTTGGAATGGCAATGCCGACGCTGATCAGCGCAGACACAAACGCCTGTGATACTGTAAACCGTAGCGCAGCCCAATCGGATGGCCCCAGCCCCGTTTGCAACGAGGCCTTGGACCAGACAGCGATAACCGTGCCAAAGGTTATCAAAAGAAGGAGCAGCAAGGCTGCTCCTCCGGTCAGGATATGAAACGCCTTTAGCGGCTGAGCGCGGTCAGCCATTCGTCCAATGCGCTATCGCGCGCATCCTTTGCCTCGGTTGCCGGAATGATCAGGCTGTCAACGGGAGTGATCAGGGTCTCGAAACCTGCGGGCAGGCCGTCGAGCGGGAACACGGCAGGATACATCCAGTTTGTCGTCGGGATGACCGACTGAAACTCGGGCGACGTAACAAACCGCATGAACTGGTCCGCCAGCGCCGGCTGATCCGATCCGGCTAGCTTTCCAGCAACTTCGATTTGCAAATAGTGACCTTCGGTGAAGGCCGCCGCCCGTTTGCTGTCGTCCTGTTCCGCGATCAGGTGATAGGCGGGTGATGTGGTGTAAGACAAAACCATATCGGCCTCGCCCTCCAGAAACATGCCGTAAGCCTCGGCCCAGCCCTTGGTCACAGTCACAATCCGTGGCGCCAGTTTTTCCCAAATCTCGGGGGCACGATCACCGTAAGCCGCTTTGACCCACAACAACAGGCCCAGACCGGGGGTCGAGCTGCGCGGGTCCTGAATAATAATCTTGAGCTCTTCGGGGGCCGCGATCAGCGCTTCAAAGCTGTCGGGGACATCTGTCAGTTTGGTTTTGTCATAGACAAAGGCAAAATAGCCCCAGTCGTAGGGGACGAAGGTGTCGTCGGTCCACTCTACCGGAACATCCAGAATGGCTGGCTGTTCACGCAACGGTGCAAACAACCCGGTTTCCAAGGCACGGGCGGTCAAATTGGTATCAAGCCCCAGTACAACGTCGGCGTCGGTGCGCGCACCTTCCAGCTGGATGCGCGACAACAAGGCAGCGCCATCACCGGCAGCGACGAGTTTCAGGTCACAGTCACATGTCGCCTCAAACGCTTTTTCCACACCGGGGCCGGGGCCCCAGTCAGAGACAAAGCTGTCATAGGTGTACACTGTTAAAACGGGCTTCTCTTGGGCTATGGCACCTGTGCCAAAAACCAAAGCAAGACCCGCAGCACTCAAAGTAGATTTTATCATCTTACACTCCATAAGCTACAGGCGTAGGTAAGGAGCGTATTTAGCGACCTTCCCTCCGCCGGTATAAACCGGTTCAGGTTCAACGGGTATGTGCAGTTGCACGTCTCAGCCTTGTGGCACCCCGAGGTGTCTCCAGACATAGAGAAAATGACGAAAATTGCAAGCGCAGGCTTTCACCGCCGCCGCATCTGGTTTATTGCGAAGGGAACAAGGAGAATTGCATGTCTACCAACAGTTTTGGCCGGATGTTTACGGTAACCACTTGGGGAGAGAGCCACGGACCGGCGCTAGGCGCCACTGTTGATGGCTGCCCGCCGAATATTCCGCTGGAACCTGCGATGTTGCAACATTGGCTGGACAAGCGCAAACCGGGTCAAAATAAGTACACTACGCAACGGCGTGAAGCCGACGAAGTGGAAATCCTGTCTGGTGTTTTCGAGGGTAAAACGACCGGGATGCCGATCCAGTTGTTGATCCGCAATACTGACCAGCGGTCCAAAGATTATTCCGATATTATGGACAAATTCCGCCCGGGCCATGCAGATATCACCTATTGGCAAAAATACGGTATCCGCGATTACCGGGGTGGTGGCCGCTCATCGGCGCGTGAAACTGCCGCGCGAGTGGCGGCCGGCGGGGTCGCACGCGAAGCATTGCGCGCATTGCTGCCGGACCTGAATATTACCGGCTATATGGTGCAGATGGGCCCCCATGCGATAAACCGGGAAAACGTCGATCACACGCAAATTGAGAAAAACCCGTTTTGGACGCCCGATGCGGATGCGGCCAAAACCTGGGCGACTTATCTTGATGAGCTGCGAAAATCTGGCAACAGTGTCGGCGCGGTGGTCGAAGTCACAGCCAGCGGTGTCCCTGCCGGACTGGGTGCGCCGGTCTATGCAAAGTTGGATACGGATGTGGCCACGGCAATGATGTCGATTAACGCCGTCAAAGGTGTCGAAATTGGCGCTGGTATGGCGGCGGCTACCTTGACCGGTGAAGACAATGCAGATGAAATCTTTATGGGTCCCGACGGGCCTGTCTATTCCTCCAATCACGCGGGCGGCGTGTTGGGGGGGATATCCAGCGGTCAGGACATTGTCTGTCGATTTGCGGTCAAACCAACGTCATCTATCCTGAAATCGCGCCAGACTATTGATAAGACGGGCACCGAAACCACGATCATCACAAAGGGTCGTCATGATCCTTGTGTCGGCATTCGTGCGGTGCCTATTGGCGAAGCGATGATGGCCTGTGTCTTGTTGGACCATGTGCTGTTGCACCGAGGTCAGGTGGGTGAAAATACCGGCAAGATTGGCTAGGCTGGTGTCCGGGCACGCGCCATCTGTACTGCCAGAATTCCGGCCATGATCGTCGCGACACCTACATAGTCAATTGAACTCAACTGTTCACCCAACAGTACCGCCGCGATTGCGACGCCAAAAAACGGGTTCAGAAAGTGAAAGGTTGCGGCCTTGACCGGCCCAATCCGGTTTACCAATTTGAACCAGATGACTGTTGCCAGAATTCCAGGTGCAAAAATCGTATAGACGAACGCTATGGATACGGTCGGATTCCAGGTTACGTCCCATGTTTCGGTCAACAGACCAAAGGGCATGAGTGCAAGCCCGCCAACCAGCATTTGCAATCCGACAATCATCAACAAATTTCCGCCTGCAGATGCGGACCTGACAGTAAGCGTAGCGATCGTCAACGCACACACCCCAACCAGACAAAAAAGTATACCCGTTATATCGGCGCCAAATCCAATACGGCTTGCCATTAGTGCACAAGCTCCGGCAAAGCCGATGAGCAATCCGATGTTGCCCAGCAATGGTAATGTTTGGTGAAACCAAATTACCTGGATGCCAGCCACCAACAATGGCATCATGCTGGCGAGGATTGACGCAAGCCCGGCCTCGATTGTTTGCATGGCGACGAATAACAGACCCAGATAGATCGCGTTCTGACACAGACCGAAAACGGTGACGCTGCGCAAAACCCGACGATTGAGTTGAACACGTTGACCCATCAGTGCGGCGACACTGACACAAATTGTTCCGGCAATCAAAAACCTGACACAAGACACAGTCAGTGGCGGCGCCACCTGAACAATGATCCGCGCAGAGGTAAACGCGCTGCTCCAGATCAGCGAGAAGGCCAGGCCCATTGCGATGCTTCGAATGTCCATTTTCGGTCCGGTTTTTCGGCATAAAAAAGGCCGCTGTTACAGCGGCCTTTTTTGGTCATTCGTGGACGCGTTTAAGCGTTGATCACGTCTTTCAAAGCTTTGGCAATAGTCACTTTGGCTACACGGTCGGCGGGCTTTAGGAATTGCTCGCCAGTTGCCGGGTTGCGGACCATGCGTTCCGGGCGGGCGCGGCAGGCAAACTTGCCCAGACCGGGCAGGGTTACGGCACCGCCGCCGGCGACTTCCTGAGTGATGATTTCGGTCAGCGCGCCGATGTATGTGTTGGCTGTTGTTTTGTCAGAACCTGTCGCTTCTGCCAGTGCGGAAACGAGTTGGGTCTTT
>CAXMUJ010000205.1:0-2306 GCA_964196455.1 uncultured Myxococcota bacterium | reverse complement strand
GCCGCTGTGCCACGGCTTTCTGGACAGCGACGCAGGTCAGGATTGTATGACGCGCGGCTGTCGTGTACGCAGGTCTTGTCCGGCGAGCCTTGGCGCGGGTCGGCACCAAGAACAATCAGCGCATCACATGCGCGCATTCCGGGGCGAAAAATGAAACGACTGATCCTGATCCGCCACGCGAAATCAAGCTGGGACGCACCCTTTATCGGCGATCACAAACGCCATCTGAATGAACGCGGCATTGCCGCTGCCCTGACCATCGGCAAATGGCTGGCCGACCAAGGCCACCGCCCAGATCATGTGCAATGCTCCACCGCCACCCGCTGTCGCGAGACATGGGACGGTATTCAAGAGGCCTCGGGTTTTGACGCACAGCCGGATTATATCGACGGGATTTACCACGCCTCCAGCGACCAGATGATGACGATCCTGAACCGCGCCGGCGGGGATACATTGATGATGCTGGGCCACAATCCGGGCATTTCCGATTTTGCCGAACGGCTGATCGACGGCGTGTCGCCCGAGCACCCGAAATTCCCCATGTACCCCACAGCATCCGTAACCGTACTGGATTTCGAAATCGAGGACTGGGCGCTGGCCAACTTCGGCTTTGGCCACTTTGTCGATTTCGTCGTGCCACGCGATCTGGAGTGAGGGCACCCCAGCAAGACTGTGTCAAAGCCTTGGATGACAAGAACAGATGGTTGAACCGAGGCTTGTTCTAACGCTAAACTGCCTGAAACTATTTTCCGATCCTACATGGGTGCTTTTTTGCGTATTTTGGAATTCATTTCCACACTCACCCTAGCCGTTGTCTTGTTTGGTATAGCTGCCTACGTCTTGCACGTACCTGTCCCTGCCCCCTTGGACCATCTGTTTGGGCCACGGCAAACCATCAAGGAAATTCGCCAGCGCATTACCCCAAAGCTTGAAGCGTCACTGACCCAAAGCGGGTTACGGCTTGGCAGTCCGGTGTTCATGCGGGTATTCAAAGAAGAACACGTTCTGGAACTTTGGGTGCAACAAGATCGAGATTTCCAGCTGTATAAAAACTACACAATCTGCAACTACTCAGGCGCGTTGGGGCAAAAACTACGCGAAGGAGACCGGCAATCGCCGGAGGGATTCTACACTGTTGGAAAGTCGGCTCTAAACCCGAATAGCTCCTTTCACCTGTCATTCAATCTCGGGTTTCCAAACCCATATGATCGCGCACGCAAACGTACCGGCAGTTACTTGATGGTGCATGGAAACTGTGTCTCGGTCGGTTGCTATGCAATGACCGATCCTGCCATCGAAGAGATTTATGTAATAGCAGAGGCAGCTCTTGACGCCGGTCAACCATTTTTCGGGGTTCACGCATTCCCTTTTCGCATGACCGCAGAGAGACTGGGCTTGGAAAGTGCCAGCCCTTGGTACAATTTTTGGCAACATATGAAGATCGGCTATGACCTATTTGAACAATCTTCGGTGCCGCCTTTAGTCGACGTGTCGCAGGGACGATATGCATTCGGGAGCTGAACCATAGTTCGCAAGCGCCCCACGCCCGCTACCCAAAACAATCCGACCAAGGCCACCGCCCCGATCATGTGCAATGCTCTACCGCCACCCGCTGTCGCGAGACATGGGCCGGTATTCAAGAGGCCTCGGGTTTTGACGCACAGCCGGATTATATCGACGGGATTTACCATGCCTCCAGCGACCAGACGATGACGATCCTGAACCGAGCCCGCGGTGATACATTGATGATGCTGGGCCACAATCCGGGCATTTCGGATTTTGCCGAACGGCTGATCGATGGCGTGTCGCCCGAGCACCCGAAATTCCCTATGTACCCCACAGCGTCAGTAACCGTTTTGGATTTCGATATCGAGGACTGGGCACTGGCCAACTTTGGCTTTGGCCACTTTGTCGATTTCGTCGTGCCACGCGATCTGGAGTGAGGTCGGGGTTTTTAAGTGGAGCCATCTGATGAGGGCAAAATCAGCATTTGATCCAAATCATGGAATTTATCAGATGGCGGGAGTGAGCCCTTGTTGACCGGCGTAGCCATATATTTTCTTAGGCGCATCGACATGATCAATCCGAGAACGGTCCAAATCATCGGTCTCAACCGCATTCAATGCATAGCCAGAACCCAAATGTGACATATTTGCATTTATGTCGTAGATTGGGGGCAATGGGGGAAACAAATTATGTCAAAAAGCATCATAGCAGAAGGACCGAATAGCGAGGAAATTGACTACTGGAATGGGCAAGCTGGTCAGAACTGGATCAATGAAAACAAACTGACCGATATTATGTAT
>CAXMUJ010000204.1:0-2452 GCA_964196455.1 uncultured Myxococcota bacterium | reverse complement strand
GAACGCTCCAAGCCCGAATATGCTGACCAGATCCAGCGCGATTTGGAATGGCTGGGCCTTACATGGGATCGCATCGAAACCCAATCTTCGCGGTTGGATCGCTATAATGAGGCGGCTGACGAATTACGGGCGACGGGCCGTTTTTACGAGTGTTTTGAAACACCTACGGAACTGGATATTAAGCGCAAGAAGCAGTTGAACTTGCGCAAGCCACCGGTTTATGACCGGTCAGCATTGGCCCTTTCAGAGGCCGAGCGCGATGCGCTGCGGGCTGAACGCGCTGGTCATTGGCGGTTTAAACTGGATCAACAACGGATTGAATGGAAAGACGGCATTCTGGGCGATTTGTCCATCGATGCGGCCAGTGTTTCTGACCCTGTTTTGATCCGTGGCGACGGGCAGTTTTTGTATACGTTGGCGTCTGTTTGTGACGATGTAGATTTCGGAGTTACGAACGTGGTTCGCGGGTCTGATCACGTGACGAATACGGCCACACAAATCCAGATTATCGAGGCACTGGGCGGTACGGTTCCTGCCTTTGCGCACCACTCCTTGTTAACTGGGCCGCAAGGTGAAGGGTTATCTAAACGACTTGGCACGCTGGCGCTAAAAGACCTGCGTGAACAAGGGGTTGAGCCGATGGCGTTGCTGTCGCACATGGCGCGTATCGGGTCTTCCGACCCTATGGAATTGCGCCAAGATTTGGCGGATTTGATCGACGGGTTCGACATCTCGCGCTTTGGCTCGGCACCGACGAAATTCAACATCGCAGACCTTGGGCCACTGTCGGCCAAGCTGTTGCATGGTATGGAAATTGACGGCGTGGCATCCGATCTGCAAGCGCTTGATATACCTGACGAAATTGCCGGAAACTTCTGGGAAATGGCGCGCGAAAACATTGAAACGCGGGCAGATATCGCCGGTCTTTGGGCGCTGTGCCGTGATGGTGTAACGCCTTTGGTTGATGCTGAAGACGCCGATTTTGTGGCTGAAGCGATGACGCTTTTACCGGCTGCACCACGCACGGATACGTCGTGGAAAGAATGGACCACGGCTGTGAAAGAGGCGACGGGACGCAAGGGCAAGGGGTTGTTTATGCCGCTTAGGAAAGCGTTGACGGGGATGCAACACGGGCCGGATATGTCTAAGTTGTTGCCGCTTTTGCAGAAGATCTGAACGCGTTAACTTTTTGGGTAATTGACAGATTTAACGGTACACAACCTGTGCACAACCCGTACACAACTTGTATGTACGATTTGCGTTAACTAATTGTGTGGTGGTGGGTGAATCACCCACCCTACCCCCATTTGTCTTTCCATGTTGGTAGGGTGTCTTTGGGCGCGGAAGTGGCCTCGTAAACACCTCGTGCAATTGCGCGGGATAAGCATTGTGATGCCGCTTGCCCCAGCATCAAGTGGTCAATTATTGGATCGGTCAATTCCTTCTTGCCAGTCGCCGCTGCAAAAACCAGATCACCATCAAACGGCGTGTGACTGGGAACGATTGCGCGCGCCATTCCCGCATGCGCGATCACGGCAAGTCTTTTAGCTTCGGCCTTGGTTAACTTGGCGTCGGTCGCGATTATTGCAATCGTCGTATTGGCACCGGCAACCGGTGGCGTAAATGGGTTTGCGTATACAAGCGGATGAAGTTTTGTGGCTGGGCCATGCCCTCCATACTCGTCATCAATCTCAAAAGGGGATGCCCAAAAATGTTTTTGATCTTCCTGAACGGTCGAGCCCAGAGGGTTTACCGCGACGAGCGCCCCAACCGTATAACCGCTTTCAAGTACTATCGAAGCCGAGCCGAGCCCGCCTTTTAGTTCCCGCGTGGTCGCACCCGTTCCAGCACCAACGGTGCCTAGTGCAAAATCTTTTGCAACGTTTGCGAGCGCTTCCTTACCAAGTGCCTTATATGGATTATCACGCCAGCCTTTGTCGCCGCCATTCAGCAGATCGTTCAAAATCGCACCCGGTACGATTGGGACAAACTGATCGCCAATCGGGAAACCACGGCCCATGTTTCGCAGCTCGTCGCATACGCCCGAAGGGGCGTCCAGCCCGAAGGCAGATCCGCCGGATAAAACCAATGCGTCGGCTTCTTGTACGAATTTGTCGGGTGCGAGCAAATCTGTCTCTCGCGTACCGGGTGATCCACCCATTATATCAACGGCGGCAATGAACGGTGTTTCCCCGAATAAAACGGTGGTGCCCGATTTTAGATCATCGTCTTGCGCATTGCCAACCAGCAACCCTTCGACGTCTGTAATCAGATTGCGTGGACCTACCTTCATATGCAGCGACCTCCGTCGACTTCCATGGCGACGCCGGTGATCATGCTGGCCTCGTCCGAGCAGAGGAAGCAGGCGGCGTTGCCCATGTCCTCGGGGGTGGAAAAGCGGCCGATTGGGATGGTCGAAATGAACTTGGCGCGAATTTCTGGTGTGTCCTCG
>CAXMUJ010000203.1:0-6787 GCA_964196455.1 uncultured Myxococcota bacterium | reverse complement strand
TTCAGTAAATTTTTGGGTGTTTTTGGGTCGTCTTTTCGGGGTAGACCCCTTTTTGTGCTGGGGCGCGCGCGCGTATTTTGTGCGAGTATGGCGCTGGCGGCCAGCTTTTTTCTGACATTCCGGCGGGGCTTCGCGAGATGGCCCGCGTTGTCAAACCCAAAGGTCGGATAGCGACGACGGTTTGGGCTCAGAGCGGTTCTTGATTTTTTCTTGATTGCGGGATTTTAGACATTGTTTCAAAAGATTAGGCGTAGTCCTGCGCCCAAAATCGACGCGACCAGCAAGATATTGAGGATGCCCCAGTGCAGGCGGAACGCCAGAAATGAGCTGAACAGAAACAATGCCAAAGCGAGCCATTCAATTGAGGCGAGTTCCGGTCTCCACAACGTGACGGGTCCCAGTTGCTCGCGACTTACGGTCGTAAAGAGAACATGCAAGGTGAACCAGATTGACAGGTTGAGGATAACACCCACAACTGCGGCCGTTATCGCCTTAAGAGCGCCCCTCAATCTTGGTTGGCTTGAGATCCATTCGATGTAGGGAGCGGCTGAAAATATCCAGAGGAAGCATGGCGCAAAGGTCACCCAGAGAGCTGTCAGGGCGGCAGTCAGACCGAGGAGGAGCCCGCCGTCTTTAAACCCGGCAACAAAGCTGACGAACTGTACCACGAGGATGAGCGGGCCTGGGGTCGTTTCGGCCAACCCTAAAGCGTCGACTATTTCCCCGGCTGTAAGCCAGCCGAACTGAACCACCACATCCTGAGCCATGTAGGCGAGTACGGCATAGGCCCCGCCAAATGTTACGATGGCAAGAGTAGAGAAGAATTTTCCGACTTCAACGAGAACTTCAGGTGCGCCCAGAGCACCCAACGCCAGCAGCGGTAACAACCAGATGGCAAGCCAGATGGCGATAGTGCGCAGGGTCTTGCTTGCCGATACATGAGCCATATCGACGACGTGTTGCTCCTCTTTCGCGGTTCCCATGAGCCAGCCAAAGAGGCCTGCAATCAATACGATCAGGGGATAAGGGATAGAAAGAAAGAATATCCCGATGAAAGCAAGGGCCGCGATAATCCAATGCAAGCGCTCAGAGAGCGCCTTTTTCGCAACCCGCAATAGAGCCTCTACAACTATCACCAAAACGGCCGCCTTGATCCCATAGAAAAGCGCGGACACAAGTGGTACTTCACCAAAAATACTGTAAATCACTGCAAGTGCCATCATCACAGCGGCACCCGGAATAACAAACAGCAGCCCTGCGACAAGGCCGCCAATCGTCCCGTGCAAACGCCAACCTGCATATGTCGCCAATTGCATCGCTTCGGGACCCGGCAACAGCATGCAAAAGCTCAAAGCGTTCAGAAATTGCTGCTCGGAGAGCCAATTTCGAGCC
This sequence comes from uncultured Myxococcota bacterium, assembly GCA_964196455.1. Classification (GTDB taxonomy): domain Bacteria; phylum Pseudomonadota; class Alphaproteobacteria; order Rhodobacterales; family Rhodobacteraceae; genus Amylibacter. The sequence continues at coordinate 5,395 of CAXMUJ010000203.1, read as the reverse complement.
TCTACAACTTCTTTATGCATAAGCGCAATCTGGGCGGCTGGCCCGCCAAAAGAAAGAATACCAATTTTCCACCAAACGCGCGTTGCGTCTGCCAGAGATGGCTGGCCGTTTGGCAAGACTTCACTTGAACTAGTCATGATCTAGGCCTTGGTCACGGCGGCGGGCCAGTCATGACCTTCTTCTGTGGCGTCTCGGGCCCAGCGATAAAGAGCATCGTAAATCGTCATACCGGCTTCGAGCTGCGCGAGGTCATCGCGGTACATTCTTGAAAGGCCGAGTGACACGGCCAAAAGACCGGCCGCCTCTGGTGCCAGATCATGTTTATTCGTATCAGCACCACGCACGACCAGAGCGAGTTTAGAGAGGGCCTCGTTTCCAATGCCAAACTCTTCAATCATCGTGTCGAACGTGCACGTGGCTCCACGGTGGCTCCAGAAAACGCCCTCAATGTCGAAGGGTGTTGCGTTGAAACGCTCCGCCACGTTGTTCACCTGCGGTGCCGCAACGAACAATATCTGTGCCTTGGGATCGATAAAACGACGAATGAGCCAAGGACATGCGATGCGGTCTATTTTTGGTCGATGGCGCGTCACCCAGACTGTGCGCCCTGAGGCATCCAACGGAGGCAATTTCTCTGCCAAAACCATCGGGTGACCGGCATCTCTCCAGCCAAACTGTCCGCCCTCTAGAGTCTCTGCCTTAATACCCTTGTCACGCAGAACGGCGGCAGCGCCTTGGCTGATTTTCAAACCTTTTTGACAGTAAACGACGACTGCTTTACCTCGGAGATCATCAGCCAATGAGGCCACATCCAAGAATGAGTGGCGATAAGCGCCGGGAATTATTCTTGGATCATCATCAAAATCTTCATCGATGCGCACATCAAGCAGCACCGGACATTCAGGTGTCCCCATCAAGCGAGCCAGTGTAGATACGGGTATTTCGGTGTACGACGCCATAGAGCATCCTCCATTTGAAGTTCTAGATTGGAAGGATGCAAGATCGAGCTGGCGCCTCACGGGGTTCTTGCAGACCCCAGATTCACTGGCTTAGCTGTAATCAGCTTTTCTGTCAAGCCGCCCTCAAAGACCTGCCGACCCTGGAACCGGTCATGCGCTGCTTCGCGGAAATTACGTAATGTGGGGCCCAAGCCGACTTTCTCTGCGGGTGCTTCTCTGCGGGTGCACCCATTCGCATCGATGCCACAGACTCTAGTTGTCCAATGGCGCGGGCGTGTCGGATGACCCTTGCACCAATTATTATCAGCCGAGGTCCCTCCATAATCGGTATTGCCATTGTACTGGCGCCATCAGCATAACCATGCTTTATGGTGGGTTCGACACAATGAAAAGGTAGAAAAACCAATGGCAGAACGTTATGAACGCCACCGCCAAGCTTGGACACATGAGGAAATTCATAAGCTGCAATTGCTGGCAACAAAGGGGATGAGTTTGAAAGCCATTGCCAAAGCTCTCATGCGCTCTGAGGAATCAACCAAGAATAGAGCAAAACAAGACAAGCTGAAGATCCAAAAAATGCGCTGATACCATGTGCCCGGCTCACCATAAAAACTGCGCGTGGTAGCGTCGTTTTTTGGGAGCGCTGCCAAAGTCGGTTGAGCCGGACGAAGTTGCCGTTGGATATTTCAGACCATGTGACACGAACGGTCTATTGCAGACCTTGGGCTCCGATGCTGCCACGGTAGGTCTGAGCCCCTTTGCATCCCAGAGAAGAGCGACGGCGCGGGCACTTTTAGCGACGGTTTTCTGACATGCGGTTTGCTGAACTTGAATATTGAGGCTCAGTAGTCTAGGTAGACTGACCAATAAAAATTCAGAACTTTCATGGAGCATCTCGTGTCCACTACAAGCCTTGAGCGAAACAACCATTTCAACGAATCCGTAGCCACGTTTGGCGATCGACTTGGAGCCGCGCGCGAGGCAAAGGGCCTGACCGTGGAGGGTCTAGCCGAGAAGATTGGCGTCGATATGCGCAAAGTCGAAGATTGGGAAAACGATGCGGATGCACCGCGCGCCAATCGTATCCAGATACTGGCGGGATTGCTAAACGTATCCATCGTCTGGCTTATCAGCGGCGAGAGTAACGGCTCTAGCCATGTGGCGGACACTTATGAGCGCTCGATGGGCGTAAATGACGCTTTGGGCGAGATTTCACAGCTGAAGGCAACCCTGTCCGGTGCGCTCGGCAAGCTCGAAAAGCTCGAAAGACGGTTGCAGGAAATAGATTGATCCGTAGGCTCAGGTTGCCGCCGGACATTCGCTTCATCTGAACGGGGTGAGGGCATACCAGTTCTAGTTGGCGTCGTGGAGTCACCTTGAGCTGACCGTAGAAATACGGATTGGTATTTGGTGCTCGACCTGCGATGAATGCGCATGACGTCTTCAAACACAAATGAGATTTGGCGATACTTGTGGCTATGGGCTTTCGCCGTTGCATTCGCGCTCTGTGGTTTGGCGTTTATTGAACGCCAGAGTTTGGTGGGTGAACTAACAACGAAGAGCGCGACGCTCCACCGGTTGGCCTCACAACGTGCGGATCAGCACGATGCTCACCTGACGTCTTTGTCTGCGATATTTGTGGCCGGCGGGGTCGAGCGTCAGGACTTGTTCTTAGACGTGGCGACGACAATCATGAGGTTTTATCCGCGCATTGCATCCGTGAATGTGATCCCGTTTGATCCGTTAGCTCCAATTATTCAAACCCCGTCGGGCATTGCCAGCGCGGACGCCGCGTTGGTTGTCCAGATGGCGGGCAGATCAACAGGTGCCGTCCAGATTCAGCAAATGCCGACAGCGCCCGATCACTACTTGGTCGTGAAACGAACGCCAAATACAGATGCGGCGCAGCACGCACTGGCGTTGGTCATTGATGCGCGCGCGCTTCTTGCGACCGAAGAGCCTTTCTGGCAGAAGCCATCTGTTTCGCTACGCTTGCTTACAACAGGCAGTCAGGATGCTCTGGTGGGTCAACGGTCGCTGGACGAAGCAGGTTTTTCACAGCTCCTTGGAAGTCGATCGCAGCCGCTCATTTTTGAAACCGCTCTTGCAATTCGCCTTGCCGATGTCCTGCCATTGGGAAAAGCTCTGGCTGCAATATTGTTGGTCACGGTCTTGTTTATTCTGTCCGCCCTTGGCCTAAAGCAACGTACGCGCACAAAGGAAGCCGAAGGCCGTGCGAAACTGAGTTCACACGAGACCCGCCTGGCGCATGCTTCGCGCGTCAATGCAATGGGCGAGATGGCCAGTGGGATGGCGCATGAGTTGGCGCAACCTTTGACCGCTATCCTGAGCCAGGCACAGGCCGGACGACATTTGGCGCGGCGGGGGGACGTTGCGCGTTTAGGCACTGTTCTGGACGATACTGTGTCACAAGCGCAAAGGGCTGCGGACATTCTCGACCGGCTAAGGCGTTGGAGCAAACCAAACCGCGCGCCTTCAAAACCTTTCGCACTTAATGATGCTGCCCAAAGTGTGCAGCGCTTGTTGGCTCTAGAAGCCAAGAGCAGAGGTGCCGAATTCATTATGTTGCTTGACGCTGATCCACTCTTTGTTGATGCGGATCCGGTCGAATTGGAACAGGTCGTCTTCAACCTTGTTCGCAACGCGCTGGATGCATCAGATTGTGCACAAGTCACGATCCGAACCGACATTGATGGCCGGTTGGCAATTTTGGACGTCATTGACGATGGCCCCGGTGCGCCCGACGATATCAAGCCGCGCATTTTCGAGCCATTCGTGACAGGCAAACCTGACGGGACTGGACTTGGGCTCGCGCTTTGTCAGCGCTTAGTCGAGGAAATGGGTGGCGATATTGTGCTTTTAGACGACGCCGCCCAGACAACATTCCGATTGTCCCTGCCACTTTCGAACAAAAAGGTGATGGCATGAACAATCATGTCTATTTGGTCGACGATGATGAGGCGGTCCGCAACGCTCTGACCCTGCTGCTCGAGACGGTCGGGTTGGATGTGTGCAGCTTTGCCTCCCCTGAAACTTTCCTAAAACAAGCGGCAAGTCTTGTGCCAGGATGCCTTATCCTTGATATTCGGATGCCGGCAATTTCAGGCCTGAAATTACAAGAAAAGCTGAACGACCAAGGAATGACTTGGCCCACAGTCGTCGTCAGCGGGCATGGCGATATCGAGGCGTGCAGGCGGGCGTTTCGCAACGGCGCGATCGATTTCCTGAGCAAGCCGGTTGACGAAACTGACCTGATCGACGCCATCCAAAAGGGTCATGCGGAGCTCGAGGCGCAAGGACAGGCCTTGGCGGAACGCGCCGAAGCCGTCGCTTTGGACCAGCACCTTTCATCGCGTGAACAAGAAGTTTTAGAAATGATCGCGAAGGGCCTGACCACAAAACAGATCGCCGACACGCTTGGCCTGTCGCCGCGCACGGTTGAAAGTCACCGCGCCGCGATTGCGGCGAAAGTAGGCACGTCTTCGGCGGCTGAATTGACGCGGTATTGGCTGGAAGCGAAGACAGATCAGTAGAACTACGCAGATCCTTGCGAAGGCTACGAATGTTGCAACTTACCGGCTGCGTTTAGAATGGGCGCATTCGTTCAACATAAGGAAGTATCCAATGATCCGTACACTCACACTTGCCGCCGCATTTCTGGCCCCTGTCGCAGCTTATGCGCAAGACTTACCAACGGCGCCCTATCTTCCGCTGAATATGGCGACGCAAGCGGCACAAGCCGCAATCGATGCCTGCGCAGCCGAGGACTACAACGTCAGCGTCGTGATTGTCGCCCGAAGCGGCGTGACCAAAGTCATCTTGCGTGCCGACAACGCAGGCCCGCATTCCGTTGGTTCAAGCACTGGTAAAGCGTTCACCTCTGCCAGCATGGGCCGTGACACCGCTGGCTTGGCCGGCTTCATCGGCGGAAATCCAGAAAACGACGGCCTGCGCGATATGGACAGCCGTCTGGTTATCCAAGCTGGCGGCCTGCCGATCCGGATTGGCGGCGTCTTGGTCGGCGGCATCGGTGTCGGAGGGGCACCATCGGGTGCGATTGACGAAACCTGCGCACGCGTTGGACTTGATGCCATCGGCGCTGAATAAATCATACTTGACCCGCCCCTTATCGGGGGCGGGCCACTGCTTTTGAAAGGTCACCCATGTTTCGTTCTTTGCTCATCATCGCCTCAGTCGTTTTCGGCGGTTCGGCTCACGCTCAGACCGCGCCTTCAGCCTCTGACATCGCGTCTTACACCGGGCTTCATCTCGCAGCACATCAAGGGCGAGTAGATGAAATAAATCGATTGATCACTGCCGGTGCCGACCTAAATGCGCGTGACGGTTCGGGCCGCACGCCGGTGCATGTCGCGGCCTTTGCCTCGCACGACGCGGTTGTGGCGGCGCTTGCGAAA
>CAXMUJ010000202.1:0-33972 GCA_964196455.1 uncultured Myxococcota bacterium | reverse complement strand
GCCATTGGAAAGCGCCATTCAGGGCAACCTGAAGGAAACCACAACACGGGTTCTGGCCTCGCTGACGCCGCGCGAAGAACGGGTTCTGCGCATGCGCTTTGGTATCGGCATGAACACCGATCACACGCTGGAAGAAGTCGGTCAGCAGTTCAGCGTAACCCGCGAACGGATCCGGCAGATCGAGGCAAAAGCGCTGCGCAAGCTGAAGCACCCGAGCCGGTCGCGGAAGTTGAGGTCTTTCTTGGATCAGTAGAAACTGGTTTCAAAACAAACTGATCAGATGAAGAATTTTGACGCTGAAAGAGACATTCGAAAATTAGCGGCGAGTTGGCGTAATGCTTTCAAAGTCCCTGAAAAAGTGACTTCCGTGGCTGATTTTGTACCAGCACCGCCACTACTACTCAATGCGGGCATGCGGCCAATTTTTCGCGGCGAACCTGAAATTTATTCCGAACCCCTAACTCCATCGCTTTTTCGAAGAAAGTATTCGAAAGTAAGTCAATTAGAGAAACATGAAATTAGCGAAATAGAAAACGCTTATTACTCATATGCAAAAGGTGACATTTCAGATCGCTTCATAAATGCGTTTGCTCCCGCAATGCATGGGCATGACCTGAACTGATTGTTTTTTGCCCGCCATATTGGAAACGAAACTCGACTTTTGGACGTTACGATTAATCCTTTGGTTGCACTTTACTTTGCAACTGAAAAAACTTTTGATGTAGAAGGAAATCAAACCCACAAGGATGGTGTTGTTTATTTTTTTCAAACGAGCTCTTATCGTCCCGCTCGAAGTCGCTATGAGGACCCCCTCGACGAAAGAGACTATCCACGCCTTCCAATTTCTTATCTTGAGTTGTTGAGCGGCAACTTCGACCAGAAGGTCCATGACGTGCCCTATCTTGTGTTCCCAGAGTTACCTCAAGAGAGGATATTAGCCCAAACTGGCGGTTTCTTCTTTTGGAAAAATCCGGAGAAGAAACTGCGCGAAATGCGTCAAGTTTTTCCGGTCATTGTTGACGCACATTCAAAAAACGAAATTAGAAAACAGCTAGAAAGTTTCGGTATTTCGAGGGAAATACTGTTCCCAAACCAAACATGAGTTAGTTTATTGGTCACTTTAACTGTCACCCGCCATATCATCTAGATTGTTCGCTTTCTTCCCGTCAGGATTTGTGCGGAGATGGTCCTTGGCTCCATCTGGCCTTACCGAATGCGCATTCTCTATTTTACCGTTGTCAGCCATATTCATTGCCGTGTCCAGCGGAGTGAATTTTTTATTTCCATCTAGCTTCACGTGCGTGATATTTCCCTGTTCGTCCGCGCGCGCATCAATCACTTTTCTTGCAGCCATTTTGCCTATTCCTTGTCACTATTTGTTCTCTTCTTGTTCTTGCTTTACCCCATTTTTTGCTTCCAGTCAATAGAACTGTAGCAATGGGGTAGTACTTAGTTGACGCTCCCTGCCCCCTCAAACCACCTCGCCCTCATAAATACGAGGGTCTCACCTGTCCTCGCCGACAAACGCCATTAACGCCCCAAAAATCCTGCGCCGATCACCGCAAAAGTTGTTTGCAAAGCGAGCCGTCTGCCGCAAACTCCGGGTTATGAAACCCGATCCTGCCTCCAGCCTGTCCAATGCAAGCGTTCGCATTTTCCTCATTGTCTTATTGGCAGGCAGCACCCCAATCATCGGCCAGTTTCTGGGTTTGCGTTTCATGCCCTCCCCGGACCTGCTGCGCGCGATAAACCCTCCGATGTTTTTCACGGCGGCTCTGTTTTCGGCATTCGTCGCCAGAAACCTGATGCGTTATGAAATTCGCAATGCACCTAAGGACCGTTCCACCTTGCGTAAACGTTTGGTGTTCATTCCCGTTGCCCTGTTAATGTTTGCGACCCTATTTTTGTCCGTCACCGTCACGCTGCCAATGGCCATTGCTATGGTATCCCGACATGAGATTGCACAAGCCGGCGTCGCAGGCAAACAACCGGTTGGCCTGCGGCGCGGCTGCGGTGGTCAGGTCACCCTGACTTACCCGCATGTCATCTACTACACACTCTGCGGTGTTGGCGCAGACACCCGACGCGGGATCGTTCGCGGCGACCGGATGCTGCTGACCGGCAGAGGCAACTGGGCGGGCATATTTTATAGCCGTGTCGAAAGTGTGCCAAAGTGACCAAACACCCGCCCGTACATCACCGTATCCGGCCCGGACCGTGCCGCATCCTCGGTAAATCCTGCCTTGCGCAACACCGCCGCCGAGGCGGCGTTTTCAGGATCAACCCCGCCCAGCATCCGGCCTTGCCAGCCTTGCGCCTGCGCCCATGTCACCAAGCCGTGCAATAATTCGGTAGCTAGTCCGCGCCGCCAAAACGCTTGGTCAAACAAGTACCCGATATAGACCGCATTGGCCTCTTGGGCATTTTGGCCGACCACCAGCAATCCGGCGACCGCCTGCGATGCGCGATCCACGACACAGGCGACCTCGCTTTTGGCGGCCAGATCACGCATTGCGCGCTCGGCCTGTTCCAGACTGCCGTCAACGTGCAGGTAGGGTGGCAGGTGCTTTGTCACCTCGGGCGTCAACAATTCTTGCAATATACTCGCCATTCGAGCCCGCGCCTCAGGCACATCCAGCCGCGTCACCCAATGATCGACATTCAGTCGCGGGGTCACGAAAGCCAGCCTATGAAACGGTGTGGTTTTGGGTGTCATAAATCCCCCTGAGCCTGTCAAACCGGTTGAAAACAAATTACGTGTCGTCGCTTTACTTTGCAGTGCCGCATTTCCTTTTGCCAGACTAAAAATATGCGATAGACAGCCGGTAAGGAATCATCAGTTCCTCCCCCACACCTCTAGCTACGAAACCGGATGCCATGCTGCTCGATCTGTCTGTTCATCTTCACTATCGCATGGATCAGCCCACCGACCTGTTGTTACAAGTCGAGGCCGCAGCCCTGCCCAGACAACAGCTGGAAGCTGCACATATCAACGTCAACGGCACCTCCCATTTCGCACGGGTCGAGGCCGAAGACGCCGTTGGCGACCGCATCTGGTTGAACGTCGACGGCGACATGCTGTGTAAATACAGCGCCCGCATTGACGTCAGCCGCCCGGCACCCGATATCACACAGCTGGACGCAACGCCGCCGCACCAATTACCCGCCGACACAGTGCGCTATTTGATGCCGTCACGCTATTGCCCGACCGACGAATTTCAGAATTTTGCAACCGACCGGTTTGGGGATCTGGAGGGCGGCGCCAAAGTCATGGCCATTCGCGACTGGATCGAGGAAAAATTCCAATATGTACCGGGGGCAAGCAACAGCACCACCACTGCAATCGACACATTCAGCAGCCGCCAAGGTGTCTGCCGTGACTTTGCCCATGTACTGATATCACTGGCGCGCGCCTCTGCCATTCCAGCCCGCTATGCCTCCGTCTATTCGCCCGATGTCACGCCGCAGGATTTTCACGCCGTGGCCGAGGTATATCTGGCGGGTGACTGGCATCTGGTCGATCCCACCGGCATGACGCACGCCGACAGCACGGCCTGCATCGGCGTCGGCCAAGATGCGGCCGATGTGGCTTTTTTGACCAGCTATGGCAACATTAACTTCGTCGCACAGTCTGTAAGCGTTGAACGGGTCACGGCCTAGGTCAAATTCGCGTGAAAGTGCGCGATGGTCCGCGCCCAGGCCAGGTCTGCCATTTTTTTGTCATAACGCGGCGTGCTGTCGTTGTGAAACCCGTGGTTTGCACCGTCGTAAATATGCGCAGTAAAATCCTTGTTATTGGCCTTGAGCGCCGTCTCGAAATCCGGCCAGCCCGCGTTCACCCGTTTGTCCAATGCGCCATAGTGTAACATCAGCGACGCTTGGATATTTGGCACAACTTCTGCCTTTGGCTGTCGTCCGTAAAACGGCACAGATGCTGCCATCTCGGGATAGGCCACCGCCAGCGCGTTACAAACGCCACCGCCATAGCAAAACCCGACTGCGCCAACTTTGCCGGTGCTGTCGGCGCGGGCGACCAGATGCTCAAAACCGGCAAAGAAATCATTCATCAGCTTGGTCCGGTCGACTGTTTTTTGCAAATCCTTGCCGTCGCGATCATTTCCGGGATAGCCGCCGACCGAGGTCAGCCCATCCGGCGCCAATGCGATAAACCCGGCTTTGGCGACACGTCGGGCGACATCTTCGATATAGGGGTTCAAACCGCGATTTTCGTGGATCACCAACACCGCCGGCATTTTTGTATCGGCCTTGGCCGGTTTCACCAGATATCCGCGCACTTCGCCATTGCCGTTGGCCGAATTGTAGCTGGTATAAGACGCATCAATGTCGGGATCGGTAAAGCTGACCTGTTCGGCCAGCGCATAATCCGGACTGAGCATGTTCAACAGCGCCAGTGCGGTCACACCGCCAACGGCAAACTTGCCTGCTTTGTCCAAAAAATCGCGCTTTGACATCATGCCATGCGCGTAAAAATCGTAAAGCTCCAGCAATTCCTGATCAAAATCCGCAGCCGTCATACGACGGGATGGTTTTGGGTCCAATTGGGTCATGATACGCTCCTTGTTGAAAATAGTGTGACGAAATTAGAATTTGCACTTGGGGGATACATTCGGCCTAGTGTTTGATTGTATGGATATTACGCAAAATTCCGGCGTTTGGATTACAATTTTCGGTTACTGGATGGGAAAGACGTCATGCAAACGACAGTCACACTGCACACACGAGGCCAAGGGCTGTATGAATTCACCCACGATGTGATTGATTTTTCGGCAGGCTCGAGCATCACCTCGGGGCTGCTGACGCTTTTCGTGCAACACACGTCCTGTTCGCTGTTGATACAGGAAAATGCCGACCCGGAAGTTAAGACCGACCTGACCAATTTTTTTGGCCGTCTGGTGCCGCCCACCACTGACCCGACAATGGCGTATCTGACCCATACCTATGAGGGTCCCGACGACATGCCGGCCCATATCAAGGCCTCAATGCTGCCGGTTTCCCTATCGATTCCGATTGTCGCAGGACGTCCGGCATTGGGGACATGGCAGGGCATCTATTTATTCGAGCACCGCGACGCGCCGCATCGCCGACAGATCGTGGCCCATATCAGCCGCTAGACTGGCCTTTACCGGCCTCTACCCCTCGTGGTTTGCCGCTAGATTTCGTATGTGCAGAATTCGTCTACACAAAGTCTAGAAGCCGCGTTATAGTTATCCACAACGACAAAAGCCAATCCGAGGAACAGGTCAATGAGATGCCCATTTTGTGGTAACACCGATACCCAAGTGAAAGATTCCCGCCCCGCCGAAGATCATGTTTCGATCCGGCGTCGACGGTTTTGCCCGTCCTGTGGTGGCCGCTTTACCACCTACGAGCGGGTTCAACTGCGCGATCTGGTCGTGGTGAAAAAGAACGGAAAACGCGAAGATTTTGACCGTGACAAGCTGGAACGTTCTATCCGGATCGCGCTGCAAAAACGCCCGCTTGATCCCGACCGTATCGACCAGATGATTTCGGGCATCGTGCGCCGGTTGGAAAGCATGGGCGAGGCCGATATCGACAGCGACAAAGTCGGCGAGATCGTCATGGATGCGCTGGCACGGATCGACACCGTGGCCTATGTTCGTTTTGCTTCGGTTTACAAAAACTTTCAAGCAGCAGACGATTTCAACGATTTCGTTCAAGAACTGCGCCCCCCTGTTCCCAAAGACGAAACCTAGCCATGGCGGCAGACCAAGGGTTGGATGATCGCTGGATGGCGCTGGCCTTGCAATTGGGCCGGCGTGGTTTGGGTCAGGTTTGGCCAAATCCGGCGGTTGGCTGCGTAATAATCAAGGACGGGCGTGTGGTGGGACGCGGTTTTACCCAAGCCGGAGGCCGACCGCATGCCGAGACCATGGCACTGGCACAGGCCGGTGCGCAGGCACACGGCGCAACCGCCTATGTGACCTTGGAACCCTGTGCGCATCACGGCAAGACACCGCCCTGCGCCCAAGCCTTGATAGACGCGCGCGTCACACGGGTCGTCAGCGCCCTGACCGATCCGGACCCGCGCGTAGCAGGCAAAGGTCACCAGATGCTGGAACAGGCCGGAATAGAGGTGCAAACCGGGGTGTTGGGTGATCGCGCGGCCGCAGCGAACCAAGGATTTTTGTCACGCGTGACGTCGGGTCGACCGCTGGTTACGCTCAAGCTGGCGACAACTTTGGATGGCAAAATTGCAACCCGCACTGGCAACAGCCAATGGATCACGGGTCCACAGGCACGGGCCTATACCCACTATCTGCGCGCCCGCCACGACGCGATTATGATTGGCTCGGGCACGGCTTTGGCTGATGATCCCGACCTGCGGGTTCGCCACCACGGGCTGGAAACTCAAAGCCCGGTGCGGGTCGTACTCGACAGCACCCTTCGGCTGCCCATGGGCTCGAAACTGGTGGCTTCGGCCAGCCAAACGCCGGTTTGGATCTGTTACGATGCCGCACACACACCTGCGGAAAAATGGTCCAAAACCGCAGTGACGCTGCTGCCGTGCAATCGTGGAAACGGCTCGATCGACATTGATGACGTTTTGCAGACGCTTGGCCGACGCGGCATTACACGGCTGTTTTGTGAAGGCGGCGGCAGGCTCGGCGCAAGTCTGATCACTGCGCGCGTCGTTGATCGGCTGATCGTGATGTCAGCGGGGATAACTGTTGGCGATGACGGGCTGGGCAGTCTGGCCTCGCTGGGTGTTGACCAGCTGTCCGAGGCGCGGCGGTTTCTGCCCGAACGCGAATTCCGGCTTGGGCCTGACCTGATTTCCCAATGGGTTGCTGCCTAGCGTAACAATGATCCGCGCAGCCAGTGAGGCCACACCGCCCGCGACGACAGCGCAATGCGTGGGGATTGAGCCGCTTGACCGAACCGGTCCAATACCACTTCAACAGGACAAGGCGCCCCAGTTACCGGATCCCAGTACAAGGGATAGTCTATCAAGGCTGCGTGCACCAATTGATCCAAAGTCGGGCGGGCCAATCGCCGTGTCACCGCATCACCAAAATCGTCGGTCAAACCCCAACCGGCATAAAACGGCGCCCCAAATACCGTCACAGGTTTGCCGTGTAACAAAGCCTCGAAACCGGTCAAAGACGTCAGGGTGCAAACCCGGTCAGACAGGGCAATCATCTGGCCAATATTGGTGTTTTGAGCGACAAGATTGACAAGCCCGGCCGCTGTTCCCAAATCGGCGGCACGGCGGTATCCTGCTTCGACATCTGGGTGTGGTTTGTAGATCAAATATGCATCGGGGTTCTGTTTTCGGGCAGCTCTGATTAGATCGGTATTCTTTGCGATCTGCCTTGTGCCCAACACAACAGAGGCGTCATCTTCGACCTGCCCGACGACCAAAACGATTTGGCGGCCGCCAGCATTCACCAACGGTACTGTCGAGTGGCAAAGATTGTATTTGGACAAACCGCCCTGGGCAATCAAATTGCGTATCCTGCGGGCACGATCCACTTCGAATTCCGGCAATTTAGTCGCGGCGGCTATCATTTCTTCCAGACGGCTGGGTCGGCTGGGATCATAGTGCACACCCAAATCATCCAGCAGCAACGACGCAGGCCGAACCTTGGCGGCCCCAAGCCCAACTGATCGAATAAATCCGTCTTCGACCCGCCACAATCGCTGGTTTCGTGCCACGCAAGCCTGACGAAGTGCCGGTGTCTCTTTGCTGGCCCAAACCGCCAGATCACGGCGCTGTTCTCGGGCAATAATCAACGCTTTTTGCCAATCGTTGGTTAGAACCGGACTCTGCGCTGACGCTTTAAAATAACGTCTGGCAAACGGCTTTTTCCAGCGACTAAACCCCACGCAAACAACTCCCTTGTGCAGCACCGACCAATGTTTCGATTGTGCCTGCAAATTGTCCATCACCCGCCCAATCCGGCACAGCTGGTCCGAAAACGGGTCGTACCAAATCGGATATTTCAGATAGGCTGCTGAAAATATCTGTAAAACGCTGCGGTGGCCGTGCTGACGCTGATCGGGATTGCGGTCATCGCTCAACCCCCAACCGGCAAAAAACGGCCGTCCGAATATTTTGGGTCGGTGACCGGCCAACATGGCCTCAAACCCCATTTGCGAGGTCACACAATACACGCAACGCGCCCGCTCGAACAAAACATACGGATTTGTACGCCGTGACCAAACCACAATTTTTGTGTCGTCATAGACCGGATCAAAATGGCCGGTGCGCGTACCCGCAATAGTTTCGGGATGGGTCTTGATCAGAATTGTGGCACCGGGATTTTCCGCGCGCGCCGCTGCCAGCATTCGGTGAAATGCGGTGTGGCTTCCGCCGCCCAACGCAATGGACGCGTCCTTTGACGCCTGATCAAGCACCAGCACAAATTCCGACGGCAGACCGCTGATGTCTGTGTCAAAGGCATTGTACTTGCTCAGCCGTCGGTGCAACAGCTTGGCCAGTTCTTTGCGGGCTTGCCCGACCTCGGCCGCCGTCATTGCGTCACTTTCACCGATCAGGGTCATCAAATCATTGGGCGCGCCGGTATCAAACGAAATACCGGTTCGATCCGCAACAATGCCCAGTCCGGGGACCCCCTCGCGGCCGGTTTGTACCGAGCGCAAAAACGCGTCCTCGATCGTGATCAGCGGCAGCTTTCGCGACTGTGCAACTTTGATACCGCGTCGGGCACTGCGCTTGCGTCCCCAAACCGCGATACCGCTGGGCGTGCCACCACCAAAGCGGAACAACTGCCAACCGGCCAGATGCAATATCCGTTTTGGACGTGCCTGCCACCACAGCCCAATGCTATAGGCTTTCAGTCGTTTTCCCGCAGGACGCACAGGTTTTTGGCACGACGTTTTCATGGGGTTTTCATGGCGATTGCATCCTAGTTTCCTGCGCCGTTTGCAATTCCAGAGATGGATCCGGCCGACGTCGTCGTGGTCAATAGCGCGTTCAATACCCGCGCGAACTGGGCGTATGGGGCCTCTGACACATACAGCGTATCACCGTCCCGAATTGCAAAGTCTCGGGCCAGAAACAAGCCGTTTGGCTGTTTCAAGTTCAGAACATAGACAACCCGCTGCGGTCCCGAATAAGCACCCTGCCCGGACAGGGCATTCACGACATCAGCGGGTTCGTTGCGCAAGACAAACACACCGGTTGGATCGGCAGTGTTCGGGTTCAAGCCGCGCGCATGAGCGACTGCTTCCAATGCGCTCAGCTCGGGCTTGGGGAAATCCACCAGCCCCGGCGCCCGAAAGGCCCCCAACAAAGCAAAACGACGCCGGTCTTCTTGAATAATGACCCGATCACCGTTGCGCAGCGCGATGTCCTCGACCAGTCCCAAATGCAGATCACGCAGCCAAACAGTTCCACGCATCTGACCCCGGACAACCGTTACTTGGGTGATTGCCGGCGCTGTGCGCACGCCGCCAGCGCGGGCAATCATTGCACTTAGCCGCGCCGATGATTGCGTGATTGGATAGATACCCTGCGCGTTAGCACCCGAGATTGATACGCTGGCCCCGTCGCCGGGTTCACGGCGCACAACAACCTGGGGGTCGGGTGTCTGATCTGCCAACCGCGCGGTAATCTCCTGTCGCAGCGCCGATCCTGTTTGGCCGGATGCCGCGACAATACCGGCAAAGGGGACAAAAATATTGCCAGCCTGATCGACGACAAACGGCCCCAGAACCGTCGGCAGACCGGTGCTGCCAAAAACCCCGTTCTGCACGTTCTCAAATACAGTCACTGATATTCTGTCACCGGTGCGGATAATATCGGTGCGCCCGACAGAGGTTCCGAAACCAGCGCCGAACCCGACAGGTTCCGAACGCCTGTTCATCGATAATATGCGGTCATCGACTTCGATAATCACCGCCCGAACCGATGTATTTGGTGACGGGGTCAAAATCTGACTCTTGTTTGGACCCACCGTTGGCAATCCACAGGCCGACAGCACCAAAAGACCCAAAATCAAGGCGCCGGCCGAAACAGCCACGTTCCGTCGCCGGTTCCACAGCGCAGTGCCACAGCATTTTACAACTTTTACCATAGATATCCCGGAGATGCTCAACCTGAAGGCCAGCATTAACCTTTTTCGTTAAGGGAGCATTAATATTTATTAAGATGGCTTCTAATATCCCGAACCGGCAGGACCTCTGTGCCAATCAAAAAACGCGAAACCCCTTGCCCCGACAGGGCACAGAATATAGGTGCTGTAGCTGATAAAACGGGAAAGCGGCATGTTTACTGGCATCATTACCGACATTGGCGAAATCGTCGAACTGGAACAACGCGGCGACCTGCGGGCGCGTATTTTGTGCAGCTATGATCGCGACAGCATCGATCTGGGCGCCTCTATTGCGTGCAACGGCGCCTGCCTGACGGTGATTGAAACCGGTTATCTGGGTGGACGTACATTTTTCGACGTCGATATTTCCGCCGAATCCGTATCCAAGACAAACATTGGTTCGACTTGGTCAACCGGTGCACGGCTTAACCTTGAACGCGCCCTAAAGATCGGCGACGAACTGGGCGGGCATATTGTTTCGGGTCATGTTGACGGGGTTGCCACCGTGACCGATATAACAGATGACGGGGACAGCACCCGTATAACCCTGACAGCAACGCCGGACTTGGCCCGCTTTATCGCACCCAAGGGGTCGGCGACGCTGAACGGAACATCGCTGACTGTGAACGGGGTTGACGGGTTGGCGTTTGACATCAATCTAATCCCCCATACCAAAGTAGAAACAATCTGGGGTACAGCGGCTGTCGGTGACCTCGTTAATCTAGAGATTGACATGCTGGCACGTTATGTCGCCAGATTGTCAGAGTTTTCAGGAAAGTAGACGCCCATGTCCGAGCTTGCCGATTTTAGCCGCGCGATTTCTTCTCCGGAAGAGATTATCGAGGATGCCCGCAACGGCAGGATGTATATTCTTGTCGATCACGAAGACCGAGAAAATGAGGGCGATCTGGTCATTCCGGCGCAAATGGCCACGCCTGATGCGATCAATTTCATGGCCACGCATGGGCGCGGGCTGATCTGTCTGGCCTTGACCAACGATCGGCTGGACGCGCTGGGATTGCCGATGATGGCCTCGTCGAATTCCTCGCGGCATGAAACCGCCTTTACGGTTTCCATCGAGGCTCGCGAAGGCGTTACAACCGGCATTTCGGTCCACGACCGCGCCCGAACAGTTGCCGTGGCCATTGACGGTGCCTCAGGGGCCGGCGACATTGCGACGCCGGGCCATGTATTCCCACTGCGCGCGCGTAACGGCGGCGTTCTGGATCGGGCTGGCCACACCGAGGCCGCGGTCGATATATCCCGGCTTGCCGGACTGAACCCGTCAGGCGTGATCTGCGAGATTATGAACCAAGACGGCACAATGGCGCGTCTGCCTGATCTGGTTGACTTTTCCCAAAAGCACGGCCTGAAAATCGGGACAATCTCGGACTTGATATCCTATCGTAGACAATACGATAACCTGATCCACGTCGAGAAATCCCGCCACGTTACCGCGGCTGTCGGTGGTGACTGGGATATGCGGGTCTTTACCGATCAGACCACTGGCGTTGAACATGTTGCCCTGTCCAAGGGTGATCTGGCGACCGCCGAGCCTGTCCTGGTTCGGATGCACGCGATCAACGTTATGGATGACATTCTGGCTCTGGATCCGACACGGTCAGATCTGGTTGGCGGGGCCATGGCGACAATTGCCAAAGCCGGGCGCGGTGTCATCGTCCTGTTTCGCAATGTAGAGCCACATCTGGCCACCGAGAACATCACCGCGCCCGAAGAGCTGCGCTCGTACGGGCTGGGCGCGCATATCATGGATGCGCTGGGCATTTCCAAAGTGATCCTGCTGTCCAACTCGCCCACGCCCAAACTGGTCGGTCTGGAAGGGTATTCCTTGGAAATCACCGGCACGCAACCGATTTCAGAGGACTGATCATGGCCACAACCGAACAGCATCACAGCCTGCCTGCACCGGTTTTCAGCGATAAAGCACCACATCTGTTGATCGTGGTCTCGCCCTATTACCTGGATATCGCGACCAACCTGATATCTGGGGCCCGGGCCGCTATAGCCGCGGCCGACGCCACTTGCGATACCGCAGAAGTCCCCGGTGCGCTGGAAATTCCCACCGCGATCCGTCTGGCCCAAGTGGCCGATAAATACGACGGTTACGTGGCACTGGGCTGCGTCATCCGCGGCGAAACCACACATTATGAAACCGTTTGTAACGACAGTTCACGCATGTTGTCATTGCTGGGGTTGGACGGGGTTTGTATCGGCAATGGTATTTTGACCGTGGAAAACCGCGCTCAGGCCGAGGTCCGCGCCAACACTCAAGGCCAGAACAAAGGCGGCGGTGCTGCAGACGCGGCGCTGCACCTGATTGCATTGTCCCAGAAATTTTCGAACAGAACCAAGGGCATTGGCTTCAAACCCAGCTCTGAACACATCCTCATAGCCAACACCAAAAAGGGCAGTGAAACAGTATGAACGCCACATCCAAACGTCAGATGAAATCGGCTGCACGGCTTTACGCCGTTCAGGCCTTGTTTCAAATGGAAGCATCCGATGTTTCGCTGAATGACATCCGCGAAGAATTTCTGGAGCACCGCTTTGGTGCTGTCATGGAAGAGGGCGCGTTCGCAGAAGGAAATGTCGATCTGTTTGACACGATCCTGGCCTCTGCGGTCAAGGATCAGGCCAAGATTGATCAGCTGACCGATCGCGGCTTGGTTGCAAAATGGCCCATCGCCCGCATCGACCCGACACTGCGCGCCTTGTTTCGGGCCGCAGGTGCCGAGCTGATCGGCAATGCAACACCGCCCAAAGTTGCGATCAACGAATATGTCGACGTCGCCAAAGCGTTCTTCCCCGACGGGCGCGAAGTGAAATTCGTCAACGCTGTTCTGGATCACATGGCCCGCGACGCCAAACCGGACGCATTCGCCCCGACACAGTAAACCGACAGGGACCTGACCGGCGAAACACTGCAATTTTTTGTGCTTCGCGTCGAAAGTTCTGTAAATTTGGTTGCAACGCCCTACTGTTAGGTCATGAAACGTTTTTGCTTGGCAGTTTGTACAACCCTGTTTCTGTCCCTGACCGCTGGTTTGGGACAGGCGGCTCCGCTGACTTACGAATTCGACTATTCCGACAGCGAGGTCGGGTTTCTCTATGAATTCGACGGTCAGGAAATTCGGGGCAAGTTTCCCGATTTCACCGGACAGCTGACCTTGGACTTTCAACAGGTTGCCAATTCCAAGGTTGACGTCCTCATCGATACAACAACCGTGCAGGGTGGTTTTATATTTGCCACCCAATCCCTTAAGGGACCCAAGGTCCTGCACAGCCGTAAATACCCGCAAATACGGTTCGTATCACGTTCGGCGCGCGCCCAAGGCAACGGCGCCATAGTATCGGGCAATTTGACAATCCGCGATGTGACACGGCCGGTCGACTTGGTCGTAACGGTGCTGCGCGATGCCGGAACAGATCCCAGCGAACGCGACAATCTGATCTTGCGGGTTGAAACCAGTATTAAACGCAGCGATTTCAACGCCGGTGGCTATCAAGAGTTCGTTTCCGATACATTGATTATTGTCATTAGGGCGCGGATCAAGCGGGTGAAGTAATGCTCAAGAATACCGACACAGAATTCGGATTGGTGGCCAAGCTGTTTCATTGGGGTTTGGTCGCCTATCTATTGGCGATGCTGGTGTTCGGGCGCTATATCGCGACGATGAAGGTCGGGTTTGACAACCTGCATCTGATCGGCTGGCACAAGTCTTTTGGCTTGATCGCATTGCTGTTGATCCTGTTTCGACTTTGCTGGCGGTTTTACACACCTGTTCCGGGAACATTGACCCGTGGCACGTCCAAGCTTGAATTGCGGCTGGCGCATCTGACCCACATGGCGCTTTACGGGCTTATGCTGGTCATTCCACTGACAGGCTGGATTGCAAGTTCGGCAAGCGGAATTGAAATATACCTGTTCGGCTGGATTAATGTGCCCTTGATTGCACCGGCCAGCGAACAGGTCGAAAACCTGTTTTTCACACTGCACTGGTTGTTCACACGGCTGTTGATCCTGTTTGTTATCATCCACATAACAGGTGCATTGCGCCGCCACTTTGTTCTGGGTGACAACACGTTCCGGCGCATTTGGTTTTAGGCGGCCAGTTCAGCACAGCGCCCTGTTGCTCACAAGTTTGGTAACATTCGGATTTTCGCGTGACATAGCTGCTGATCGGCGTATTCCTTGAGCAAGAAACCGGATAGAACCGATGCGCCTGCTAATATCCTTTGCCGCCCTGTTGATTGCAGCTGTCTTTTTGCAGCTGAGCTCGGGGGCTATTGGCCCCTTGGATGCGCTTTCAGGCAGCAACTTAGGGTTTTCCAAGACACAAATCGGTATGCTGGGCTCGGCGCATTTTGTCGGATTTTTTATCGGGTGCTGGTGGACACCGCGCCTGATCGGCAGTGTCGGACATTCGCGGGCCTTTTCGGTATTTGCGGCCTTTGGGGCCATTGGCGCGATTGCCCACCCTTTGTGGATCGACGCCTACGGCTGGGCCGGGCTCAGGATCATGACGGGCCTGTGCGTTGCCGGCTGTTTCACCGTCATCGAAGCCTGGTTGCAAGCGCGGTTGACCAACAACCTGCGGGGCCGGGTTATGGGGTCGTACCGCGTTGTGGATATTGCCAGCTCTTCGGTCGCACAGCTGATGATCGGCGTGTTGGAGCCCGCATCTTATGTGTCCTATAATATTCTGGCGATCCTGTGCTGTGTGAGTATATTTCCCATCGCACTGACCACAACGCGCGCGCCCGAAGTTCCCGATGCCCCGAAACTTCATCCGATCCGGGCGGCCATAACCTCGCCGCTCGGGGTGGCGGGCGTCATGGTCGCAGGCGTATCATCGGCATCGTTTCGCATGGTTGGGCCGCTTTATGGCCAAGAGATCGGGCTGACGCAAAAGCACATCGGCTATTTTCTGGCCACGGTTTTGATCGGCGGGGCCGTCGCCCAGTTTCCGGTGGGCTATTTCGCTGACAAATACGATCGCCGTTGGGTCCTGATTTGGATATCGCTGCTTAGCATTGCATCTTGCAGCGCCTTCTCGGTGTTCGGGGTTGTCACTGAAACCACGCTGTTTGCCATGGCCTTTGCCTTTGGCTTTACCACCTTCCCGATTTTTTCAATCTCTGCGGCCCATGCCAATGATTTTGCCAAACCTGAAGACCGGATGGAGCTGAGCGCTTCGCTGTTGTTTTGCTATGCAATAGGCGCGATCATCAGCCCGCTGACCGCGGCCAAAGTGATCGACGTTTTTGGTCCTGCTGCTCTTTTCAACTATATTTCACTGGCGCATATCGGGCTGGTTATATTTGGCATTGCCCGAATGCGGGCACGACCATCATCGGGCACGCGGACCCGTTACAGCTATCTGCCGCGCACCTCGTTTCTGGTCGGACGCTTGTTGCGCCGCAAGGGACCCTCGCCGGATGGCGATAGCCACACCTCCGAATAGTTAAAACGCATCTGGCCCTTTGTTGAGCGCTGCGCTAAACCTCGTCAACTGCAAACAAATGGTGACTTCATGGCCCGCATTCTGATCACGTCCGCCCTGCCCTATATCAACGGCATCAAGCATCTTGGCAATCTAATCGGCAGCCAGTTGCCCTCGGACGCCTATGCACGTTTTATGCGCGCCACCGGCAACGAAGTGATGTTTATTTGCGCGACAGACGAGCATGGCACACCGGCCGAGCTGGCCGCCGCGAAGAAAGATCAGGACGTCGCGGAATTTTGCCGCGAAATGCACGCGGTTCAAACCGAACTGGCCGCAGGGTTTCGGCTGTCTTTTGACCACTACGGGCGATCATCCAGCCCACAAAATCACAAGCTGACACAGTATTTCGCTGGCCGTTTGGCCGACAATGGTTTGTTGGAAGAAGTTTCCGAGAAACAAGTCTATTCCCACGCCGATGGCCGGTTCCTGCCTGATCGCTATATCGAGGGCACCTGCCCCAATTGTGGCTATGAAAACGCGCGCGGCGATCAATGCGAAAACTGTACCAAACAGCTAGACCCGACCGACTTGATCAATCCACGCTCGGCCATTTCGGGCTCCACCGATCTGGAAGTGCGCGAGACCACGCACCTGTACCTGCGTCAATCCAAAATGCGCGACAAGCTGCAAGACTGGATCGACACACGCGAAGGCTGGCCAATCCTGACCACCTCGATTGCCAAAAAATGGCTCAATGACGGCGATGGATTGCAAGACCGCGGCATTACACGCGACCTGAACTGGGGCGTGCCGGTCAAACGCGGCGACGCCGACTGGCCGGGCATGGAGGGCAAGGTTTTCTATGTCTGGTTCGACGCACCGATTGAGTATATCGCCGCCACCGCAGAATGGGCCGAAGCAAACGGTTTGGGCGATGCGGCTTGGGAGCGTTGGTGGCGCACTGACAAAGGCGCGGACGATGTCAAATACGTCCAGTTCATGGGCAAGGACAATGTGCCTTTTCACACGCTAAGCTTTCCGGCCACAATCATGGGGTCCGAAGATCCGTGGAAGCTGGTCGATTTCATCAAATCTTTCAACTACTTGAACTATGACGGCGGTCAATTCAGCACCTCGCAGGGTCGCGGCATTTTCATGGATCAGGCCCTGGATATTCTACCGTCTGACTACTGGCGCTGGTGGCTGCTCAGCCATGTTCCCGAAAGCTCTGACAGCGAATTCACATGGGATAATTTCCAACAGAGCGTCAACAAGGATCTGGCCGATGTCTTGGGCAATTTCGTCAGCCGCGTGACCAAATTCTGTCGCGCGAAATTCGGCGAAGCAGTTCCCCAGGGTGGCGAATATGGCGTGGCCGAGGCAAAAGTCAGTGTCGCGATATCTGATCGCCTGGCATCTTACCAAGCCAATATGGAAGCGGTCGAACTGCGCAAGGCCACCGGCGATCTGCGCGCCATCTGGGCTCTGGGCAACGAATATTTGCAAGAGGCGGCCCCGTGGTCGACAATCAAGCACGATCCAGACGCGGCCGCAGCGGTTGTGCGGTTTGCGCTGAACCTGATCCCGTTATATGCGGTGTTGTCTGAACCGTTTATTCCCGACGCGTCACAGACCATGCTGGATGCGATGAACGCCGCAGACACGCAGTGGCCGACGGATGTGGCAGAGACGTTGAACACCCTGCCCGCAGGCCACGCATTTACGGTTCCAGACGTTATGTTCGCAAAAATTACCGATGATCAACGCGACGAGATGCAAGCCCGGTTTGCCGGAAACGCCTGATATCGCGCGATCTGAAAACCAGCCTACCAAGGCCTTGTTCCTGTGCGGCAAAGCCCGAATGCGAAGCCCAACCGCCGCCGATCTGGCAAATCGACTAGACGGTGTCGAGGCCGATTTTGCCGGGCTCAGCAACGATGCGGATGAAAAGCTGTCACGAGAGCAGGTCGCCTGGGCCGAGGTTATCTGTGTCATGGAACCGCGTCAGAAAAAACGGCTCACCACCATGTTTGGACGCCATCTGGCAAAAACGCGGCTGGTGGTTTTGAATATTCCGGATCGCTTTGACTACATGGATCAAGAGCTTGTTGATCTGCTGACACCAAAGATTGCACAAATCCTAAAAAAGTGACGCAACAGCTTGCCCCCGTTGGCGGATTACCTATAGTCCGGTGATGTAATTTTCAGGAGGACTTTATGACCGAGAAACCAGCTTTGGGTTTTGACACTTTGCAAGTACATGCAGGCGCACACCCCGACCCCGCAACTGGCGCGCGCCAGACCCCGGTTTACAACACGACGGCGTTTGTCTTTAAGGACGCCGAACAGGCCGCACGGCTGTTCAACCTGCAAGAGGTTGGCTATATCTATTCACGCCTGACCAATCCGACGGTGTCAGTTTTGGCCGAACGTGTGGCCACGCTCGAGGGCGGTGTTGGCGCGGTGTGTTGCTCGTCAGGGCACGCAGCCCAAATCATGGCGCTGTTTCCGCTGATGCAACCGGGTTGTAACGTTGTGGCCTCTACGCGGCTATATGGCGGAACCGTCACGCAGCTGGGCAACTCGATCAAGCGGTTTGGCTGGAGCGCCAAGTTTGTCGACTTTGACGATCTCGATGCGGTGGCCGCGGCCATCGACGACGACACCCGGGCTGTGTTCTGCGAAAGCATTGCCAACCCGGGCGGTTATATCACCGATCTGGACGCCATTGCCGCTGTCGCCGACAGCGCCGGTGTTCCGCTGATCGTAGACAACACTTCGGCCACGCCATACCTGTGCAATCCGATCAAACACGGCGCTACACTGGTGGTGCATTCGACAACCAAATACCTGACCGGCAACGGCACGGTAACTGGCGGCGTTGTGGTGGATTCTGGTAACTTTGACTGGTCCGCATCGGGCAAATTCCCGTCGCTGTCCGAACCCGAAACTGCCTATCACGGCCTGAACTTTCACGAAGCACTGGGCGGCATGGCCTTTACCTTCCATTCCATCGCCGTGGGCCTGCGCGATCTGGGCATGACCATGAACCCGCAAGGTGCGTTTTACACGCTGCTGGGGATCGAAACCTTGTCTTTGCGGATGCAAAAGCACGTCGCCAACGCCGTCGAAGTTGCAAACTGGCTGGAAAGCGATCCGCGCGTAACCCATGTGACCTACGCCGGACTGGCGTCGTCGCCCTATAGCCACCGGATCGAGAAGATCTGTCCCAAGGGCGCAGGGGCATTGTTCACCTTCGGGGTTAAAGGCGGCTATGACGCTTGCATCAAACTGGTCGACAGTCTGGAGCTGTTCTCGCATGTGGCCAATCTGGGTGATGCACGTTCGTTGATCATTCATTCAGCATCGACCACACACCGGCAATTGAACGACGCGCAACGCGCGGCGGCAGGTGCATCGGATGATACCGTCCGCGTGTCCATCGGCATCGAAGACGTCAAAGACATCATTGCCGATCTGGATCAGGGGCTGGCCAAGGCGACCGCCTAAGTTAACCACATAGCACAGGGGCCGTATCCTGCGGCCCCTGTGCTAAAGGCCCGGAGTGTCGTTCGCACAACAGCAACTGCGGCGCGTTTCTTGAGTTTTTTAACAGTCGCGCGCTATGTTTCCCACTGCCATGGTCTGATAAATGGCCCAAGGACCGCGGTCACCTGATCATCTGTAAGGCCTTGGTCTGACTTGGATAATCTCGCAACAAGGCCGCGCCTTTTGTGCTCGAACACCTCCACAACTTCGGCAGATAGTCCGGCTTCGCACAGTGCTGCATCATAGACGCGTTTGATCGCCATTTTCCGAAGTGCGGGCTTGAAAATCTTGCCCACGGCGGTCTTGGGCAATTCGTCGACAATCTCCAGATACTTGGGCACAGCCGCACGTTCATGAATATTCTGGCCGGCGAATTCAGCCAGTTCGTTGATGTCGGTCACAGCTCCCTTTACCAGCTCCAGATATACACAAGGCAGCTCGCCGGAATGGGCGTCGGGCTGGCCAATTGCCCCGGCAACGGCCACTGCCGGATGTGCAACCATCGCGTCTTCGATGACAGCCGGATCAATGTTGTGCCCCCCCCGAATGATCAGGTCTTTCGCCCGTCCCGTAATCCAGAGATAGCCATCTGCATCCAGTCGTCCCAGATCACCGGTGCGCAAAAATATATCGTCGGCATACAGACCTTCGTTTTTCGACGCGTCGGTGTAGGTGCCGCCGACTTCGACGCCCAGATTTGACACGCATATTTCGCCGACCTCGTCCACGGCACAAACGTTGCGTATCGATCCATCGGCGTCGCAGTTCAGAATTTTCACATCTGTATAGGGGAATGGAAAGCCCACCGAGCCAACCCGACGCTTGCCGCCGGGCGGGTTCACCGAAATCACACAGGTGCATTCGGTCATACCGTAGCCTTCGATAATCTCGACACCAGTGACCTGTTGAAACTGCCTGAATATCTCGACTGGCAAGGCCGCAGAACCGCTGAACGCGTTCTTGAGCGTCGATATATCGGCATCGATAGGGCGTTGCATCAGCGCCGCAGCAGCGGTTGGCACTGTTACGATAAAGCTGACTTTCCAGCGTTCAACCAGCTTCCAGAAATTGTCCAGAACCCCGTCGCCGCGATACCCCGCCGGTGTTGGCAACACAACATGCGCACCCGAGCAAAGACACCCCATCCAGATCGGATAAGCGGCAAAAACATGGAACATCGGCAAGGGACACAGCACGACGTCGTCCGATGCGAACAGCATCTCTTCGCCGACCCAGCCATTGTACAGGATACCCGAATGGCGATGCTGGGCGATCTTGGGCATTCCGGTGGTGCCGCCGGTATGGAAATAGGCGCAGAACCGGTCATCTTCGGGCTCTGCAAAATTCAGTTTGTCACCGTTTTCATTGGCCAGCGCGCTGTTGAAATCCAGAACAGATGCGGTGTGGTTGACGTGTATTTTGGGGCGCAGAGCCGGTGCGATCAACGCAGCTATACCGCTAAGATGCGGCATCATGTCGACCTCGACAACGGCTTTCACACTGGGGGCACCGCGCACGGCCTCGGCGGCCAACTGGGCGACATTGGCCTTGGGAAACGACCGCAAAGTCACCAGCACCTTTGCCTTGGTTTCGCGCAACAGTGTTGAAATTTGTTCGGGTTCCAGGGTCGGATTGATCGGGGCCACAATCCCTGCGGTCATTCCGCCCAACAGTGTGATCACTGTCTCGTGGGTCGAGGGCAGCAAAAAGGCTATCACGTCATTGGGCCCGACACCCAGCGTTCGAAACAGGTTCGCTGCCTGCGTTACCTTGTGGGTTAACTGATCCCACGTCAGCGTCGTGGACTTGTCCTTGGGCCCCGATTTCAACTGAAAACTTAGGGCTGGCAGATCAGGGTACAGGTCACGGGTTCGACACAGGCGTTGATAAACCGTTTTTTCGCTCCAACGGTCTTCTATCGGCATTTCGTTCTCGATTGCCAATATCTCTGCCAAAGTGGATAGCATGCACGACCTCCTGAAACTCTATTGTTTTTTAAGGCCCTATGGGGCGTCAGTGCAATGTATTATTTGAGTTTGGCGGATTCACGTTGCGAGATCCGCAACGTGACAGGGCGGTTTGAACCGCCGGTATGAACGTCGCTGGCCTACTTGGCAGGAATGCGTAGAACCTGACCGGGGTAAATCTTGTCCGGGTGTGACAGCATTGGCCGGTTGGCTTCGAAAATCTCGGTGTAACGACTGCCTTTGCCCAAAGTTTTGGACGAGACCGCCCACAGCGTGTCACCCTTTGCGACTTCGTGATAGGTGCCTTCGTCGCCGGCTGCGTTATCTTCGACGGCTGCGACACCTTCGATATTGCCCATCGCCAGAATAATCTTCTCTTTGGTTTCCTGATCCACGGCGGTGCCATCGACTTTTACTTTGTCACCCTCGACGGAAATATCCAGACCAGTCGCATCCAGACCCAGACTTTCCAATTCTTTCTTCAGCGTATCTGTATCCGGCTCGGCGGCTTCGGCGGCGCCAAACAGTGACTTTCCTGCATTTTTAACAAAATTCAACAATCCCATAGGTACTCTCCTGTTAGTCTCTCGGTGGTTAGTCTCTCGGTGGTTTTCCACCCAAGTGTTAAATGGGCAATGAAAAACAGGATTACAAGCAGAGGCCGGAAATTAGTCCGCCGCCGGGTCGCCGTCAGTGAACTGCAACTTGGCCAACTTGGCGTAAAGCCCGCCCTTTTTGACCAATTCGGCATGGGTGCCCTGATCGACAATCTTGCCCTTGTCCAGAACGATGATGCGGTCTGCTTTCTTTACGGTGGCCAGCCGGTGCGCCACAATCACTGTCGTGCGTTCCTGAGCCAGCTTGTCCACGGCCCTTTGCACGGACTGTTCGCTTTGTGCATCCAGCGCCGATGTTGCCTCGTCCAACAACAATACCGGAGCATCGCGTAAAATCGCACGTGCAATTGCCAATCGCTGTTTTTGACCGCCAGACAGCATCACGCCGCGCTCGCCAACATAGGAGTGATAGCCGTCAGGCAGTTCGCTTAGAAATTCATGCGCATCAGCAGCTTTTGCAGCGGCAATAACATCGTCGTCGCTGGCATCTGGACGTCCGAAACGGATGTTTTCCATGGCAGTGGCTGCAAAAACCACCGGATCTTGGGGGACATAGGCTATATATTGGCGAAAATCGGCGCGTGCCAATGTCGTCAGGTCAAGCCCGTCCAACTTTACCGCACCTTGGCTTGGGTCGAAAAATCGCAGCAACAGCTGCAAGATTGTTGATTTCCCGGCCCCCGAAGGCCCCACCAGCGCAACGGTTTCGCCCGGTGCTATTGTCAGGTTCAGGGTCTCGAGCGCCGCAATGTTGGGTCTTGAAGGATACCGGAAGGACATTGCTTCGAATTCAATGTGACCGCGGACAGGCGTCGGCAGGATTTGTGGCGTGACCGGATCAACCACAACATCGCCAGATTGCAATAACTCGACCAGTCGCTCGGTGGCTCCGGCGGCGCGCTGTAATTCGCTCCAAATTTCGGACAGGGCACCAATCGCGCCGGCAACCATAACCGACAATATAACAAACTGAACCAACCCGCCGGTAGACATGCCACCGGCTCGCACATCATGCGCCCCGATCCACAAAACCCCGACCACACCGGTAAAAATCAAGAAAATAACGATAACGGTCATAATCGATCGGGTGCCAATACGCTTTTTGGCCGCGACAAAGGCGCGCTCGGACAAGTCGCCGAACCGGGCTCGGCTGGCGTCCTCATTTGTAAAGGCCTGCACCGTTTGCGCGGCTTGCAATGTTTCAGATGCATTGCCAGAACTGGCAGCAATCATGTCTTGATTTTCGCGGCTCAGGCTGCGCACGCGCCGACCCAGAACGAAAATGGGAACAATCACCAACGGCACGATCAACAGCACCAGACCGGTCAATTTGGCCGACGTAAAGAGCATCAAGACCAGACCACCGGAAAATATCAGCACATTGCGCAGGGCGACAGATACCGAGGTGCTGATTACCGACAGGATCAGCGTTGTGTCAGTGGTAATCCGGCTCAGCACTTCGCCGGTCATAATGCGTTCAAAGAACGCCGGGCTCATGCCGATCATCTTGTTGTAAACTGCACAACGGATATCCGCGACCACACGTTCACCCAAGCGGGTGACAAAATAATATCGAAACCCGGTTCCAACAGCCAGCAATCCGGCAATTGCGATTGCGGCACTGAAATACTTGTCCATCAGCGCCACATCCGTGCTGTTGAACCCGTCAATGACCCGGCGTACTGCAATCGGCAATGCCAGTGACAATCCAGCGGTAAGTGTCAACGCCATACCGGCAATGGCCAGCATCAGACGATACGGCCGCAAAAACGGCAACAAGCCGCGCAGAGGACCAACGGTGCGCGATTTATCACGATCTTGATCTGTTTCTATCTGGGATTGCGAACCGGCCATAACTCTCTCTGTGGTGTTGCCTCAGAAAAACAGGCGGTTGGAGCGGGTGATGGGAATCGAACCCACGTATTCAGCTTGGAAGGCTGCTGCTCTACCATTGAGCTACACCCGCGTGCCGCTCTTTTAACTATGACTGGACGCAGGATGCAAGCGGGGAAATACAACATTAGCGTGATTTTAGGGCCGCCACAGCATCAAAACCGACTGTGGCATGCTTACGGGTTCAACAACATCCGGTTCCGTCTTGTATCGGCGGGCACACCACGGTGCCATAAGAACAAAAGACACAGCAATCACCCGGTTTCGGCTTCAGAACCGCGCCACATGTCTGACAGTCGTAAAACCACTGGCAGGCATCCGTCGGCATGGTTTCCACCGCTTTGTGCCCGCAATGCGGACAGGTAAGTGTCGATTTAAGTTTTGCCATTTTTTTGCCTCCAAAACCCCAGAATGGCCAAGAGAATGAACCCCCCCAAGACAGGCAACAACACTGCATCGTGGTAAACAAATGCCGTCAGGCTGCCCAAGCCGATCGCTGAAAATGCAAATGGCAATAACGGCGTCACGCAACACAGCGCCATAACAATGGTTCCAATTATCCCGGTCTTTTTCATTTCAGTCTTCTGTTCCAATTTCAAGAATATGACATGCGCACAAAGCGGTTACTGCATGCTCACACGCACTCTAGACACTATTACGTAATTTTCAAAATCAACAGATCGTCATAAAAAGGCCGCCCTCTTGGGACGGCCTTTTAGATACAACATGGATTCAACGGGCAATGTTTAGTTGCCTGTTACACTATCCAAAAGTTTTTTGGCGGCATCTTCAACTGCGTCTTCAACAGCGTCTTTCGCCCCTTCGACGGCTGTATCCACGGCCTCTTTGGCGGCTTCTTCGGCTTTAGCAGCGGCGTCTTTGGCCATCTCTTCGGCTTTAGCAGCGGCATCTGCCTCTGCTTTTTTGGCTGCGTCCGCAGCTTTTTCTGCTTCCATTGCGGCAGTAGCTTCTGCCTCTTTGGCTGCGTTCTGGCTGGACACATAGAAAAATCCGCCAATGGCAATAACTGCCACTGCGACTATTGCGATCGTCTTGTTCATCGTTTTCCCCGGCACTGGTTAGATTAGCTGTTTTGGCTCGGTGATTGTCAAATGGGTGTTCCTGTCCTATAGATCAACCGCCAATATGAAAACAGCACCAAGTTTTTCCTGAGTTTCGTTTCCGAGAGCTATTAAGTAACTTTTTCAACGGAAAACGGCTTTTCCCTTGACCAACAGCGCGAAGAAAGCCACAGAGTAAGCACCCTACGCATAATTTTGTGCGTTAGGTCCGCCAGACGATCAATAACCGAAGGACTCGAAACCAATAGCCCGTAGACCACATAATGCGCCTCCGCAGCGCGACACCGGACCCCGCGCGAACGAGCGCATAAACAGCCCAGAAATTCGATTGATTGGCTCCGAAGGTGAAAACCTCGGTGTCGTGACACCTGCCCGAGCGATTGAAATTGCCATCGGAGACGGACTTGACCTGGTCGAGATTTCTCCGAATGCCAACCCACCTGTTTGCAAGGTGATGGATTTGGGCAAATTCAAGTACGAACAGCAAAAGCGCGAAGCTGAAGCCCGGAAAAACCAGAAAACCATCGAGGTCAAAGAGGTCAAGTTCCGACCCAACACTGACACGCATGATTTCGAAGTCAAAATGCGCAACGTGATGAAATTTCTTGAAAACGGCGACAAGGTGAAAGTCACCATGCGTTTCCGTGGCCGCGAAATGGCGCACCAAAATCTGGGTCTGGAGCTGTTGAAACGGGTTCAGGAAGCCGTTGGCGAAGCCGGCAAAATCGAAGCCCATCCCCGTACCGAGGGTCGGCAGATGACGATGATGATCGCCGCTAACAGATAGGCCGTCGTGCAAAGTGTTGAGTGAACGGGTAGAGCATTTCCTCTGCCCGTTTGTGTATCCGGCCTCTGTCTGGTGTCTGTTCTACAAATTCGTTTGCGCAGTATGATAAATTGGCATAGGCCAAGAAATGTCTTTCAAACCCGGCCCCGATAACCTGATCGCACTTGGCGCAATACTGATGGTGCTCGCGATTTTTGCTATGACGCTGATGGATGCGACCGCCAAGTCGCTTATGGCCGACGGCTATCCGCCGTTTCAAGTAATTTGGGCCCGGTATGTGTCGCAGTCGGTATTGGTTTTTATTGTCTTTGCCCCCAGATTAAAGCTCTTGCTGCGCACGCGCTATCTCGGTCTGCAAATCCTGCGGTCCAGCTTGTTATTTATGGCGACACTGACCTTTTTCATGTCTCTTAGTTTCATCGAGATGGCGACCGCCGCCGCCGTTTTCGAGGTTGCCCCTTTGCTGATAACCACACTTGCCTTTTTCGTATTGCGTGAAAAAGTCGGACCTTGGCGCTGGCTTGGCGTTGCAATCGGATTGTGCGGCGCATTGACAATAATTCGCCCCGGCACTGACGTGTTCAACGCGACCACTTTGCTGCCGCTGGTTGCCGCTCTGTGCTATGCGGCCTTTGCTGTGGCGACACGGTTTCTGGGGCAAGGCGAAAACCCTTGGACCAGTGTTATCTATGCCGCCACTATAGGAACCGTGGTGGCAAGCCTCATTGTACCGTTCCATTGGGTGGAGCCGTCGTCACAGGCGGTCGTGAAAATGGTGATGCTGGGTGTTTTCGGCACAATCGGCCACAGCCTTTTGGTTCGGGCGCTGGTTTTGGCCGATGCCTCGTTTCTGGCACCGTTCGGTTATGTCTCGTTGGTGTTTAGCATCCTTTGGGGGGTCATTTTCTTTGCAGAATACCCTGATATCTGGGTCTATACTGGGGGGGCCATAATTGTCGGCGCCGGTCTGTTTGTTTGGTACCGCGAGCTTAGGGCCGCGCAAAAGACAAGCCAGATCGGCTAGGACTTTCTGCGCATCCAGTCCCTAGTCGTTGCTCTGCGCAACATAGACAGGACCGTAATCCTTGGCCTGCACGACCACGGCAAAGGGCTGGTCTTTGGTCAATGTGTACGTCAACGTTTGGCGCCCGCGGCCATTCCACTGGCCAATGGTTTCCCAAGACGACACGATATTGGTGTATTTCACAGTGCGCCCGCTATTTTCGCCACGTTCAATCGGCACGCTCGCCTCTTTGATATAATGCACCAGATGAATGTCAGACGGTTTCATCCGCCCTTTCAATGCCTTTATATCGATTGATATAACATTGCCCTTGGTGGTCAATTGCATCTCGGCCAAAGCTTTTTGGCTGCCAATTTTCTTGATTTCCTGTTTGATCTTGGACGCGTTTGCACCCGCAAGTTGCGACTGTCCGTTAAAGATCATCTGCGGTGTCACGCGACGATACTTGCTGGGAATATTCATATTCAAATATTCCTGACGCGTGGCAAAACTCTCTTGCGCGAACTTGTCTTTCCATCCCAGATAGTCCCAATAGTGCACATGCTGGCCCAGTGCAATCACGTCATCGCGGTCCGCCAATTCCGCGAATATCTCGTCGGCGGGCGGGCAAGAAGAACAGCCCTGACTGGTAAACAGTTCGACAACAACGACCGAATTTTGTGCCAGAGCAACATTTGCCAAACTGACAAGCCCGACCAAAGCCGAGACAAAAGCGGTTGAACGAAGACGAAGGCTCATATCATATTCCTGTTGATGACTACTCTAAACTTTTAGATCGGCAATTGCAAAAATGCCAATAAACCTTTTGCGAGCGAGCGTGGAAACCAACACCGGCCTACCACCACCGGCCTACCACCGACGTGTTTTGGCCATATAAACCTCTGCTGCATCGCCGAACACCGCCCGCAAGCTGTCTTCTTCGCCCAGAACAAACCGATTTGTAATCACCCAGACCAAAACCGGGATGCACAGCAGACTGCTGATGGCGCCAAGCCACAGGCAAAACCCGGTCAGGATAAGCACAAAACCGGTGTATATTGGATTGCGATTAATCTTGTAGGGACCACGCACCAGCAGGTATTTTGGCGTCTGACGGGGCTCAATAGGTGTCTTCTCGCGAAAAAACCACATGGCGGAAAACAGGATCAAGGCAAAGCCGGTCCAACTGCTTAGCCACGCCAAAATAGTAAAGACAGCACCGTCAAACCGGACAATCGGCAAAAAATCGGCCAACAAATAGGCGATAAGCGCAAATTGAACTGTCCAGACAGGGGGCATATCAAAGTATTTTTGCATAGATTGGCTTTCGCTTGGGATTTGCAGCAGCCTAGCCGTGATCGGGACCGGTTGAAAGCAAGACACAAGGTTCGCCGCAAATATTTATGTCAGTCAAGGCCCGCAGGGTTCACTGGTCGTGCAGCGCTTGAGGTATCGCAAACTTGGCAATAGTGATCCAAGGCACTTGACGCAGGCGCAAACTCTTCGAACAATCACCCTGTATTTCAGTGAGGAGTGTTGCAAATGCCATTTTACTACTCAATCAAGCGAATGCCGAAAAAACAACGTGCCAGAACACTTGCCGGATTAACCCGTCTGCGCAGCCAACTGGACACCGAGATGCCCCAGAAAACCCGATCCAAGACATTGGTATTGGGGACTTGGAACATTCGTAATTTCGACGACAACCGGTTCAAGGCCGGCCCGCGAACAAAAGAAGATATGTTCTACATCGCCGAGATTATATCGCGCTTCGATGTGCTGGCGGTTCAGGAAATCTGTAATGATCTGTACCCGCTGGACAAAATTATGACCCTGTTGGGCGATGACTTTGACTATATCGCCACGGATGTCACCGAGGGCCCCGCCGGCAATCAGGAACGGCTGGGCTATATCTTTGGCAAGTCCAAGGTCCGCTTTACCGGTGTCGCCGGCGAACTGGTATTGCCCGACAACATGCAGATTATCGACGGCGAAAAGCGGCGACAGTTCTCGCGCTCTCCGTTCCTGTGCTCATTTCAGTCGGGTTGGTTCAAGTTCCTGTTCTCAACCGTTCATATCTATTTCGGCGAGACGTCAGGCCCGAAATATGACCGGCGCGTCAACGAGATCAAGGCCGTCGCCAAATTCCTTAAATCCCGGGCCGACAAAGATGCCAAAAGCCGCAAACGCGCCCAAAACCACATTCTGGTCGGCGATTTCAACATCAAAAAAACCGGCAGCCCCGGGTTCAATGCGCTGCAAGAGCAAGGCTTCAAAATATTCGAGAATAACGAGGGCAGCAACAAAGACCAGACCAAGTTCTACGATCAGATTTCGTTTCTTGTGAACCCCGAAGAGCTGAATTTTACCGGTTCCGGCAAGGACAAAGGTGTGCTGCCGTTTTTCGACAGCATCTATCGGCCAGAAGATTTTGATGATTATCGTGACGAGTTGTTGAAGACAATGGACGCCAAAATCAAACTTCTTGGCACCAAAATAAAGCAAAAACAGGCCAAGTTCGGCCGTGCAACCACTGCCGCTAAACAAGCCAATGCGCAAAAAGAAGTCGATACAGCGACCGCATCGCTGGCGAAGGCAAAGTCGATCAAGGGCGACGATATCAAGCTCAAAAAATATTACACTCAGGACTGGCGAACATTTCACGGCAGTGACCATTTTCCGCTCTGGGTCGAGTTGGAGATCGATTTTTCCGGGGATTATTTGGCAGGCTTGGCTTAGGTCAATTTTGTCGCCGCGCAGTGGCCTGGTCGCAAACGCGAAGGTTCTCAAACAAAAAGCGCCCCCGCAGGGACGCTTTCTAAACTGTTGATTGTCTTGTTAAAATCAGCTTTTGGCCAAGTTCCGCAGAACGTAGTGCAGAACGCCACCATGCTCGAGATATTCAATCTCGACTGCCGTATCGATCCGTGATTTCAGCGTGATCTCTTTCACATCGCCATTGGCGTATGTGATTGTACACGGCACCAAGGATTGGGGCACGATGTCGCCTTCCAGTTCGGTGATCGACACTGTCTCTTCGCCAGTCAGACCCAACGATTTACGGGTGTCGCCACTGGTAAACTCGAACGGAATGACACCCATACCAACCAGATTGGACCGGTGAATACGCTCGAAACTTTCAGCGATCACAGCTTTGACGCCCAGCAGGTTTGTGCCTTTGGCCGCCCAGTCACGCGACGAGCCCGCGCCGTATTGTTCGCCACCGAAAACAACCAGTGGTGTGCCGTTGGCCTGATGCGCCATCGCCGCATCATAGATCGAAGTCTTTTGGCCATCGGGGCCCTTGGCATAGCCGCCCTCAACACCGGCCAGAACTTCGTTTTTGATGCGGATATTGGCGAATGTGCCGCGCATCATCACCTCGTGGTTGCCGCGACGCGACCCGTACGAGTTAAACTCGCGTACCGGCACCTGATGTTCGGTCAGGTATTGACCGGCAGGTGTTGTTTCCTTGAACGCGCCTGCTGGCGAGATGTGGTCAGTGGTGATCATGTCGCCCAGAATGGCCAGAACTTTGGCACCCTCGACGTTGGAAATCACACCAGGCTCGGCCGACATGCCTTGAAAATATGGCGGGTTACGCACATAGGTCGACGTGGCAGGCCAGTCATATGTCAGGCTGTCAGTTGTTTCCACCGACTGCCATTTCTCGTCGCCCTTGAACACATCCGCATATTTGCTTTGGAAGGCTTCGCGGGTCACGGTTTGCTGGACCAGATCGGCAACTTCGCGTGTGGTTGGCCAGATATCTTTCAGATAGACGTCGTTGCCGTCCTTGTCCGTCGCAATCGGATCGGTCGCCAGGTTGATGTCCAGCGTACCGGCGATGGCATAGGCCACAACCAGCGGTGGCGACGCCAGATAGTTGGCGCGAACATCGGGTGAAATACGGCCCTCAAAGTTCCGATTTCCTGACAAAACAGAGGTCGCTACCAGATCGCCTTCGGCAATCGCGGCCGAGATTTCTTTCTGCAGCGGGCCAGAGTTGCCGATACATGTCGTACAGCCATAGCCGACGAGGTTAAAGCCCAGCGCATCCAGATCTTTTTGCAGATCAGCGGCTTCCAGATAGGCGGTCACAACCTGTGATCCCGGTGCCAGCGATGTTTTGACCCAGGGTTTGCGGTTCAGGCCAAGTGCGGCGGCTTTGCGCGCAACCAAACCGGCACCGATCATCACATAGGGGTTGGATGTGTTGGTACACGATGTGATCGACGCGATGACAACCTTGCCGCTCTCCATTGTGTAATCTTCACCGGCAACAGCCACTTCTTTGCCCATCGGGCGTTTGAAGTTATCTGCCATTTCCTTGGAAAAGGCTTGTTTGGCGTTGGTTAGTGCCACGTAGTCCTGGGGGCGTTTCGGTCCGGAAATCGCCGGAACGATCGTTCCCATATCCAGATGCAACGTGTCGGTGTAGATCGGCGCATAGTTCTCGTCACGCCAAAAACCATTTGCCTTGGCATAGGCTTCGACCAACGCGATGCGGTCTTTGTCGCGGCCGGTTGTTGTCAGGTAACGAATTGTCTCGTTGTCGACCGGGAAGAAGCCACAGGTTGCACCGTATTCCGGTGCCATATTGGCAATCGTCGCACGGTCGGCCAGTGGCAGACGGTCCAGACCTTCGCCAAAGAATTCAACGAACTTGCTGACCACGCCTTTGGCGCGCAGCAATTCAACAACTTTCAAGACCAAGTCGGTCCCTGTCGTGCCTTCCATCATCGAACCGGTCAGCTCAAAGCCGACGACTTCCGGGATCAGCATCGAAATTGGTTGGCCCAGCATGGCGGCTTCGGCCTCAATTCCGCCAACACCCCAGCCCAGAACGGCGGCGCCGTTGACCATGGTTGTGTGGCTGTCTGTACCCACCAATGTGTCAGGATAGGCAATCTCGGTGCCGTTCTGATCTTTGTCTGTCCAAACCGTCTGCGACAAATACTCCAGGTTCACCTGATGGCAAATCCCTGTTCCCGGAGGAACAACGCGGAAATTGTCAAATGCAGATTGGCCCCATTTCAGGAAGGTATAACGCTCCAGGTTACGTTCATATTCGCGGTCAACGTTCATTTTAAAGGCACGCGGATTGCCAAATTCATCGATCATAACCGAGTGGTCGATCACCAGATCAACAGGGTTCACCGGGTTGATCTTTTCCGGATCACCACCCAGCCCGACGATGCCGTCGCGCATAGCAGCCAGATCAACAACGGCAGGAACGCCGGTAAAATCCTGCATCAGAACCCGTGCCGGACGATAGGCGATTTCGCGTGGGTTCTTGCCACCCTTGTCGGCCCATTCAGAAAACGCTTTGATGTCGTCGGTCGAGACAGTGAAACCACCATCCTCGAACCGCAGCATGTTTTCCAGAACAACTTTCAAAGCCGCAGGCAGTTTCGAAAAATCGCCGAGGCCGGCCTTTGTCGCCGCCGGGATCGAGTAATAGTCGATGGACTTGCCACCAACAGTGAGTGTTTTGCGGGTTTTACTGGTATCCTTGCCGACTTGAACAGTCATGGCGTCTCCTCAATAGCTAAACTGATTGAATTCCTGCCATGTTGTGGCGCAATAGACAGGGCAATTCAAGCAAAAACCGGTATATTGTATACTATTGTGTACCGTTTAATTGAATTTCCTTGAATTTTCACCGCCCAGCCACCTTGATGCCGCTCTGTCGTGATTGGTTTTGCCCAAAAGGCCGGCCGGAGCCATCCTGATTCGTTGGTCTTGGAATTTTAGGAAACCCACAAGGTGCCCGACAGATTTCTTGCAAAGCACTGCTTTTACATTTGAGATTATTAGAGTATTTGGAGAACAATGAAACTCGAAGCTATCTCTTTGGATTGTGCCCGGTCTGGTCGGGACGTGTTATCCGGCCTGTCGTTTAAAGTCGACGCCGGCACCTGCCTTGTCATTCGTGGCCCAAACGGAATTGGCAAAACGACTTTGCTTAAAACCCTTGCCGGATTGCTGACCTGGCCGCGAGGTGTGCTGGATATTGACCGCGACCAGATCGCTTATTCCGGTCATCTGGATGCGGTAAAGGCGCAAATGACAGTGCGCGAGAACCTGACATTCTGGGCCGGCATATATGGCACCGGATCTGCAGGCGATGTCTTGGACAGATTGGGGCTGGAAAATTTGGCGGACCGGCTGTCTGGCACCCTGTCAGCCGGTCAAAAGCGGCGGCTGGGGCTGGCGCGGCTATTGGTCACCGGCCGAAAGATCTGGATACTTGACGAGCCGACATCGTCGCTGGACAGGCACAATACACACCTGTTTTCCGATGTAATCGCTGACCATTGCAAGGCAGGCGGGATTGCCATTTTGTCGACCCATCTGGACTTGCCCATTGAAAATATCCAGACGCTGGACCTGTCGGCCTTCGTGGCCCACTCCAATGGCCATAACGATCCGTTTCTAGAGGGGTCTTTTGCATGATTGCCCTGTTCCGCCGCGATATTTTGCTGGCGTTTCGATCCGGCGGTGGGTTCGGGCTGGCGTTGTCCTTTTTCCTGATACTGGTGATGTTTGTGCCCTTTGGCATTGGCGCCGATTTGGACCGTCTTGGCGAAATTGCCCCCGGCATTCTGTGGATCGGGGCGCTGCTGGCCTGTCTGCTGTCACTGGACCGCATTTTCCAACTTGATTTCGAGGACGGCACACTGGATGTTTTGGCGACCTCGCCCCTGCCCGGCGAAGCCATCACCGGGGCCAAGGCCGCGGCGCACTGGGTCACGACCGGATTGCCCCTGACAGTAGCGGCGGCACCGCTTGGCTTTCTGCTCAACCTGCCATCCGAGGCCTATGTCTGGCTTGTCGCCAGCCTGTTGACCGGAACTCCGGCACTCAGCTTTATCGGCAGTTTTGGCGCCGCGATCACGGTTGGCGTTAAACGCGGCGGCTTGTTGTTGTCGCTGCTGGTGTTACCGCTGTATATCCCGACACTGATTTTTGGCGCTCAATGCGTGACGCTGGCGGCATTCGGCCAAAATCCACTGCCGGCTTGGGCCTTGCTGACGGGGCTGTCGTTGTTCTCGGTCGTGGCCATGCCCTATTGCGCGGCACTGGCTTTGCGCGCCAATCTGCGGTGACTTGACGTGGATGTGACCAAAGGCCCGTTGCCCCCGCCCCAAAAAGAGCTAAAACCTGAACCATGAATATCTGGACCTATGCCAATCCTGTGAAATTTATGTCCCTGTCGGGGCGTATGCTGCCGGTGCTAACAGTTCTGGCGGGCCTGTGCCTGCTGGTCGGTCTGTTCTGGGGATTTTTCCTGACGCCGGACGACTATAAACAAGGCTCCACGGTAAAAATCATCTTTTTGCATGTGCCCAGCGCCCTGATGGCGATCAACATCTGGATTATGATGCTGGTGACGTCCCTGATCTGGTTTATCCGGCGCCACCACGTGTCGGCGCTGGCGGCCAAGGCGGCAGCCCCCGTGGGCATGGTGATGACGCTGATTGCGCTGTTTACCGGCGCGAT
>CAXMUJ010000201.1:0-1644 GCA_964196455.1 uncultured Myxococcota bacterium | reverse complement strand
GTTGTGTTGGTTGGTGGTGACATTCCCGGAATAACGCCTGCGATAATCCAAGACGCTTTCAAGAAGCTTGCAAATCATGACTGCGTTTTTGGACCAGCGGCCGACGGTGGTTTTTGGCTGGTAGGAATGCGACGCGTCGGACCCTTGCCAATTGATTTGTTTAAAGACGTGCGTTGGTCTTGCGAAGATACGCTAACCGATACACTTAAGACGTTGGGGGATGCATCCGTTGCGTTTACCGCGACTCTTCGGGACGTGGACACGGCTGCCGACTTGCCGTAATTAGTGCCAAACTTATAGGAGATACCCATGATTGGACGCTTG
The DNA here is from genome assembly GCA_964196455.1 of uncultured Myxococcota bacterium. Lineage (GTDB taxonomy): Bacteria > Pseudomonadota > Alphaproteobacteria > Rhodobacterales > Rhodobacteraceae > Amylibacter. The sequence goes on along the minus strand of CAXMUJ010000201.1, from coordinate 1,320 downwards.
AACCACGTCGCCATTGCAGTACCTGACCTCGAGGCTGGAATTGCGCTTTACCGTGATACGCTGGGGGCGAATGTTGACGCGCCGCAAGATGAGCCGGATCACGGCGTGACCGTGGTTTTCATCGAACTGCCAAACACAAAAATTGAACTACTGCATCCACTGGGCGAAAACAGCCCGATTACCGCATTTTTGGCAAAGAACCCGGCCGGCGGGATTCATCATATTTGTTACGAGGTCGAAGATATTTTGGCTGCGCGCGATAAATTGCAAGAAACCGGCGCTCGAGTATTAGGCAGTGGTGAGCCAAAAATCGGGGCGCATGGTAAGCCGGTGTTGTTCCTGCACCCGAAAGATTTCACAGGCACTTTGATCGAGCTGGAGCAAATTTAATGGCTATCACCTCGGCGATTGTTTTGTTTTCGGTTATCTGGTTCATGCTTTTGCTTATTGCACTGCCAATGCGTATGAGAAGTCAGGAGCAGGATGGACACATCGTGCCAGGAACACCGGCATCCGCCCCAGTAAACCCGATGATTGGCAAGAAAATGATTTGGGTCACTGTGGCGACCTTCGTTTTATGGGTGCCTTTGGTGGCGTTTATTATGTCAGGTATCGTCTCAATTCACGATATCGACTTTTATAACCGGATGGGGCCAGCGAACGGCTAAAGCGTTATGGTGTACTCTTCGGGCGTCACATTTGATTGAATTAGCACAAATCTAAAACGAGCTGAGCGAGGGATTGTTTGGCTTGGTTCAGTTTATCGACATCAGTCCCGCGTACCACGATATTGCTACCGAATACTCCATTTTGAATGAAGGGGTAGGAGCCGAACGACAGCTCTGGGGTGGCGTCGGCCAGTTCACCTAGCCGCGCTGCGATCTCGCCCTCGGGAGCTTCTATTCGGACTGTGACCGACATTAACGGTTGCCCGCCGATCAGGGTTGGCAGGACACTATCGACCATCGCGTGGAATACAGTCGGAACACCTGCCATCACATGCACATTGCCAATTCGAAACCCTGGGGCTTTGGATATGGGATTGTCTATCAAGTCAGCGCCGTCAGGGATGCGGGCCATGCGTAGGCGCGCCGCGTTAAGCTCCATCTCAGGGTTTTTATAGTTGGTGGCAAGGGCGGCGCGGGCGTCTTCGCGGATGTCTATGCCAACACCAAACGCTTGGGCGATGCAGTCGGCCGTAATATCATCGTGCGTCGGGCCGATACCCCCGCTGGTGAACACATAATCGAAACGGGGCCGCAATGCGTTGACGGCGGCGACAATTTCGCCAGCCTCGTCACCAACCACGCGCACTTCGCG
>CAXMUJ010000200.1:0-33927 GCA_964196455.1 uncultured Myxococcota bacterium | reverse complement strand
GCTACCAAATTGCCCATTTCACATTCTTTGTACCGGCAGTTGGCACGATCCCCGTCGATGAGCACTGCGGCTTGGGCCACAACCTTCTTGCGGATCTCGTCCAACGGCGCCGCCAATTCGGCCACGCGGGCCTTGGTCGCCGCGTCCTCGGTGACGCTGGCATCCATTGCCAGTGGTTCGCCAGTTGCCGATGTCACATTGCCATCGTCATCAAAGGTCACGTTCAGTTCGCCCAGATACTTGCCGTAAGCATAGGCCTGAACAATCGCGGTGTCCCCGACCATAGTGGGATACGGTCCGGAGGCTCGATCAGAGGTATTGGACAGATAGGTATTGGAGTGGCCACCGACGATCACGTCAACACCGGTCACTTTGGACGCCACCATCATATCCGTAGCATAGCCAGAATGTGACAAGACTATAATTTTGGTCACACCCATGGCTGTCAAATCGTCCACTTCGGACTGAACCGAGGCAACCGCGTCCAGAACTTTGACGTTGTCGCCAGGGCTGGAAATTTCCGCCACATCTTCGGTTGTCAGGCCGATAAGGCCAATCAATTCGCCGCCACGATCAATCACCGATGATTTTTTCAGCACACCATTGAGCGCCGGTTCCGCCGAAACATCGACGTTTGACATCAGGACAGGAAAGCCAACTGCATCCATAAACCCGCGCAGGGTTTCGGGCCCGTCATCAAACTCGTGGTTGCCAACGGTCATGCCGTCATAGGCCAGCTTGTTCATCATTTCAGCGGCGGCCTTGCCCTTGTAGTAATTGTAGAAAAGCGTGCCCTGAAACTGATCGCCGCCATCCACAAGGATAGAGTTGTTGGACCGCGCGCGCGCATCGGCAATGGCGCTGACCAAACGGGCTGATCCACCAAAACACTTGCCCTCCAGATTGCTTTCTTCCTTGCAACCGCCGTCGTATTTGCTGATCGGCTCAAACCGCGCGTGAAAGTCATTGGTGTGCAGAATCGTCAGCGAATAATCTGCGAATGCTGCGCCGGACGACAGGGCCAGTGCCGATGCCGCCGTAAGTAGGCTGGTAAATTTCATGGGGAACTCCTTGTTGGTCTATAATAGGTGGACTTTGTTATGCTGTCCTTGCCGGCATTTGAGTGCCTTTTACCGAGTCGGGTCAACCCACTTGGCATAAAATCCGGTCAGGAACGTGGGGTTCAGCCTATAGTTCTGCCCTATTTTTCGTCTGGGACCGGCTTTAACCTTGACGGAGCCCGCCCATGGCGGCATGTGATCCCCATGCTGATTTACAAGATTTTTCGAGCCCGTGAGTGGCAAGAGTTCCAGAACAGCGGCGAAACCCTTGGCGCGCCGGTTGACTTGGTGGACGGGTATATCCATTTCTCGACCGCAACACAGGCTCGGGTCACCGCCGCCAAACATTTCGCCGGCGAAGACATGCTGATTTTGTTGGCGCTGGACAGTGAAACGTTGGCTGACATCCGCTGGGAGCCATCACGCGGCGGCGACTTGTTTGCGCACATGTATGGCCAGTTGGCCCTGTCAGACGTGTTGTGGAGCAGGCCACTGCCGCTCACACCGACCGGCCATGATTTCCCGGAGGGTTTCAAATGACGTTGATGGAACGACTGGCGCTGGCAGCCATGCACCAAATGGACGCCGAAACCACCCACGGCATGGCAATTTCAGCACTCCGGCGCGGGCTAACACCACAGGCAGCGCCGATAACATCGGACCGCTTGCGAACGACGGTCGCTGGTCTGGACCTGCCCAACCCTGTCGGGCTTGCCGCCGGTTTTGACAAAAATGCCACCGCTGTAGCGCCGTTATTGCAATCCGGCTTTGGCTTTGTCGAAGTCGGTGCGGCAACCCCGCTGCCACAGCCCGGCAATCCCAAACCACGCCTGTTCAGATTGAAATCGGATCGGGCTGCGATCAACCGGTTTGGCTTTAACAATGACGGGATGGACGCGATTGCGACCCGTTTGGCCCAACGCCCGGCTGCGGGCATTGTCGGGCTCAATCTGGGGGCAAACAAAACCAGCGAGGATCGGGCATCGGACTATGCCAAGGTGCTGGCACGCGCTGCAGACCACGTTGATTTTGTAACCGTTAACGTGTCCTCGCCCAACACCGAAAAGCTGCGTGATTTGCAAGGCAAGGCCGCACTCACCGCGCTGTTGCAAGGTGTCATGGACAGGCGCGCGACGCTGGCCAAGCCGGTGCCGGTGTTCTTGAAAATCGCACCGGACCTGACACTTGCGGAAATTACCGAAATAGCCGAGGTCGCCGCCGACACCAAAGTTGACGCCATCATCGCCACGAACACGACGCTCGACCGCACTGGCCTGACCGACCGCCACCGCGAACAGGCCGGCGGATTGTCCGGCGCGCCGCTGTTTGAAAAGTCGACACGCGTGTTGGCCCAGCTTTCGCAGATCACAAACGGCGATATTCCTTTGATCGGGGTTGGCGGCATTTCCAACGCCGAACAAGCCTATGCCAAAATTCTGGCAGGCGCCTCGGCGGTTCAACTTTATACCGCACTGGTTTATGGTGGCATGTCGCTGGTCAATGACATTGTGCGCGGGCTGGACACGTTGTTACAGCGCGACGGCTATGCCAATATCGCCGACGCCACTGGCCAAGACAGGGCGCGCTTTCTATGACGGTAATCTGGCACAATCCGCGCTGTTCGAAATCGCGGCAAACGTTGGCTCTGTTGACGGACAGGGGCATTGACCCCGTCATTCGGTTGTACTTGTCGGATGGACCATCGGTGCCCGAGATTGAAGCGGTGCTCGAGGCATTGCAAATCCCGGCAGCGAAATTGATGCGATTTAACGAAACGGCCGCCAAGGAACTGGGTCTGACCAAAGACAGCGAGAGTGCCGCGCTGATAGACGCTATGGCCAAGTCCCCGATCTTGATCGAGCGCCCGGTTGTGATCTCGGGCAGCAATGCGGCCCTTGGCCGTCCGCCCGAAGATGTCTTGAAAATCCTCTGAGCCTCAGCTTGACGTGTCTGCTGCTGCCTCCAACGCCGGATAGCGCATGGCCAGCGTAATGCCCCGCACAACAAAAAAGATAATCAGCGCCGCCCACAGACCGTGATTTCCGAACCGGTCCAGCAACAGCCAGAGCGCGGTGAAATAGACCGCCGTGCTGATGATCATCATATTGCGCATATCCGCGGTTCGCGTCGCCCCGATAAACACCCCGTCCATCATCCAAGCCAACACGCCCAGTGTCGGCGCCAGGACAATCCAGATCAGATACTCGTTGGCCGCGTCTTGGACCTCTGTCGACTTGGCCATCAAAGCAACCAAGTCCGCTCCAAACAGCGCAAACGCCAACGACAACACTACAACACAGGCAATGCCCCAGCCCGTATTCAACAGAACCGCACGACGCAGGGCCGACCGATTTCGGGCCCCCATCGCCTGACCAACCATTGCCTCGGCGGCAAAGGCAAACCCGTCTTGCGCATAGACCGTGATATACAGAAATTGCAGCAGCACCTGATTTGCCGCCAGCACCGTGTCGCCAAATCCGGCGCCATAGAACAAAAAGCTGACAAATCCGATTTGCACCAGCACTGACCGCACCATGATATCGCCATTGACCCGCGCCATGCGGATCAGCCGGACGCGATCAAAGACCACCGGCCAGTTGTTCCAGTGGCCCTGCGCAAATCCATCCCGCACCAGCCAGAGCGCCAACAACAACCCCGTCCATTCCGCGATCAAAGTGGCCACTGCGACGCCCTCGACACCCCAATTAAACCCGATAACAAACCAGACATCCAAGGCAATGTTCAAACCGTTCATCCACAGCTGGACAATCAAAACCTGCAGCGTGCGTTCCTGCGCGATCATCCAACCGGTCACAGCAAAGATCGCGATCACCGCCGGTGCGCTAAAGACCCGTATATTCAAATACGATTGTGCAAGGCCCTCTACCGCTGCTGACGCCGGCGACAGCTGAAAGGCCGCCCAGAACAGCGGGACATGAAGCACAATGAAACCCACCCCTGCGGCGACGCCGATCATCAACCCGCGCACCAAAAGGGCGACTGTCTCGCCTGGGTCGTCCGCCCCGACCGCCTGTGCAACCAAGCCAACCGTTCCCATCCGCAAAAAACCGAACATCCAGTATATGGACGCCAGGATAATTGCACCGATGCCAACCGCACCAATGGGTGCTGCCAAACCCAATTGCCCGACGACACCGGTATCTACTGCACCCAGTATTGGAACGGTGGCATTGGACAAGACCACGGGGATCGCAATTTTCAGAACCCGGGTATGTGTCAATCGGCGGTGTTGTGGCAGGGACATCTACTCTGGCATCAGAAAATGTCCGGTCGCTTGCGCAAACAGGCGCGACCTGTTGTCTTGCCAAGCTTCGACCCGCACCGAGGCATAGCGCCGACCCGACCGGTTTACAACTGCCCGGGCATAGGCGTCGCGCGGCAAACCGGGGCGCAGAAAATCGACGGTGAAATCAATCGTTTTGGGCAAAGGCGGCAAGGGTTCTGTCGACCAGTCGGTGGCGCTGCTGCCACGGTCTTCCATGACTTGCCAAAAACTCGACCAGGTCAGTTCGGTGATCGCCGCAACCTCTAAAAACGCCGAGGTCGCCCCACCATGTATGGCCGCTGGCGACGGGTTGCCGATCAGCATTGGCGTATAGCTCAGAATGGCCGTCAGTTCGTCACCGCGACGATCAAAACTGATCCCCATGAAACGCGCATAGGGCACGGCGGCGGTCATCCGCTTTAATACGCTGTCACGGCGCTCTTTCAATGTTTGTACATCCTCTATCTTGCGCGCGCTCATGACACTGCCTCTGTTTTTGGCCGACGCGGCGTAAAGGTAAAGGCGGCACTGGCAGTGGCAACAGGATCTGTTTGATCTTCATCCCAAGCCGTAACCCGGACAAACGCAACCGTGCGCGTCACATGGAAACAAAACGCCTCGGCGAAAACGGTCCGCTCCGGCTTTGCTGCTCTCATATAGTCGATGCGGATATCCAATGTCGCAAAACTGCCGCCGTTTTCCGGATGCATCAAGATCGAGGCGCCGCCACAGGTATCCATCAATACAGACACCGCACCACCGTGGATCACGCCAGTGTCCGGATCGCCCACGAGTTTCGTGTCATAAGGCAGCGCCATCACGGCCCGCGCCGGTCCGACATCCTCAATGCGGATGTTCAGCTCGCGACAATGCGGCAGCATATCTACGAACATCTGTGTGGCCTTTTTCTGTTCCGGCGTCACACCGTTTCCTTCGCTATAGACAGGAATAGAGCGCCCTGCGCCCGGTCCCTGATTATTTCACTTGCAAATCTCTGTACAAGCACTAAATATGCAAATGAGAATAATTCGCAATTGCAAAGGCTCGAAATGTCGTTATCGCCAGAAGTCATGACCCAATCCCCGAACGCCACTGCTACCGCAGGATTGGCGGGTCGCGCGGTATTCGGACTTCCGGAGCGTATGGGCACGCTGCGCACCAATCGTCTGCTGCTGGCTCTGGGGCTTTTGGCCGCAGCGGCGATGCCCGGTGCGTTGGGCGAGGTTACCCGTCGCGCGCTTGAAGATGCCTATATTGGTGTTTCAGTTTTTGTCGCCGCCACGCTGTTCCTGTTCTACGGCGCTGAAAAAATATTTCACTTGGATATCGGCAATGTGTTTCGTAATGCGCGCTATGCACAGGTGCCTTTGGCGGCTTTGCTGGGCGGTTTGCCCGGTTGTGGCGGCGCCGTGGTGGTTGTTGCCGCCTATTCGTCGGGAAACGTCACGATGGGCGCGGTTGTCGCAACGCTCACCGCAACAATGGGCGATGCGGCGTTCCTGTTGATTGCAAAACGCCCCGACGTGGCGATAGTTCTGCTGCCCATAGCATTTGTTACCGGTATAATATCGGGTTACATCGTTGATTTAATTGATAAACGAAACTACGCCACCACATCCCGCACCATGAAAATTTTCCAGATCGGCAAAACCCGGGTACAGGATAAATTATATGCGGTGCTGGCGTTGCCCGGTCTGATCTTTGGTTGTTTCGCGCTGGCACAGGTGCAATTTTCCGGTCTGACCGCGACTATTGCCACGGCGATTGCGCTGGTGGGCATTGCGCTGAGCATGTTGGTGTGGGCCTCGTCACCGCTAAAAGCGATGTCGAATTCAAAGGATTCGCCATTAACCCGGATGACCGAAGAAACCAGTTTTATCACCGCATGGGTTATTCTGGCCTTTCTGTTGTTTGAATATCTCAACAGTTTTGCCGGTCTCGATCTCGAAGCCATGTTCAGCACCGTTGGTATTTTGCTGCCTGCGATCGCAATTCTGGTTGGATTTATACCGGGCTGTGGTCCGCAAATTCTGGTGACAACTTTCTACATCAACGGGCTTGTTCCCTTTGCTGCGTTGATCGGAAACTCGATTGCCAATGACGGCGATGCCCTGTTCCCCGCCATTGCCCTGAACCCCAAGGCCGCCTTTGTCGCGACAATCTACAGCGCAATTCCAGCGGTATTCATCGCTTACGGATTCTACTTTTTCGCGCCGGGCTTCCTATAAAGCTTGCAGTTAAGGGACGTAAAGTGCAAACATCGGGGTGCACTGACAACGATATTTGTAAGCGATGACAGAACAAAAATTTACATTGAAAGAAATGTGCACGAAGTTCGACGTAACACCTCGGACTCTTCGCTACTATGAATACATTGAGTTGCTGACCCCTGAAAAAGTCGGTCGCAGCCGACTTTATGCTGCGCGGGAACTGGCACGGCTCAAGCTGATTTTGCGCGGCCGTCGTTTTGGCTTCTCTCTGGAAGAGATCCGTCAATGGCTTGAAATGTATCAAGGTCACTCTGACAACACACCCCAGATGGAACGTTGGGTTGAAATGGCCACGGATCAAATCGCCGAACTGGAAACCCGCAAAGAGCATCTGCAAGAGGCGATCGACGAGTTGAGTGCGCTTCGCAGGACAACACTGGACAATATGCCAAAGTGACGTCACGTAGAGTTACGTAAACGTCAAGTAAACTGGTTCAGCGGCTATAGGCATGCCCCGCAACACGGTGTTACGCTGATCGCAGGAGGACTGGATGCCGTCAAAAGCCAAAACAATCAGCGAAATGTGTGTCGAGTTCGATGTCACGCCCAGAACCCTACGCTTTTATGAATCCAAGAAATTGATTAACCCGGACCGCAACGGCTGCCACCGTTTGTACTCGAAATCCGACCGCGCCCGCATGAAATTGATCCAGCGCGGCAAGCGTTTTGGCTTTTCTCTGGAGGAAATTCGGCAACTGTTGGAGCTGTATCATCTGGGCGACCGGCAATACACCCAACTGTCCCAAACCTATGATCTGGCGCTTGAGCGGTTAAAAGATTTACGCCAACAGCGCAAAGATCTCGATCAATCCATCACGGATTTACGAAATCAACTTAAATGGGGTGAAAAGATGCTTGCTTCGTTTAAACATCAAACCGCAGCAGAATAACGCAACCGGAGCCGCCAATGCCAAGCTACATCCCCCCGACCAAAGATTTGCAATTTGTTTTGCAAGAACTGTTGCAAGCCTCAGAGGCCAGTATTGATGGATATGAAGAGTTGTCACCGGATTTCACAGTGGCCGTTCTGGAAGAGGCAGGCAAAATCGCTGCCGAAGCCCTGGCACCGGTAAATGCCGTCGGCGACACTCAGGGCTGTCATTTTGAAAACGGTGTGGTGCGCACGCCCGACGGCTTCAAGGCCGCCTTTGATGCGCTGTGCGACGGCGGTTGGCCGGGTCTGGACTGTGATCCGGCCTATGGCGGTCAGGGCATGCCCTTTGCCTTGAACACGGCGGTCGGTGAAATGCTGTGCAGCGCCAACATGGCGCTGGCCATGTATTCCGGCCTGACCCACGGTGCTTATTCGGCAATCCACGCGCATGGATCAGACACGCAAAAACAAACATACCTGCCAAAACTGGTCACCTGTGAATGGGGCGGCACCATGAACCTGACCGAACCCCATTGTGGCACCGATCTGGGCCTGATGCGCACCAAGGCAGAGCCTCAGGATGACGCCAGTTACAAAATCACCGGGCAAAAGATTTTCATCTCGGCGGGCGAGCACGATCTGACCGAGAATATAATTCATCTGGTTCTGGCAAAAATTCCCGGCGGGCCAGAGGGTATCAAGGGCGTGTCGCTGTTTATCGTGCCCAAGTTTCTGGTCAACGACGATGGGTCGCTGGGAAATCGCAACGATCTGGCCGCGGGCAAGATCGAGGAAAAGATGGGCATCCACGGCAATGCGACCTGTGTCATGAACTATGACGGTGCCACGGGTTATCTGTTGGGCCAAGAACACAAGGGTATGCGGGCGATGTTCACCATGATGAACGAGGCCCGCATCAACGTCGGATTGCAAGGTTTGGCACAGGCCGAGGTCGCCTATCAAAACGCTGTCATCTACGCCCAAGACCGCCTGCAGGGGCGCGATGTTACTGGTGCAAAAAACCCCGACGGGCCTGCGGACCCGCTGATCGTTCATCCCGATGTGCGCCGCATGTTGATGAACCAACGCTCCTTTATCGAGGGTGCGCGGGCGCTGTTGCTGTGGGGGTCCAAAACCATCGACACGGCGCACCGGAACGACGATGCGGATGCCGACGGGCTGATTTCCTTGCTGACGCCGATCCTCAAGGGCTTCATCACCGACATCGGGTACGATATGACCATTCAGGCCCAACAGGTTTATGGCGGCCACGGTTATATCGAGGAAACCGGCATGCCGCAATTCACGCGCGATGCCCGTATCGCCATGATCTACGAGGGCGCAAACGGCGTTCAGGCGCTGGACCTCGTCGGGCGCAAGCTGCCGGCGGATGGTGGCAAACATGTGCTGGCATTCTTTGATATGGTCAAAACCTTTATTGCGGAAAACAAAGAGAACGACACACTGGCCGAGGATTTCCTGACCCCGCTCAAATCTGCGTCCAAGGATTTACAGGCCGCTGGCATGTATTTCATGGCCGAGGGGATGAAAAACCCGAACAATGCGCTGGCCGGTTCAACCGATTTCCTGCATTTGTTTGGCCATGTCTGTCTGGGCCTGATGTGGGCCCGCATGGCCAAGGTCGCACAGGATGCGCTGGACGGCGGCACGTCTGATCCCGAGTTTTACCAGAACAAACTGACGACCGGCCGCTATTATATGCAGCGCTGGCTGCCAATGACCAAAGCCCATCTGGGCCGCATTCAATCAGGCGCCGACGCGGTCATGTCCCTGCCAGCCGAGGCATTCTGATGCCAACAAAACTCTATTGTTTTGGCGAGAGTGGAAACGCCTACAAGGTTGCCCTGATGCTGGAATTATGTGGCATCGAATGGCAGCCGGTGTTTGTGGATTTCTTCAACGGCGAGGCCCGTTCGGAAACCTATTCCAGGATCAACCGCATGAAAGAGGTTCCAGTTCTGGTGCATAATGGCAAACGCTATGCGCAGTCTGGCGTCATGCTCGATGTCCTGTCGCGTGAAACCGGGATGTTCACCCCCGAGACCGAAGCGGACCGCTTGGAAATACTGCGTTGGACACTGTGGGACAATCACAAGCTGTCGTCGCAACTGGGCTCGCTGCGGTTTCAAATGAATTTTCTGCCGGAAAAATACCGCTCTGACGACGTGATCAAATTCTTGCAAGGTCGGTGCAAAGTGGCACTGGGCATACTGGAAAGCCATCTTTATGGCCGCGACTGGGTGGCGGCCGGACATCCGACAACCGCTGACTTTTCCTGCTGTTCCTACCTGTACTATCCCGAGGAATTCGGCTTTGATCGCGCAGACTATCCTAATATTGACACCTGGTTGACCCGCATTTCTGACCTGCCGGGCTGGAAACACCCCTATGACCTGATGAAGAGGGCAAAAACATGACCGAAGCCTATATCTATGACGCCGTTCGCACCCCGCGCGGCAAGGGTAAGAAAGACGGCAGCTTGCACGAAGTTCCAGCCGTGCGTCTGTCAGCCGAAACCCTTAACCAGATTAAAACCCGCAACAATCTGAACGCCAGCGATATCGAAGATGTTATCTGGGGCAACGTCACCCAAATCGGCGAACAAGGCGCCTGTCTGGCGCGCTCGGCAGTGCTCTACTCCGATCTGGATCAATCCGTGCCGGGCGTATCGGTCAACCGGTTCTGCGCCTCGGGGTTAGAGGCCGTAAACATGGCTGCAGGTCAGGTGATGGGCGGTCAGGGCGATGGTTATATCGCCGGCGGTGTCGAGAGCATGAGTCGGGTGCCGATGGGCACCGATGGCGGCGCGATCGCCGTAGACCCCTATTTGGCGATGAAAACCTATTTTGTGCCTCAGGGCATCAGTTCGGATATCATCGCCACCAAATACGGATTTAGCCGTGACGATTGTGACGCCTATGCCGTCGAGAGCCAGAAACGTGCTGCTGCGGCCCGTGCCGCCAACCGGTTTGCCAAGTCACAGTTCACCGTGCGCGACCACAACGGGCTGGCCATTTTGGACAATGACGAGCAAATCCGCGCCGAAACAGACATGCAATCACTGGGCAGTCTGCGGGCCAGTTTTAAGGATATGGGCGAAGTTATGCCCGGTTTTGACGCCGTGGCGCTGTTGAAATATCCCGAACTGGAACGGATCAACCACGTACACCATGCAGGAAATTCATCTGCCATATCGGATGGTGCTGCTGCCGTTTTGATCGGCAACAAGGCTTATGGTGAACGCAACGGTCTGACACCACGCGCCCGCATACGAGCCACTGCTAAAATCGGCACCGATCCAACTATCATGTTAACCGGTCCGGTTCCTGTGACCGAAAAAATCCTGCGAAATGCGGGAATGACAATCGGTGATATTGACCTGTTCGAAGTCAACGAGGCCTTCGCCTCGGTGGTGTTGCGTTTTATGACCTATTTCAACGTCGATCACAGCAAGCTGAATGTGAACGGCGGCGCAATTGCCATGGGCCATCCGCTGGGCGCAACAGGCGCCATGATCCTGGGCACGCTGTTGGACGAGATGGAAGCCTCGGACAAGCAAACAGGACTGGCGACATTGTGTATTGGTTCCGGCATGGGTGCCGCAACCGTGATCGAGAGAGTCTGATGCCAAAAATCAATCTTATGGAAGTACCTGTCAAAACCGGTTCGATATATCCCGAACCTTACAATGGTATGATGGCTGGCCGCGCGTCGCTGCGGCTTGGCGATGCCGGTAATCTGACCCAATTTGGCGCGAACTTGGTGATGCTAGACCCCGGTGCGCGGTCCTCTATGCGGCACTGGCACTTGAACGAGGACGAGTTTGTTATGGTAACCGCCGGCACTGTTAGCCTTATCGAGGACGATGGCGAAACCCAGATGTTGCCCGGTGACTGTGCGGCATTTCCTGCCGGTGTCCAGAACGGTCATTACTTTGTAAACACCGGCGATACGCCTGCGGCGTTCTTGGTGGTCGGCACCAAATCCGCGTCCGAGGTCGCCACCTATTCCGACATCGACATGATGGTCGAAATCGAAGATGGCTCCGCGACTTTTACCCGCAAAGACGGCACAGAACTTTAGCAAGCGAGATCACAATGACAGATTTTCACTATGACATCGACGCTGACGGCATTGCCACCATCACGTGGGACCTGCCGGATAAATCCATGAACGTCCTGTCCCAAACCGGCATCGCAGAGCTGACCGTTCTCATTGACAAGGTCATCGCCGACGATGCGGTCAAGGGCGCGGTGATCACCTCTGGCAAAAAAGATTTTGCCGGTGGCATGGACCTGAACGTGTTGTCCCAAATGCGCGTCACCGCCGGTGACAATCCAGCGCAAGGTGTGTTCGACGGCATCATGAAGTTTCACGCCCTGACCCGCAAAATCGAGCGGGCCGGTATGGATGCAAAAACCAATCGTGACGGCAAACCTATTGTGGCCGCCCTGCCCGGTACCGCACTGGGGATCGGTTATGAAATCCCGCTGGCCTGTCACCGGATCATTTTGGCCGACAATCCCAAGGCCAAAATCGGCTTGCCTGAAATTCTGGTCGGCCTGTTTCCCGGTGCCGGCGGCACAACCCGTCTAACCCGGAAAATGGATCTGATGTCCGTCGCACCGATCATTCTGGAAGGCAAACTGGCTGATCCGCAAAAAGCACTGCGCAGCAAGATGGTGGACGAGGTGGTCGCACCTGATCAATTGTTGTCGCGCGCCAAAGAATGGATCCTGTCGGCCACAGATGCCGATCTGGTCAAGCCCTGGGACCAAAAGGGCTTTAAAATGCCCGGTGGCGCGCCCTATACAGCTGGTGGTTTTATGACCTATGTCGGCGCCATCACCATGGTGCATGGCAAAACCAAGGGCGTCTATCCTGCGGCCCGCGCTATGTTGCAAGCGATTTATGAAGGTGCTCAGCTGCCGTTTGATGACGCCATTCGGGTCGAGGCACGCTGGTTTACCAATGTGCTGTTGAACCCGTCCTCCAGCGCCATGATCAACACGCTGTTCACTTCGAAACAAGCGCTGGAAAAAGGCGCATCGCGTCCCGCCGGTGTGCCCGATATGACGGTCAAGAAACTGGGTGTACTGGGCGCTGGCATGATGGGGGCCGGTATTGCCTTTGTCTCGGCCCGTGTCGGCATCGAGGTGGTTCTGCTGGATCGCGATCAGGACAGCGCGGATCGGGGCAAGGCCACGGTTGAAGCTATCCTGGATCAGGGCGTGAAGCACAAAAAGGTGACTGCGCAGCAGAAGGTCGAAATATCATCTCGCGTCACGGCCACTGCCAGCTATGATGACCTGCAAGGCTGCGATTTGATCGTCGAAGCCGTGTTCGAGGATATGGGCGTCAAAGCCAAGGCAACCGAATTGGCCGAGGCCCAACTGGATCCAAGTGCGATTTTCGCCACCAACACCTCGACCCTGCCGATCACCGAACTGGCCAAGGCCAGCCGCGACGACAGCCGCTATATCGGCATTCACTTCTTCTCGCCGGTTGAAAAAATGAACCTTGTCGAGATCATCAAGGGTGCCAAAACCGGTGATGACGCCGTTGCCAAGGCTCTTGATTTCGTTGCACAAATCAAGAAAACGCCCATTGTCGTCAATGACGCCCGCTTCTTCTACGCCAACCGCTGTATCCTGCCTTATGTCAACGAGGGCATCCGCATGCTGGCCGAGGGTGTGGAACCCGCCTTGATCGAGAACGCGGCCAAAATGCTGGGCATGCCGTTGGGCCCATTGCAATTGACCGACGAGATTTCCATTGATCTGGCCGTCAAGATCGCAACTGCAACCAAAGCCGCAATGGGCGACGCCTATCCCGCCAGCCCTGCCGATGGAGTGATCTTCAAACTGGCCGACGAGGGCCGTATGGGTCGGAAATCAAACTCCGGTTTTTATGCTTATGATGATAAAGGCAAACGCACGGGTCTGTGGTCCGGACTGGTCGAGAACTGGCCCGTGGCAGCCGAGCAGCCCGATCTGCACGACGTCCAGCACCGTCTGATTATGGCTCAGGTTCTGGAGGCCGTGCGCGCGCGCGACGAAGGCGTGTTGATGGACATCCGTGAAGGCGACGTCGCCGCCATTCTTGGCTGGGGTTTTATGCCGTGGTCCGGCGGGCCGTTCAGCTGGCTTGATATCATCGGCTCGGCGCGTGCGGTCGAAATTTGCGATGCTCTGACGGCGGCTTGCGGCGACCGTTTTGCGGCGCCACAATCGCTGCGCGACTTGGCAAAAACCGGTGCGGGATATTACAACCGCTTTGGCAAGGCCGCCGACGCCGCCTAACCGCAGCTGTTTTTTCCGACACCCGCAGACGGAACCGCTGGCATGGTGGTTCGGCTTGGTATAGGTTTGATCCAAGACCAAAAGGTCACTGCCCCAAAGGGCTTACAGGCAATGACGGCACTTGAACAATTTGAACGGCTGGAAAGCATCGGACTCTGGAAAGAAACCGATGGTGGTCAGCGACGCGAGGTTATCGTTTCATTCGGCGATGCCAGCCTTGTTCTGTCCGATCACAACGAAAACGCGCTGGCCCATTGGTCATTGGCCGCCGTGCGACGCATGAGCAAATCCGGATCAACGGTGACATATGCCCCCGACGGCGACACCGAGGAAGAGCTGGAAATCAGCGACGAGACCATGGTGAAAGCCATCGAGACCATTCAGGCCCGTCTGCGTCGCGGACTGCCCAAACCCGGACGGGTGCGCTGGATCGTCGGTAGCGGTTTTGTGGTCATACTGACCTCGTTAATCCTGTTCTGGTTTCCCGGTGCCATAGCCCGCTATGCCGCCTCGATCGTTCCCGATGTGATCGCGCAACAGATCGGTGACAAGGCCCTGCACCAAGTCGAAACCCTGTCTGGCAAGTCGTGTTATTCACCGCTTGGCGACGAAGCTCTCCGCGGGTTGGAAAACCGGCTGATTGGAACGCCGTCCAACCGGATTGTTGTCTCTGAATTGGGCGCACGGCCCAGCAGTCACCTGCCCGGCGGGCTTATTTTGATCAACCGACGCTTGTTGGAGCAGCACTCCGAACCTGATGTTGCGGCGGGCTATATTCTGATGGAGCGTGCAGCACAGGATGAACGACCGCCGCTGTTGGACCTGTTTGCCTCGATGGGAACGAGAAACGTGATCCGTTTCCTGACTTCGGGCGACGTTTCTGACACCGCACTGCGCCGCTACGCAGAAACCCGTGTAACAGGTCAGACCAGCCCCCCCAGCGACGAAAACCTGTTGGCTCTGTTCGAGATATCCGCGCTGGGAACCGCTTCTTTTGCCGGTGCAATTTCCGACAGCGAACAGGCGGCAACGCTATTGGCCGGCGCCATTGCCGCGGCGGACCAACGTCCCCTGATGCGCGATCGCGACTGGTTGGCATTGCAATCTATTTGTGACTAGACGTCCACCAAACGACCTGCATCCAGCCGGATCACCCGATCCATGCGTTTGGCCAGTTCCAGATTATGTGTGGCAATCACCGCTGACAATCCGGTGCTCTGGACCATTTCGATCAGCCGGTTGAACACTGTGTCCGCCGTGGCCGGGTCCAGATTGCCTGTCGGTTCATCGGCCAGTAACAGCTTTGGCTGATTTGCCAGTGCCCGGCAAAAGGCAACCCGCTGTTGTTCGCCCCCTGACAGCTCTGCCGGACGATGCGACACACGTTTTGCCAGCCCGACACGGTCCAACAACTCTGTCGCCCGCACCATTGCGGCGGCCTTGGCGATGCCATTGGCCATTTGTGGCAACGCGATATTCTCGGCCGCTGAAAACTCGGGCAACAGATGGTGGAACTGATACACGAAACCAACATCTTGCCGGCGCGCACTGGTGCGCCGCCGGTCCGATTTTCCCGACAAATCCTGACCGGAAATTGCGACCGTTCCCGCATCCGGCGTGTCCAACAACCCGGCGATATGCAGCAACGTCGACTTGCCCGCACCCGATGGCGCAATCAGGCCGACAATCTCGCCGGTGCCAACCGTCAGATCAACACCCGACAGCACCGAGACTTCGTTTTGTCGACCGCGGTTGTAGGATTTCGCGATCCCCGACAGGCGCAGAACATCACTCATAACGCAGGGCCTCCACCGGGTTCATTCGGGCCGCACGGCGCGCCGGGAAAATCGTGATAATAAACGACAGGCCCAACGACAGGGCAACCGCGCTCAGAACATCGGACAGGACCAGTTCGGCGGGTAGTTTGGAAATCAACCGGATCGACGGGTCCCAAACCCCGCCACCGGCAATATAGTTCACGACGCCAAAGATCTGATCAATATAGATGGCGAAAAGGCAACCCAACGCCACGCCGATCAGCGTGCCAACAACGCCGATAGAGGCGCCGCAAATGAAAAATACTCGCAGAATTGACCCCTGCGTCAGCCCCATTGTGCGCAGAATACCCACATCGCGGCCCTTGTTTTTCACCAGCATGATCAACCCCGACACAATATTCATCGACGCAATCAACACCAGGATCGACAAGATGATGAACATGATATTGTCCTCCATCTTGAGCGCCCGCAGAAAATTGCCGTTGGCATCACGCCAGGTCCAGACCTGTGCCCGCACCCCGCCGGCATTGCGCAGATCCAGCGCCAGTTCGGCAATGCGGTCAGGATCGTCGATCATGATCTCCAACTCGTCAACAGCGCCTTCGCGGTTGAAATAGCTCTGCGCTTCGGCCAGCGGCATATAGACCCGCACCTGATCGATATCATAGCGGCCAACGCCGAAAATATAGGTCACATCATAGGTGTTGACCCGCGGGCTGGTGCCAAATGCGGTTTTCACACCGTCTGGTGAGGTCAGGGTGATCTTGTCCCCCAAAGACAGGCCAAGGCTGCGGGCGACACCGGTGCCAATGGCAACACCGCGCTCAAAATCATCCAACGAGCCGATCTTTGTCTCGGGCTCTGCCACCAAAGGCAAGGTGCGCAGGTCTGCGAGGCTCTCGCCCAAAACCTGCACCCCGGCATTTCGGCCATTGGCAGAGGCCAGAACCTGGCCTTTGACCACCGGAGCCACGCGGGTCACCGACGGAATTTTTCGCATCAACTCTGCGATCCGTTCATAATCCGAAGATGTTCGCAAAATGACGCCGCTTTGCTGGCGGACCGGTGCCCAATAAACCGTTGCATGGGCATTGGCCCCCAGAATAGTGTTTACAAACTCTGTTCTGAATCCAGCCCGCACCGACAGGGTAGCAATCAGCGCAAACACCGCCAGCGAGATACCGATCAGGGAAATCCAGGTCATGCCGCTGACCCCGCCCTCGGACCGGCGTGCGCGCAAATACCGCCAAGCGATCATCCATTCATGCGGTGCGAATGCCCGAGTTCTCATAGGACGATGCTCATAGGTGTGCTCATGGGTATGCTCATGCCAATCGCTTTTTGCGTTTGCGGCGGCGCAGACGCGTTACGCTTGAAAGCGCGCCATAGCCTGCCAGATAGCCTGTCAGTGTGAAAATCAAACCGTCCAACGTCAAGGGCACGGCAGGTTTAAAATCATCCCACGCACGCTCGGTAATCCCGGTGTCTGTCAGCTTGGAAATATAAGCCAGCCGTTCATAGGCACTGGCATCGCGCAGCACTTCATAGTCCTGGGCCAACACTTCTTGACGGGTAATGGTCCGGCGCATGTCGTCTTGTCGCCGCGTCAGAAAATCGGTTCCCTGCATCGACAGCAACGCGGCTTCGCGGTTTTGACCAGAGGACTGTGCCGTGGCATCAAAATCTTCCACGACCGTTGCCAATTCGTCCACCGCACCGCCCAGTCGTTGAACATATTGCTGCGAGTATTCAGGAAACTGCGACATGGAACAGGCCAGTAAAACCCCACCTGTCATTTTCACCAGTTTCACCATATCAGATCAAATCCCAGAATATATCTCGGCCAGCCTTTGCAACGCCAGCTCTGGCGTCAGCTCTTCACTGACCCCGGTTTTGCGCGACGTAAGTTCGACCACGCCGTTTTTCAATCCACGCGGACCAACTGTGATACGCCACGGCAAGCCGATCAAGTCCATTGTTGCAAACTTCGACCCTGCCCGTTCCTTGCGGTCATCGTAAAGCGGGTCCAGACCCAGCAATTGCGCCGATTTGTACAGGGCCTCGCAAGCCGTATCTGCCGCGTCGTCGCCTTGTTTCAGGTTGACAATACCGACGCCGAACGGGGTCACGGCCTCGGGCCAGATGATGCCGTTGTCGTCGTGGCTTGCCTCGATAATAGCCCCCATCAGTCGCGACACGCCAATACCGTGGCTGCCCATGTGGACCGGCACGCGCGCGCCGTCACCGGTGACAACATTCGCACCCATCGTCTCGGAATACTTGGTGCCAAAATAGAAGATTTGCCCAACCTCGATACCGCGTGACGTCATCTGACGCTCGGCGGGAACCTGATCGAATACGGCCTGATCGTGGGTTTCGTCTGTGCGCGCATAGGGTGTTGTCCATTCGCTCACAATATCGGCGCATTGATCCCAATTGTCATAGTCGACATCGCGATCCCCAAGGTTCAGGTCCAAAATTGCGCTATCATAGAAAACCTCGCTCTCGCCGGTGTCGGCCAGCACCAGAAATTCATGGGTGTCATCGCCGCCAATGGGTCCGCTGTCGGCCCGCATCGGCAGAGCTTTCAGCCCCATGCGCTCGTAGGTCCGCAGGTAGCTGACCATGTGGCGGTTATAGGCGTGGATTGCCGAAGGTTTATCGACATCGAAAGTATAGCCATCCTTCATGAAAAACTCGCGCCCGCGCATCACCCCGTAACGGGGGCGGATCTCGTCGCGGAATTTCCACTGGATATGATACAGCGTCAGCGGCAGATCTTTGTAGGACTGCACATTGTTGCGAAAAATATCTGTGATCAGCTCTTCATTGGTCGGACCATAGAGCATATCGCGGCCATGCCGGTCGGTAATGCGCAGCATTTCCTCGCCGTAATCGTCATAGCGACCGCTCTCGCGCCACAGGTCGGCAGATTGCAGTGTCGGCATTAACATCGGGTTGTGCCCAGCGCGGATCTGCTCTTGGTGCACGATGTCTTCCAGCTTGCGCAGAACCTTGAACCCTATCGGCAACCAAGAGTAAATGCCCGACGACGCCTGTCGGATCATGCCGGCACGCAGCATCAACCGGTGGCTGACGATTTGAGCCTCTGATGGGGTCTCTTTGATAATAGGCAGAAAATACCGTGACATCCGCATTTAGCAGGTCTCCTAATAACGCTTCGCAAAACGTCTAGGCTATTCGTTTTTATTGCGCAACAGGACAACTGCAACTAGGCTTTGAACCAGTCAATTTAGGGCCGAAATAGTGATGAAAAGACAGTTTTTTGCATTTTTTGTGATCCTGCTCGGAATTTTGACCGCCTGTTCGGGTCTGGACCGAACCCATGTCGCACCCCCGAAAAGCAGCTATAAATCCTTTTACCCCGTAGGGTTTCCCGATGTGCGCACTGTTGGCGCTTGGACGCTGAATGAAACGCAGGACGAGGTACAGGCCTTTCGCAAAAACGCCCGTGTCAGCACCCGCGGAGGTGGCGGGCTGAATGTTCTGGCGCTGTCCAGCGGTGGATCAGACGGTGCGTTCGGGGCCGGTGTGATCAAGGGCTGGACCAAAACCGGTCAACGTCCGGTATTTGATGTGGTCACCGGTGTTTCCACCGGATCGCTGATCGCGCCCTTTGCTTTTCTGGGTCCGCAATATGACGAAAACGTCAAGCGGCTCTATACCCAAACCGCCACCAGCGATCTGATTCAGGGCCGCTTTTTGGCCGGTATTTTCAATGGCGAGTCGCTGTTTAACACCTCGCGTCTGCGTCAGATTATCCGGCGTGAACTTACCGACGACATGATCGACGAAATAGCCGATGCCCACGAGGCCGGCAGGCGTCTGCTGGTCGGCACAACCCATATGGATGCCGCCGAGCCGGTGATCTGGAACCTGGGTAAAATCGCCACCGCGCGCACGCCCCAAGCACACAAGCTGATCCGGGATATTCTGTGGGCCTCGTCTGCCATTCCTATTGCGTTCACACCGGTAGAGTTTGACGTCACAGACGGCCAGATCAACCGCCGCGAAATGCACGTCGATGGCGGCATCACCCAAGTCGTGTTTGTCTATGGGGCCGAGGTCAATATGCGCGCAATTCTGCGGTCTCTGGGCATTGCGAACCGCGACAATAGGATATGGCTGATCCACAACAATCCGTTGTTTCCACCCTATTCACCGCAACGGACCGGATTGATAAAAATGGCAACACGGACGATCGACACATTAATCGCGGCCCAGAGTGTCGGCGACATTCAAGAAGTCGCCGCACTGGCCGACCGCGACGGCTTTACCTTTCGGCTGATGTTGATGCCAGAAGATTTCGCCGTTGAAAGCACCGAAATATTCGACATGCAATACATGCGACAGCTTTACGACGTTGGTGTCGCGTCAGGATCGGATATGTCCCGCTGGCAGACCGGATTGGACAAATAGTCAGGCCGGCGCCATATCCACCACCCCGGCCAAATCAAGGGCTTTGGCGACGTTGTGGAACCGGCGCTCGACCACCTCGCCCCACAGCGCAGTACCCTGTGCGTCCAGCGACAGTCGCAGCTCGGTATCGCTCAACGCCAAGTCACCGGGCAATTTTAAATCAGCACCCGAACACAGCGTCGCAAACCGGATTGCCTTGCCCAACACTTCTGCTGTGACCCAGTCAGACGATGGCAACAGGCCAAACAGATCCCGCGTCAGACCGGACGGTGAACCGGATTTATAGCGATAGTGCAGCGCCAGAGCGATCATCAAACGACCGCGATGGTCCAAACCACCCAAATTTGCCCGTGTGGCATTCTCAAAGCTCAGATCGGCGCGATAGTCGGGATGCGATCGCCAGGCAACATCGTGCAACAAACAAGCTGCCCGGATCAATCGATGATCGTCTGCGTCGGGGAATAACGGCAACAACCAGTCTGCCAGAAAATCACCAAATCCAGGGAACCGCGACGAGGTCCGCTCGCTAAAGCGACAAGCTTCCAGCATCGGATCCTGCGCCCGCACCTCGTCAGGCATGCCTTGATACAGCAACCCTTCGCGCAGGCCATAACTGGAAAAAAATATCTCGCGCGGGGTCACCATTTGCAACAGCTGGCGCAAGACCCGTGCGGCCCGCGGCACCAGTCCGATCCGGCTCTGCGAACTGCCTGACAGCTTGATCATCTCGTCGACGTCCAGCCCGTCAATCCAGTCCAGCGTTTCCAGCAAGTGATCGGTCTGGATGCAATATTCATTCAGCACATGCAGCGGATAGGACCGGAATTCCATATCCAGCTTTGCAATCGCCCGCCATGATCCACCGACCAGAAACAACCGCTTGTAGGGCATGACAAAATCGACGGTAGCCTTGGCCAGTTCGCGCGCGATCACCACGTCCTGATCCTCGCCGTCTGCGACCAAGCCTTCAAGCTGAAGCGGCCCCAAAGGCGAGGTCTCGACCGTGCCAACGCCAGTTTCCGCGAGCTCGGCGAATTCCATAGACGACCCGCCAATATCGCAGACAAGCCCGGTGGCCTCGGGCCAACCCAACAAAATACCCTTGGCGGACAGGGTCGCCTCCTGCTTGCCACTGACGATCTGGATATCTATGCCGGTTTTTTCCAACACTTCACGACAAAACTTTGGCCCATCTGTGGCATCGCGAACCGCCGCTGTGGCAATCGTGGTCAGAGAATTCAGCGCCATCGAGTCGCCCAGCGCCTTGAACCGGCACAGTGCCGCAATAGCCCGGGAATAACCTTGGGGGTTCAGACAGCCGCTATCGCGCAGACCCTTGCCCAATCCGCAAAGGATTTTTTCGTTAAAGAAATACGCAGGCGACCGCGCCGCGCCGTCAAACACCACAAGACGGACAGAGTTGGACCCGATATCGATGACACCGACCCGTTCCAGCGCCGCCATCGTCGGGGTAATTTGGATGTTGATCGGCTCAGTCATTGTCGTAACTGTGGCTCAGCTTTGGCACATCCTTGGCCCCGACTTTGCCGCGTCCCGACAAGGACGGATTTTCCATAAAGAACCGGTGGCAATTAAACAACCTACTGCTGTCTGTCGCTTGATGTCGGGCATAAACGCCATCGGGCAGCAACACCCAACTGTTTTCCTGATCCGCCAGGTTGGCGGTCATAATCTGGTTCATAATCTGCGAATGCACCGTCCGGTTGGTGATCTCGACCAGACTTTCAACCCGCCGGTTCAGGTTGCGCCCCATCCAGTCGGCAGACGAGATAAACACCCGGGCTTTTTTCGACGGCAAGCCGCCGCCATTGCCAAAACAGACAATGCGCGAATGTTCCAAAAATCGTCCAACAATGGATTTCACCCGAATATTCTCCGACAATCCCTTAACCTGCGGACGCAGGCCGCAAATGCCGCGCACAATCAGGTCGATTTTGACCCCGGCTTGACTAGCCGCATAGAGCGCGTCGATGATGTCTTCTTCGATGATTGCATTCATTTTGGCCCAGATACACCCCGGATTGCCCAACGCCACCTGATCCATTTCGTTCTGGATATGCGCCAGCAAGTCAGCCTTCATCTGGATCGGTGAGACAGACAGTTTCTTGAGCCCGACAGGGCGGGCATAGCCCGACACATAGTTGAACACTTTGGTTGCGTCCTGTCCCAGTGATTTGGAACAGGTGAACAACGACAGATCGGTATAGACCTTGGCCGTGTCCGGGTGATAATTTCCGGTGCCAAAATGGGTATAGGTGATCAACTGATTGCCTTCGCGGCGCACAACAGTCGAGATTTTCGCATGGGTTTTAAGATCAATAAACCCATAGACAACATGGGCGCCGGCACGTTCAAGCATTCGCGATTGCCGAATATTGGCCGCCTCGTCAAAACGGGCTTTCAGCTCGATCAATGCGGTCACGGACTTGCCCTCTTCGGCCGCCAGACACAGCGCCTCGACGATCGGCGACTGGGCCGATGTGCGATACAGCGTTTGTTTGATGGCCAAAACATCAGGATCGCGCGCAGCTTGTTGTAAAAACCGCACCACGATATCAAAGGTTTCATACGGGTGATGCAGCAACATATCCTTTTGCCGGATGGCCGCAAAAATATCGCCCTCAAAATCCTGAACCCGCTCCGGCACCCGCGGAATAAACTTGTTCCATTGCAGATCGGTCCGGCCACGCAAGATGACGTTACTCAGATCGCTGATCGCCAACAGACCGTCCAGCTCGACCACATCCTCGTCTTTGACACTCATTTCACGCAAAATCACCGAGCGCAGCGCAGCGGGTGCATTTTTAGTCATCGTCAGAACAATAACACCGCCCCTGCGCCGGCGTTTCAGCGCGGTTTCGAACTCGCGCACCAGATCTTCGGCTTCTTCTTCGACCTCAAGATCGCTGTCGCGTAAAACCCGGAATGCACAATGATCTTTAAGCACATATCCCGGAAATAACCGGTTGACGAATTCCAACAAAACTTCCTCGAGCACAATCAACCGTTGATCGCCGTCCGGCGTGTCCGGCAACGCGATAAACCGGTCGATCTGTTGTGGTATTGGCAACAGGGCCTGCAAGGATCGTTTGTCGTGTTCACGTTGCAATTGCAGCGCCAATGTCAGCCCGCCCGTGGGCAGAAACGGGAACGGATGTGCGGGATCGATGGCCAGTGGGCTGAGCACCGGAAATATGTTGTCGGTGAAATAATCCAACAGAAATGTTCTGTCTTCTCTGGTCAGATCGCTGCGGGTCAACAAGGCAATTCCCTTGGTCTTCAGCTCGCTTTGCAAGCCTTGCCAGATATTTTGTTGTTCGGCTATCAAACTGCGCGCGTCGACACTAATCAGCCGCAACTGTTGCGCCGGGCTTAGCCCGTCAATCGCGGGATGGGTAATTCCACCCCGAACCAATTCACGCAGCCCCGCGACCCGAACCGTATAAAACTCGTCCAGATTGGACCCCGAGATCGACAGCATGCGAACCCGCTCAAGCAACGGCAAGTTGGATTTTCCGGCCTCGTTGAGCACACGCCAATTGAACGCAAGCCACGACAGCTCCCGATTGAAAAACCGGCTCGGTCCTTTGGGATCAATATCGCTAATGTCTACCGGTTCGCCGGTCTCTGACGCCAGAAAATCGGCATCAATATTGTCTGCGGTTTTAAGCATGATCACCTCGGATTAACTCGGATTAACTCGGATTAACTCTGCGTCGCGCGCACCAAGATTGTCCAGCACCTCGGCCGCCAGGCGGCGGGTAATGGGGCGCTTGTGCGCCAGTGCGAACGTGTCAATTGCGGTTGCGATATCACGGGCAGCCTGAAAGGATCGATCAACCCGCAGCGCCAGATAGTGGATAACGTCCGGACCAACGGCGCATTGCCGGTCTGCAAACTGTTTTACCATGACCGCAGACAACAAGGCATCGTCCGGTGGGTCCAGTGCTACGGTGTTGGCACCGCTCAGCCGGCTGGTCAAATCGGCAAGCGACAGCCCCCAACCCGTCACAGCCCCTTGTCCTGTAATCAACAGCGGCGTTCCACGCTCCAGCGCAAAATTGTGAATGTGAAACAGAACCGTCTGGCCCTGGGCATCACCCGCCAACCGATGCGCATCTTCGACACACAGCGGCGACTGGGTTACGCTATCGGGATCAACACTGGTCAGATCGTCGGCGTTTTGGATACTGCCGCCGGTTTCATCGGCCCAAATATGCGCCAGATGTGATTTCCCTGCCCCTTCGGGACCGATCAGAACCAGTTTGGCCAAAGGCCAATTAGGCCATGTCCCGATCATATCGACCGCCAGAGCATTGGCCGGCGAGCGGAAAAAGTCCGATCGGCCAAATGCGGTTTCAACCGGAAAGTTCAGAATAAGCTGCTCAGCCATGGGTATCGGTCTCGGCTTCGGCACCGACTTCGGCACCGGCTTCCAACGCGGCTTGCCGCCCGACATGGCCGGTATAGAGCCGCCCCGACAAGTACTGACGCACGCCAAAACGCGAAAACACGCCGATACAGGCCGCGACCGGCACCGCAATCAGCATGCCCGCAAACCCGAACAACGAGCCAAAGGCGGACAATGCAAACATCAGCCACACCGGATGGAGCCCAACTGACCCGCCCACCAGCTTTGGCGTCAGAAAATTCCCCTCTACGGCCTGTCCGATCACAAACAGCACCGCAACAACAACAATCCACTCGGGCGAGCCCCAGAATTGAAACAATGCCAAACCGATCGACAAGGCGCCGCCGATAACGGACCCGACATAGGGAATAAACGTCAGCAGACCGGCGATCAGCCCGACGATCAACCCGAATTGCAGGCCCACAAGCATCAAACCGATTGAATAAAAACTCCCCAGGATCAGACAGACGCTCAGCTGTCCACGCACGAAACCGGCCAGAACCGTGTCGATTTCGCGCGCCAGCGTGCGCACAGTTTCCAAATGATCCCGCGGCACCCAGCTGTCAACTGTCGCGACCATTCGGTCCCAGTCCATCAACATGTAAAACGCCACAACCGGAGCCACCACGATAAAGATCAGCGCGTCCACGACGCTAAAGGCAGAGGCCAGAACCGCATTGGCCAGTTCGCCGGATTTATCGCGCAAACCGGATACAAAACTGTCCAGACTTTTGCGCATTCCGGATTGCTCGTCCAACAGGGCCGGGAACTGTTCCGACAAATAGGCCTGTAGTTGTTGGAAATATTCTGGGGCCGCAACCACCAGAGCCGCCAACTGTTGCACCAGTTGCGGCACTAACAGCACCAGCATAATTGCGAACACAAACACCGCAACCAGCATTATGATAATCGTCGATACCGTGCGGCTGAACCCCATCTTTTCAAGCTTGTCCGCGGTCGGGTCCAGAAAATAGGCAATCGCCAGTCCAGCCAGAAATGGCAATAACACGCCACCCAAAACCCACATGAGAAACACCAGAAATACAAGTCCGATGCCCCAGTATTGAAACTGTCTTTTAAGTTCGAGTGCCATAATTTATCCGATACCTGAAACTGTTACTCTGTTCATATTATGTCTGCTATGCGAATTGCTCTCTGATCAAACGCTCGTCAAGCCCGTGGCCCGGATCAAACAAAATCCGGTGCTTGACGTCGGGCGCGCTAAAAATATCGACAGACAAGACTTCCCGGGCATTTTTCGAGTCGGCAACCGCAGACACTGGCCTTTTGTCCGGCTCCAAAACATCGATCCGGACTTTGGCATGCATCGGCAACAGCGCCCCGCGCCACCGGCGTGGCCGGAAAGCCGCCATTGCGGTTAGGGCCAGCAATTCCGCGCCAATCGGCAGGATCGGCCCATGTGCAGAATAGTTATACGCCGTGGACCCGGCGGGCGTAGACACCAACGCCCCGTCACAAACCAATTCGTCCAGTCGCACACGACCATCCACCGAAATGCGCAGCTTGGCGGCTTGCGGGCCATGGCGCAGCAACGACACCTCGTTTATGGCCAATGCCTCAAATGCACGGCCATCGGCGCAATCCGCGACCATCTTCAAGGGATGGATGACTGCCTCTTCGGCCGCGTTCAGCCGAACATACAAGTCCTGTTCATCGTAGCCATTCATCAAAAACCCGACAGTGCCACGGTTCATCCCGTAGACCGGTGTATCCAGATGCTGGGTTGCATGCAGGGTTTCCAGCATCTGACCGTCGCCGCCCAAAGCGACAATCACATCGGCCTGTTCCAGATCAACTGCCGAATAGCGTTTTTGCAGCGCGACCAGCGCTGATTGCGCGTCTTTTGCCCGGCTGGCCATGAAGTGTATTTTTTTATATGCCATACACTGTGCGTAATATTTTTTCGCCCCAATGTCCCGAATTTGTTTCCCAAAAGCGAAATTCTGTGCCGATAGCCTAGTTTCCACTGCTATCAAGGCCGGTCGGGGTCGTACAAAATGCCGCGCGCGCCGCTTTTGCGCTTTCGTAGGGCATAGTCATCGCCTAGGAAATGACACAGACCTCACCGCCCAGCTCAGGAGTTGAACCCTATCATGAACAGCAACGCTCAAAACGCCGGTTTTTTTACCGAAGACCTCTCGTCCCGCGATCCCGAAATTTTCGGTTCAATCACCGCAGAGCTGGGCCGCCAGCGCGACGAGATCGAGCTGATCGCCTCTGAGAATATCGTGTCCAAAGCTGTCATGCAGGCACAGGGATCGGTCCTGACCAACAAATATGCCGAAGGCTATCCAGGGCGTCGCTATTATGGCGGCTGCCAGTATGTTGATGTGGCGGAAAATCTGGCCATCGACCGCGCCAAGCAACTGTTTGGATGCGACTTTGCCAATGTTCAGCCAAACTCCGGCTCGCAAGCCAACCAAGGCGTGATGCAGGCGTTGATCCAACCCGGTGACACTATTTTGGGGATGAACCTCGCATCCGGCGGTCACCTGACCCACGGCGCGGCGCCAAACCAGTCCGGAAAATGGTTCAATGCCATTCAATACGGGGTGCGCAAACAAGACAGCCTTATCGACTATGACCAGATCGCCGAACTGGCAAAACAGCACCAGCCCAAGCTGATCATCGCCGGTGGCTCTGCTATTCCGCGCCAAATCGATTTTGCCAAGTTCCGCGAAATCGCTGACAGTGTTGGGGCCTATCTGTTTGTCGATATGGCGCATTTCGCCGGTCTGGTTGCCGCAGGCGAACATCCCAACCCGTTCCCCTATGCCGATGTCGCCACGACAACCACGCACAAAACCCTGCGCGGTCCACGCGGCGGCATGATCCTGACCAATGACGAAGCCATCGCCAAAAAAGTCAACTCGGCCATTTTTCCTGGCATTCAGGGCGGCCCGTTGATGCATGTCATCGCAGCCAAAGCCGTCGCCTTTGGCGAGGCATTGCGCCCCGAATTCAAAACCTATCAAAAACAGGTCCGTGCCAATGCGGTTGCGCTGGCAGACCAGTTGATGAAGGGCGGGCTGGATATCGTCACCGGTGGCACGGATACGCATCTGATGCTGGTGGACCTGCGCCCCAAAGGCGTGAAAGGCAACGCCACCGAGAAAGCCTTGGGTCGCGCCCGCATTACAACCAACAAAAACGGCATTCCCTTTGACCCCGAGAAACCGTTTGTAACCTCGGGCATTCGTCTCGGGACACCTGCGGGCACAACCCGTGGTTTTGGCGAAGCTGAATTCCGCTTGATTGCCGACATGATTGTCGAAGTTGTGGACGGTTTGGCCGCCAATGGCCCGGACGGCAATGCCGCGGTAGAAGACGCCGTAAAAGCCAAAGTCGCCGACCTGTGCGCGGCCTTCCCGCTGTACCCGGACATGTAAGTTGCACATGGGCGGACCCGCATCTATTGTTTGCGGGTCCGTACCGATAACTGGAACACGCCGAATGCCAAGCCGAATGCCACGTATATTAGCAATAATTTTATCGGTGAGTGTGCTGGCAGCCTGTTCGATCCAGCGCGATGTTCCGGATTTTCAGCATCCCGATCCTAAAATTGACGCCGACGCGCCACCGCCCCAGTTGCAGCCAACGCAACAACTGCAAACGGCCACAGCCCAAGACAGCGACGGCTATTCCGACACCATCGCCGAACTGGACGCCCGCAAATATGATTTGCTGCGTCGCGCATCGGCTCTGACGGCCCCGCCGCAATAACCAACGCCGGAAAATCGGCAGATTTGATATCTGGATTCTTGCCAATGGCAATTGTCACTCTGCGCCCTATCCGCTAACAACCCAGAAACACAGTTCGCGGCGCGCGAGAAATCGGAGCAAACATTATGTCAGATCCTCTTCGTCTGGGTATTGCAGGACTTGGAACCGTCGGTATCGGCGTCATCAAAATCGTGCAGGAAAATGCCGAGCTGTTGGCTCTGCGCTCTGGCCGTGACATCCAGATCACCGCAGTTTGCGCCCGCAGTCGCAAAGACCGTGGCGTCGATCTGAGCGCTTACGCATGGGAAGACGACCCGGTCGCCTTGGCCGCACGCGACGACGTCGATGTGTATATCGAGCTGATGGGGGGCGAAAACGGTCCCGCCAAAGCCTCGGTCGAGGTCGCCTTATCGGCTGGCAAACATGTTGTCACCGCCAACAAAGCCCTGCTGGCTCATCACGGTCAGGCACTGGCCGAACTGGCAGAACGAAACGGCGTTAATCTGCGGTTCGAATCCGCTGTCGCTGGTGGCATTCCGGTGATCAAGGTCCTGACCGAGAGCTTGGCTGGAAACCGGATCGAGCGGATCATGGGGGTCATGAACGGCTCTTGCAACTATATCCTGACCCGGATGGAAACCTCTAACCTCAGCTATCAGGCGATTTTTGACGAGGCAAATGGCCTTGGCTATCTGGAAGCAGACCCTGAATTGGACGTCGGCGGTATCGATGCGGCCCATAAACTGGCCTTGCTGTCGTCGATTGCCTTTGGAACCAAGGTGGATTTCGCCGGCGTCGACACAACCGGCATTGGCCATATTACGCTGGACGATATTCGCGCAGCCGGCGACATGGGCTACAAGATCAAGCTGTTGGGCGTGGCCAAGGTGACCAGTTCGGGTCTGGTTCAGACCATGCAGCCCAGCCTGGTGCCCGACGCATCGCCGTTGGCGCAGCTGCAAGGTGGCACCAACATGATCGTGCTCGAAGGCGACGCCGTCGGTCAGATCGTCATGCGCGGTGCCGGTGCCGGCGAAGGTCCAACCGCATCTGCGGTCATGGGCGATGTTCTGGACGTGGCGCGCGGCCTGTCCATTCCGGTATTTGGCCAACCTGCCACCTCTCTGGTTGCGGCACCGTCGGCCCAGACCGAACGCGAAACCGCCTTTTATATCCGCCTGATGGTCAAAGACCGCGCCGGCGCGCTCAGCCAAATTTCCTCGGCCTTGGGCAAAGCAGATATTTCCATCGACCGGATGCGCCAACAAAGCCATGACGAAAAAAATGCAGCCCCGGTTCTGATTGTCACTCATCCGACACGTCTGGCGGCGATTGACGCGGTGTTGGCCGAGATCAGGCAGATCGACGTCACGCTGGCCGAACCTGTGGCGCTGCGGATCGAAACCGTCTAGGCTCAGGCCTACTGACAACGACCTGTCAATTTCGGCGGGCAGACCCGAAGGGATTTTCAAAATGGCCGATCATCAAACCTATAGTGACCGCATGCTTTCACTGGGTCTGGCCCGGGTGTCCGAAGCCGCAGCGATTGCCTCGGCCAAGTTGATCGGACGCGGCGACGAAAAAGCGGCGGATCAGGCGGCCGTGGACGCCATGCGCACCCAGCTGAACCTGATGGACATCGCCGGAGTTGTGGTGATCGGCGAAGGCGAACGCGACGAGGCACCAATGCTGTTTATCGGTGAAGAAGTTGGAACCGGTAATGGCGCTGGCGTCGACATCGCGCTGGATCCGCTGGAAGGCACCACCCTGACCGCCAAGGATATGCCCAATGCGCTGGCGGTTATCGCCATGGGGCCGCGTGGCTCGATGTTGCACGCACCCGATGTCTATATGGACAAGCTGGCCATTGGTCCGGGATTTGCCGCCAATGTGGTCACCCTTGATATGAGCCCATCGCAACGGGTTGAAGCGCTGGCCAAGGCCAAGGGATGCACGCCCGACCAGATCACCGTCTGTGTTCTGGAACGCCCGCGCCACGACAAGATGATCGCAGAACTGCGCGACACCGGATGCGCCATTCGGCTGATTACCGATGGCGACGTGGCCGGTGTTATCCATACCGCCGAGGCTGCAAAAACCGGCATTGACATGTATATGGGCCAAGGTGGCGCACCCGAAGGTGTTTTGGCCGCCGCCGCGTTGAAATGCATGGGCGGCCAGATGCACGGTCGGCTGGTGTTTCGCAACAGCGACGAACGGGCGCGGGCTGCCGCCGCCGGCATCACCGATCTGAACAGGGTTTATACCCGCGACGACATGGTCACAGAGGATGTCATCTTTGCTGCCACCGGTGTTACCGATGGCTCAATCCTGTCCGGTGCCCGACGCGACGGTGATTTTATGGAAACCGAAACTTTGTTGATGCGGTCCAAAACCGGATCGGTGCGCCGGTTGTTTTACCGCCAGAACAACAACTAGTCAGACAGCTATCCGTCAGGCTGCAACCCGTCAGGCTGTACATGCCCGGCGACATCGGTGTGAAATAAGCGTGAATATCACGCGCTCGTTGGCTCATGTTGAACGGCGTCCGTTCCAGCAGCCGGTAACAACTCGCCGCGTGCCAAAAAGCCCAAACAGTAAAACAGCACGGCAAGTTACACAAAACTAGCTGCGGAAAACAAAGAGTACAGGGTCGTTTTACCATTGGTTCTGAATGGGTGTCCGAGTGGACGCAATCACTGGTTACCGGTCCGTCATTACCCCATTTTTCAAACACTTCAATTTATTCCTGCATGCATTCGCATTCGCCTGCCGCGCGTGGAATAGGGTTGACGCACGCGCCCTGAACATCACAATGGGCCAAACATTCAAGAGGAATTCCATGGTCCGGCGCGTTGGTTTTGGTGAAGACGAAAAAGAAGAGCAACCGCACAAAGCCCACGTCGGCCGAAGGGGACGTATTTTCGGCATCATGCCAAGGGTCGAACACGCGCGGGCCGAAAAGCAACGCACCAGAGCCACGATCCAGGATCCTTTTGGCAGCGGCAAAAGATCGCCCGAAAACGTGCCTGACATTGCCACAATTGTAGCAAAGATTCGGAGAATTGTATTCCTGTTTTTCTGGTTGTTGGGGTGGGGTGCCGCTTTGATGATGAGTTTGGGAATATTTATAAATTCGACGGGCCTGGTTGCCGCTCTCTTGATTGGGTGGATGGGATTTGCATCGATTGCCTGGCTGGTCACCGCAGGCAAGTTTTTGCTGGCTTTGTTCGGATTGCTCTCTGGCCGACGCACTGCTCCAAAATAGATTTCGGACCCCGGTGCGCGGCCACAAGGATTGACACGCAATCGAGACGGTGATTGACGCGCGAGCCAATAGCGCCACTATGACCTCAAACATTCAAGAGGTTTCCCATGGTCCGGCGCGTTGGTTTTGGTGAAGACGAAAAAGAAGAGCAGCCGCACAAAGCCCATGTCGGCCGACGGGGACGTATTTTCGGCATCATGCCAAGGGTCGAGCGCGCAAAAGCCAAATCAGCGGTGAAAAAGCGCGGCCAACAGCCGCAATTTACCAAACGCGATGGAAAACCGCTGATCGCCCAAGACAACACGCCCCGCGGTAAACGGCGGGTCAAGTGGATCATCATCACCTTTCTATCGTTCTGGTTGGCGGGATGGGGCTATGGCATCATCTCTGCCGTGGACGCCTATATGAACACCTCGGGCGGGGCATCAGTATTCCTGATGGTCTGGATTGGCGGCGCCTCCGTTGGATGGCTGCTTGCGGTCCTGCTGTTGTTGGCCTTATTGTTCGGCAAAGAGGTAACCAAAGAGAAACCATAGGCAGCAATGACCGCATTTTTGAATATCGAGCGCTCGGCCACAGGTCGGCGATGGGTTGGATTGACCAGCGAACAAGACCGGCTGGCGCAGGCGATTTCCCAGCAATCGGGCCTGTCTGATCTCACCGCGCGAACCCTGGCGCGTCGCGGTGTCGCCCCCGAAGAGGCCGGCGGGTTTCTGGCCCCGTCCCTGCGCGACCTGATGCCCGACCCGTCCAGCTTGCGCGATATGGACACCGCCGCCGAACGATTGGTCGACGCAGTCACCAAACACCAGTCCATTGCGATTTTCGCGGATTATGACGTCGATGGCGCCGCCTCTGCGGCCTTGTTGATCGTCTGGCTGCGGGATATGGGACGGACCGCGACGCTCTATGTGCCGGACCGGATCGACGAAGGCTATGGCCCGAATGACGCGGCAATGTCGGCACTGGCCAAGGATCATGACCTGATTATTTGTGTGGATTGTGGAACGCTTTCGCACGGCCCGATCGCCGCCGCCAAGGGGGCGGATGTCATCGTTCTGGATCACCATTTGGGCGGCGAGGACCTGCCCGCTGCGGTGGCAGTTGTAAACCCCAACCGCCAGGACGAGGACAGCCCGCTGACGTACCTATGTGCCGCCGGCGTTGTGTTTTTGACGCTTGTGGCGAGCAACCGTTTGCTGCGAAACACCGGCACACAGGCGCCCGACCTTTTGGGGCTGCTGGATCTGGTGGCCTTGGCCACTGTCGCCGATGTCGCCCCGCTGGTTGGGTTGAACCGGGCGCTGGTGCGCCAAGGCCTGACTGTTATGGGGGGCCGGGGGCGTGCCGGTCTGGTGGCGCTGTGCGATGTGGCGCTGCTGACATCTGCGCCGACGGCCTATCATCTGGGCTATGTGCTTGGCCCGCGGATCAATGCCGGCGGTCGCGTTGGTCGCGCCGATCTGGGCACGCGTCTGTTGTCGGCAACCGATCCTGCCGAGGCCGCATCCCTGGCTGATAAACTGCATGCGCTGAACGCCGAGCGCCGCGAAATCGAGGCTCAGGTCCAGCTTGTGGCGATGGAGCAGGCCGAGACCCGTGGCTTTGACGCACCTTTGGTCTGGGCTTCCGGTGAGGGCTGGCATCCCGGCGTCGTCGGCATTGTAGCGTCACGCTTGAAAGAGGCCGCAAACAGACCCGCTGTTGTGATCGGTTTTAACGGCGCCGAAGGCAAAGGCTCCGGTCGATCCGTGGGCACCATAGATTTAGGCGCTGCGATTGCACAAATCACCCGCGAAGGCCTGTTGGCCAAGGGCGGCGGGCACAAAATGGCCGCTGGATTGACCGTGATGCACGATCAGTTGGAACCCGCCATGGCCCGCCTGTCTGACTTGCTGGCCAAACAAGGCGCAGACCGGCTTGGCCCTCGCGATCTGATGCTGGACGGCGCCGTTACCGCCTCGGCTTGCACACTCGACATGATTGCACAGCTTGAAACCGCCGGTCCCTTTGGCGCCGGTGCTCCGGCACCCCGGTTTGCCTTGCCGTCTTGCAAAATCGCCTTTGCCAAACG
Source organism: uncultured Myxococcota bacterium (assembly GCA_964196455.1). Taxonomy (GTDB): domain Bacteria; phylum Pseudomonadota; class Alphaproteobacteria; order Rhodobacterales; family Rhodobacteraceae; genus Amylibacter. The sequence continues at coordinate 377 of CAXMUJ010000200.1, read as the reverse complement.
TGCGGGTGAAACCCACTTGCGGCTGACGCTGGCCGATGATGCCAGTGGCCGCATCGACGCCATTGCCTTCAACGCTTTCGACGGGCCAATGGGGCAACTCCTGTCCGAACACCAAGGCGCGCGGTTCCATGTTGCCGGCCGTCTGGAGGTCGACGATTGGGGGGGGCGCAGACGGCCAAAGTTGCGGGTCGAAGACGTCGCAATGCCGGTCTGATAATTCTGGTGAAACCTGTTCGGTTTTTGGCAAGATTCCTCTTGCAAGGGCGAATGTGAACGACTAGAAAGCGCCACACAAACAGTGCGGTCCCTTCGTCTATCGGTTAGGACGCCAGGTTTTCAACCTGGAAAGAGGGGTTCAATTCCCCTAGGGACTGCCA
>CAXMUJ010000199.1:0-3560 GCA_964196455.1 uncultured Myxococcota bacterium | reverse complement strand
CCATATCGATTAACAGCGCCTGTGCTGCATCAAAATCAATGGCACGCGGTTGGGTCAGGAACGGCATGTCAGTCGCGCTGGTCACGCCCCACAGGGCCAGTTCCAGAACCAAACCCGTCAGGTCTGCGCGTAGGATTTCGGGCGAGGTGAACGCGGCCAGTCCGCCGTTTTCACCCTTGGTCCACATTTTGTAACACACACCGGCCGCAACACGGCCCGCACGCCCTGCACGCTGTGTGGCCTCTGCCCTTGTGACCCGCTCGGTCACAAGCCGTGACATGCCCGATCCGGCGTCGAACTGGGCGCGTCTTGCGCGGCCACAGTCAACGACCACGCGGATATCTTCGATTGTCAGAGAAGTTTCTGCAATCGAGGTGGCTAAAACGACCTTGCGACCGGTCTCTACCGGGGCAATCGCGGCGCGTTGGGCCGAAAACGGCAGGGCGCCATAAAGTGGGCGTATGGACACGTCGGGCGGCAAAGACGTGCGCAGAGCTGCCTCTACCTGTTTGATCTCGCCTTCTCCCGGAAGAAAGACCAGAACGCCTCCCTGGGTCTCTGCTACGGCTTGCGTGACCAATTGAGCGGCTGCATCCTGAAACCATGGCCCGCGTTGGCCCGGTCGTGTCCAGGGACGACCCAGAAACCGATCCTCGACCGGAAAAATGCGGCCGGCCGAGGTGATGACAGGGGCGCCGCCCTGCAGCTGTGCAACCGGTTCGGCATCTAATGTGGCCGACATAACGATCAGGCACAGGTCTGGACGCAAAGCCGCGCGGATTTCAAGACACAGCGCCAAGCCCAGATCGGCCTGCAGCGAGCGTTCGTGAAATTCGTCGAAAATGATGCAAGATATGCCAGACAATTCCGGGTCGGATTGGATCATCCGGGTCAGGATGCCTTCGGTGACAACCTCGATGCGGGTCTTGGCGGACGTTTTGGCCTCGCCTCGCATCCGGTAGCCGACGCGATCTCCCAGTTTGCTGTCGCAGAGCTGGGCGATCCGTTCCGCCGAAGCGCGGGTGGCCAATCTGCGGGGCTCCAACATCATTATCCGGCCGGAAAACAGGCGTTGATCAAGCAAGAGTTTTGGAACACCCGTTGTCTTGCCGGCGCCGGGAGGGGCCTGAATAACCGCCTGATTATCTGATTTTATGGCTGCCAACAGGTCTGGAAAAACCTCGGTTATTGGCAAGTGGATTGGCATATTCTAGTTCCTTCGACGCAACCAGGCAGACCCAACCGTGGACTTGGTGCTGACCCGCATCAACCTGTATGTTTCGTCGTCTTGCATTTCATAGTACGCCGTAAAAGGAAAGCGCACTCCTTTTTCCAGGTCTCGTGTCGAGAAACCGGCGATGCGGGAATAGGCTCCGGCACATGTCGCCGTCTTTTTTACCAGTTTAGGCGCGCCAAACTGTATTTTGGACCGCCGGCGCCCGTCGTAAATCTGGACCGCCTTGTTGCACAACTCGTCTTTGCTGACGTCACGCACAATCATGAACGTGGCCGAGACCAAATCGACGGCTCCGCGTTGAAGCGAGGCATCAACATCCGTATCGCGCGGCGCACGCGTCGGCGAATATTCCAACAGCTTAGGGACCCTGTTGGCATAGGAGATGCGCACTTTGTTCGCGCTCTTTTTCCTGGCGATGGTTGCAGAATATTTCCGCGGCGACAGATCGCCCTTGCTGATCTGTCCGGAAACAACGCCGTCGAATTCCAACCTGGCAAGTTTGGACAAAATACCCTTGGTCGCCAGCCTGCCTTGGGCTGTATACCCCGATCCGGTGTCCTTCAGGGTCACACGCATGACGCCTGCTCTGATCCCGAACAAAGAGATGTCGAACGCGTGGCTTTGCTCAGTCGCCATGGCAGACTGAACGGACAAAGACAGCGCGATGGTTGCTGCGAATAGTTGAAATTTCATTGACCTGCTCTTGTTGTTATCACCGTGTTATACATAGATTGCCCGGTGTGATTTTATAAGTTTTAGCCTATCACGAAAGTTGTCAGGGCTGAAACAGTTGCATAATTCTGGGAATTGTCGGGCCGATGTCGGCGGTTTTCGGCAGGTTTCAAGCGGCCGGTCGTCACAATATTCAGTTTCGGGCAGCGCCAGCACCTGATTGTGGCAAAAGTCGCGAGAATCCCTTGACGCCCAAGGTTATCGGGCCTAAAGAAGCGGCTCGAAATTCAATTGTGATGGGTCGTGGCCTGTCTACGTATCCGAGGATCATAAAATGGCTCGTGTTTGTGAACTAACTGGCAAATCCCCAATGTCTGGCAACAATGTCAGTCACGCGAAAAACCGTACACGTCGTCGGTTTTTGCCAAACCTGAACGAAGTGACATTGTCCAGCGACACGCTGGGCCGGTCCTTCAAATTCCGTATTTCTGCTGCAGCTCTGCGCACCGTAGATCACCGTGGTGGTCTGGACGCATTTTTTGCTAAGTCCAAAGACGATGAATTGTCCAACCGGGCACTGAAAGTCAAAAAAGACATCAACAAAGCACTCGAAGAAGCCTAGGCTCAGTCGGGAAAAATTATGCGGCCTCGACGGAAACTTCGGGGCCGCTTCTTTTTGTCCTACTTCATATTTTGAACGAGCGGACTATATGCAAGCCATGACTATTCTTACTTCTGTGACGACTTTCTTTGTTGCGGCGTCCATGACTATTCTGGGCACGGCGGCTTTCGCTGGTGATATCAAAACCAACCATTCCGACACCGGCGCTGCTGCGGATATGGACCATGGTGAACACGCTATGGTTGCCGACATGCCCGACGGCTTGGCCTTGGGTCACCCTGTTGTTCTGGTCGCGAGCAGGGCGGCAAAATCGGCTGCCGCTTTTATGGTGATTGAAAACACTGCTGATACTGACGAGCGCTTGGTTGCGGTCCGCGCCGATTTTGCCCGCACAATACAGATGCACAGGCATATTATCGAAGACGATGTGGCCAAAATGCGCGAAGTCGAAAGCGGTTTCGCGATCAAAGCAGGTGGCACCCATGCATTGCAACGTGGCGGCGATCACTTGATGATCATGGGTTTGGAAACTGTGCCGGTTATCGGCGATACCGTGATGATTACGCTGACATTTGAAACTGCCGGCGACGTAACTGTTCCGTTTGCAGTGATGGATGCCACAACCGCAGGCGAAATGGATCACGGCAAGATGGATCATGGGAAAACAGGCCACAGCCAGATGAAGTCTGACAATTAACGGCCACGCACTAGCACAGTGGAGCATTCGACCCCTTCACCAGTGTCAGGACTAAAACCGGCGCGGTCGCCCGGACAAAATCGCCTAAAAACGATGAGGACAGATATGCCCCACAAAATTCTTTTTGTTTGTCTTGGCAATATTTGCCGCTCACCAACGGCACAGGGTGTCTTTCGCGGCTTGGCAGCACAGGCTGGGCTGGACGTGGTGACTGACGGGGCCGGGACGGGTGCTTGGCATGTCGGCGACCCGCCGGATCGCCGGGCATGCGCAGAGGCGGCACAACGGGGCTATGACCTGTCCGACCTCAGAGCCAGACAGGTTACCGTATC
>CAXMUJ010000198.1:0-14038 GCA_964196455.1 uncultured Myxococcota bacterium | reverse complement strand
ATGAAGATCATCGGCAACGCCGACAAACAGGAAACGGGCCGCTGGCTCAACAACCGGGCCGAGAATTCACACCAGCCATTCCGAGGAAGAGAGCGGGCCATACTTCGATTTAGGCGCATACGAAGTTTGCAGAAATTCGTCGCCGTCCACGCCTCTGTCCATAACCATTTCAACCAGGAACGCCATCTCTATAGCCGATCAAATTTCAAGCTCAACCGCACCACCGCTCTTGCCGAGTGGCGTGAACTTGGCGCGGCATAAAAGGTTGCTCAATAGCCTTGCAGAGACTGGTTCGAATTAGTCTGACACCACCCAAGGTCGGCTTTGGGCGGCCCCCCTAGCACGCAATTTCCTTTCTCACGCGGCAAACTCGCCAAAAGGGACATCATCCTACCCAATCTCCAATACTGCATTATATTAGTTGCTATGCGCCCGCTCGCCCTCACTCTCCTCCTCCTATCCACGCCCGCCGCCGCGTGGGAGACTTCAGCCCACGGGTCAATTTGTGTTCTGACTCACGAGTTCGGCGGGGTGCATGTCGCTGTTACGCATGACCCGCGCAGTACCTTGCCATATGCCATCCAGATCACACGAACCGACACGACATGGACGCCAGCGGCTATATTCGCAATCCGTTTTGAAGGACCCGACCCGCTGACAATCTCCACAGACCGTCACGAACTGAACGCAGATGGCAGTTCGGTGTCAGTGGCTGACATCGGCTTTGGTAACGTCCTGAACGGGCTCGAGTTCAACCACATCGCAAGCGCTATCCTTGGTGATCAAGTCCTCATTATCCCGCTAGCCGGGGCCGCGCCAAAGGTTGCGCTATTTCGAGACTGCACCACCCGCGTGGAAACCTAGAGAGTATTGTCAGAGGAAACTCGCTTGAAGTGAGGAGGGTGGCTGAATAACCTTATCGGATGAAAAAACCTAATCCGTTCCGCTACTTCAAAACATCGCCTGAGATCATCCGCCTTGCGGTGATGCTGTATGTCCGTTTCCCTCTTTCTCTTCGGAATGTGGAAGACTTACTCCATGAGCGCGGCATTGATGTCAGCCATGAAACCGTACGCTTCTGGTGGAATAGATTTGGTCCGATGTTCGCAGCTGAGATACGTCGCCGGCGAGTTAATAGGATGCGCGCCTATGGAACGCAAACCACATTTTGAAACCTCACCAACAGAGAGTAGTTGGAGATCTAATTTGTATTGCCGGATCCAGCGCTAGGTCGTCTTAACCATACACGAAAGTTTGGTTCGACAACGCTGGTTGCGCCCTCCCGCAACCAAATATAACCATAAATATCAAAATGTTACATGCCACCGCAAGGTGGCCGCTGGCGTTGCGGTTCAGGCCGTGTCCGCGTGGTGTCCGCAATCTCGTGCTCCAATTTTCTTTGAATGTGCTCAGTCAAAGATTCTTATCGCTCCAAATGGCGAAACAATACATAACTCAAATGGAGATATGGGCGGAGAGCGGACCTTCGTCTGATTCAAGCGTGCATGCTTTCTGCGAGCAAAGCAGACGCTGCGGGCGCTTAACGTGAGAAGGTTGGCAGTCAGCTAAATGACGGGAAGTAACGCGTCTAGACTGGACTTCTGCGGTACGGCAGTAGGTGTGGACGCATGGTTGGGGGCTATGTCGCGATAGGAAACAGACTAATTTTCTAGTTGAATTTACTGCGAAACATCTTTTCGGAGCAGGAGAATTTAAGGCTAAGCAGCGTGAGTATACAGCAGTCAGAAACGAAAAAATTGGACCACTCAATGACAAACGTGCCTAGCGGCGTCGACTTGGCACAGATCAAAACTGAGATTGGGAACTTTGCAGAGCCTGGTCGCACTCGTTTGACACTACCTAGCATTTTCAATGCGCCTATTTTTTAGTCACCAGGCTCTAAACTGGCCAATTAGTTGAGCCTTTCCGGTATTCTCCGATTTATCAGGCCTCAGAAATAGCCAGTTTTCCGAGTTGGCTTTATGGTGCTCTGAAACGGGAATGCCGTGTGTGTTTCCCACATACAATCATGAAACAGGCCCTAATCCCGTGTTTGACGCCACAAGCAAAGAACCGACATTGCAGCGGGCCAGAGGTCAGGCAGAGCTGAGTTTTACCTCTTGCGGGATCGGCAGGCTTTACCAAAAGGGTTGCGCGAAAATCTTGCTGCCGAGGTCTTACAAGACAGGTGGGCAAGACGCAGTTCTGGTCAATACTTCCGGAGGGGTGACGGGCGGTGACAAGCTGGTGTACGGGTTCGAAGCAACGGCCAACGCGTCACTAACAGTTACAACGCAGGCCGCAGAACGGATCTACAGATCAACCGAAGCGAAGGCTCAGATATCCACCCGGCTTCAAGCGGGTGAACGCGCCAGTTTGGAATGGCTGCCGCAAGAAACAATTTTGTTTGACCATGCAGCACTGTCGCGGGATTTGCATGCGGACTTGGCGGTGAGCGCACGGTTTCTGGCGCTAGAAACTCTTATTTTGGGGCGTAAGGCATCGGGAGAGGTTCTCTCTCGTGCTGATGTGACGGATCGATGGCGTGTTCGGCGTGGTGGACAGCTGATTTATGCAGATAACTTTCGCTTGTTGGGTTATCTCAACCAACACCTGAAATCACAATCAACCCTCGGCGGACAACAGGCGCTGGCAACTGTGCTCTACGTCGCCCCGGATGCAGAAGCTCGTCTGGATCAGGCCCGCAGTCTGTTGCCTCTCGATAGTGTCGAGGCGGCGGCCTCTGCCTGGAACGGCATGTTGGCAATGCGGTTTCTGGCGTCGCACGGGCAGCAATTAAGGACCGCTTTGATCAAGTTTTTAGCGGAATTTCGCGGTGCAGATTTGCCCCGCGTTTGGCACATGTAAGGGAAGTTTGGATGAATCTGACACCGAGGGAAAAAGACAAGTTGTTGATCAGTCTGGCGGCGATGGTGGCCCGCGGGCGGCTGGAGCGGGGCGTCAAGCTGAACCATCCGGAAGCCATTGCGCTGATTACCGATTTTGTCGTTGAAGGCGCGCGCGATGGCCGTTCTGTCGCCGATATGATGGCTGATGGCGCCCATGTAGTTACTCGGGAACAGTGCATGGAGGGTGTGCCCGAGATGATCCAAGACGTGCAGGTCGAAGCGACTTTTCCCGATGGTACAAAACTGGTCACCGTACTCCACCCGATCCGGTCCGCAGCCGCCCTTCGGCAGGCGACGGCATTCGAACGCAATCCGGAGGAAAGAATATGATCCCAGGCGAAGTTTTTCCGGCAGAGGGTTCACTCACATTGAATGAAGGTGCCAACCCGATCGTATTGAACGTTGCAAATACCGGCGACCGTCCTGTTCAGGTCGGGAGCCATTATCATTTTGCGGAAACTAATCCAGCATTGGCCTTTGATCGGGCTGCTGCCCGTGGGCTACGGCTGGATATTGCCGCCGGAACCGCCGTTCGGTTTGAGCCCGGTCAGTCGCGCGATGTGGCCCTGATCCCGTTCGGTGGCGCACAACGCGTATTTGGGTTTAATTCCGCAGTGATGGGAGAACTCTGATGCCGACACCTATTCCCCGCGGCTCTTATGCCGCCATGTACGGGCCGACCACCGGCGATAAGTTGCGACTTGCTGATACCGATCTGATTATCGAGGTGGAGCGTGATCTGACCAGCTATGGTGACGAAGTAAAATTCGGTGGCGGCAAAGTGATCCGCGACGGGATGGGCCAGTCACAGATGACCCGCGCAGGCGGCGCTGTGGACACAGTCATCACAAACGCTCTGATTGTCGATCACTCGGGCATTTACAAGGCTGATGTCGGCCTAAAGGGCGGTCAAATTGCCAAGATTGGCAAGGCCGGCAATCCCGACACCCAATCTGGCGTTGATATTATCATAGGACCCGGTACCGAAGTGATTGCCGGTGAAGGTCGCATCTTGACGGCGGGTGGTTTTGACAGCCACATCCATTTCATCTGTCCGCAACAGATCGAGGATGCGTTGCATTCCGGCCTGACCACGATGCTTGGCGGCGGCACAGGCCCGGCCCACGGCACGCTTGCAACCACCTGCACCCCCGGACCGTGGCACATCGGGCGCATGATGCAATCCGCTGACGCCTTTCCGATGAATTTGGCCTTCGCGGGCAAAGGAAACGCCAGCCTGCCAGCAGCACTGGAAGAGCAGGTAAATGCCGGTGCCTGTGCCCTGAAACTGCACGAAGATTGGGGCACGACACCCGCGGCGATCGATACTTGCCTGTCGGTGGCCGATGCGATGGATGTGCAAGTGATGATCCACACCGATACGTTGAACGAAAGCGGCTTTGTTGAGCATACTATCAATGCCATCAAAGGACGCACCATTCATGCTTTTCACACAGAGGGTGCAGGCGGTGGTCACGCACCGGACATCATTAAAATCTGTGGTGAGGCCAACGTGATCCCTGCATCAACCAATCCGACGCGGCCCTATACGGTCAACACGCTGGAAGAGCATCTTGATATGCTTATGGTCTGTCATCACCTCGATAAATCCATACCCGAAGATGTCGCCTTTGCCGAGAGCCGCATCCGGCGCGAAACCATCGCTGCTGAAGATATCTTGCACGACATGGGCGCGTTTTCGATTATTGCATCCGACAGTCAGGCCATGGGACGGGTTGGAGAGGTGTTAATCCGGACATGGCAAACCGCCGACAAAATGAGGAAACAGCGCGGGCGTTTGACCGAAGAGACCGGCGACAACGACAATTTGCGGGTGCGTCGCTATATTGCCAAATACACGATAAATCCGGCGATAGCACACGGTGTGTCAGCCCATATCGGCAGCATTGCAGAGGGCAAGCGTGCTGATCTGGTTCTGTGGAGTCCGGCCTTTTTTGGTGTGAAGCCAGAAATGGTTTTGCTTGGCGGGACAATCGTTATGGCGCAAATGGGCGACCCGAATGCCTCGATCCCGACGCCGCAGCCAGTCTATTCACGCCCGATGTTTGGCGCCTTTGGACGGTCGGTTGAAAACTCTGCGGTGATCTTTACCAGCGCTGCGGCCCATTCAAATGACATCACCGGACAGTTGGGTTTGGCCAAACAGACCGTCGCGGTTGAAAACACCCGTGGAGAGATTGGCAAGTCTGCAATGATCTTGAACGATGCAATGCCGCAGATCGACGTGAACCCCGAAACTTACGAAGTGCGCGCAGATGGTGAGTTGCTGACCTGTGAACCCGCAGAGGTGCTGCCTATGGCGCAGCGCTATTTTATGTACTGAGACTCTTATGATCCACGCGACATCCGTAACCCATATTCAAGCAACGCCTGCCGACACGGTTACGCTGACTTTTGACGATCGGCATCGTCGGCGCATGGGCATGACCGGCGACAACGGCACCCAATTTGTGCTTGATCTCGACCAAGCAACAGAACTGTGCCACGGCGACGACCTGTTGTTGACCGACGGTCGCCACGTCCGCGTGATTGCAGCGGCTGAAGACCTGATGTGTGCGACCTGTGCTGATCCCCTGCACCTGACGCGCACAGCTTGGCATGTGGGCAATCGTCATCTGCCCTGCCAAATTATGGCTGACCGGATCGTGCTGCGCTGGGATCATGTGATTGCCGATATGCTGTCGCATCTGGGCTGTTGTGTGACCCGCTTTGACGGGCCGTTTACGCCTGAGGGCGGTGCCTATGGCCACGGACGGACGCACAGTCATGCGCATTAGTCGGGTGGTCTTGAATGTGCATCGATACGCAAATTGCCATGGATAGCCGCGCGCTTCATAAACTGTTCCAATGGTTGTCTCCGGCCTATCCCGTTGGAGCATTCAGCTATTCGCATGGTCTGGAGTATTTTGTTACGACCGGAGAAATAGCCGATGCTGACGGGCTAAAGGGATGGTTGACCGACGTCCTGAAATTCGGTTCCGGTCGGAATGACGCAATTTTCTTGGTCGCGGCATTTCGGGCCACGTCCGACGCAGAACTGACGGAAATTGTCGAACTTGCAACGGCCTTCAACCCCGGCCGCGAGCGGCAACTTGAGACCACCGCGCAAGGGACCGCATTCGCCCAAGCAACCAATGCCGTTTGGCACAGTGATCTGGGGCAAATGCCCTACCCGGTGGCAATCGGTGCAGCAGCGGCGGATCACGGATTGCCGCTGACCGAAACGACTGCGCTCTATCTGCATTCATTTACATCCAACCTGATCTCTGCCGGGGTACGCTTTATTCCTCTTGGCCAGACAAACGGACAACGTGTTCTTGCTGAACTCGCTGAAACGATTGACGAAATCGTAGCCGACGCTATTGACGCCAGCCTCGACGATCTTGGTGGTTGTGCTTTTCGCTGTGATCTAGCCTCGATGAAGCACGAGACTATGACAACAAGGATTTTTAGAACATGACCTCCCTAAACGGGCCTTTGAAGGTTGGCATTGGCGGACCGGTTGGCGCCGGTAAAACGTCGCTGACCGAGGCGCTCTGCAACGCATTGCGCGACCGCTATTCAATGGCGGTGATCACCAATGACATCTACACGCAAGAAGACGCCGAATACTTGATGCGGGCACAGGCCTTGCCATTGGACCGGATCAGGGGTGTCGAAACCGGCGGGTGCCCGCATACGGCCATCCGAGAAGATGCCTCAATCAATCTCGCAGCAGTAGCCGAGCTGTGCTCAACGTTTCCAGACCTCGATCTGATCCTGATCGAAAGCGGTGGCGATAACTTGTCAGCGACGTTTTCACCGGAACTCGCCGATGTCACAATTTATGTCATTGATGTCGCGGCAGGCGAGGAAATCCCGCGCAAAGGCGGGCCTGCCATCACCCGGTCGGACATTTTACTGATCAACAAAACTGATCTAGCCCCTTACGTTGGCGCATCGCTGGATGTGATGGATCGCGATGCCGCCTTGCAACGCGGCAAACGCCCGTATTTCTTTTGCGATATGAAAAGGGGTGTAGGAATTCCACAGGTAGTGGCTGCCCTTGAAGCCCTGGGCGGTCTTTAAACCGAAACCGCCGCCAGCAGTGTTTCCCGTTTGATATCGGTCTTTGTACCGGTCATGACAACCTCGCCGCGTTTTAGTACGAAAACGCTGTCTGCCAGATCCCAGGCAAAATCGAAATACTGCTCGACCAGAAGAATTGCCATGTCACCACGGTCGCGCAGCAGGGAAATTACTTTGCCGATTTGCTGGATAATATTCGGCTGAATGCCCTCGGTAGGCTCATCCAGCAACAACAGTTTCGGCTTGGTTATCAGTGCCCGAGCAATGGCCAGCTGTTGTTGCTGTCCGCCAGACAGGTCACCGCCACGCCGTGTTTCCATTTCTTTGAGAACCGGAAACAGGTCGAAGATTTCGTCCGGTACCAGATGTTCGGATTTCGGCAGACAGGCAAAACCGGTTTCCAGATTTTCCCTGACTGTCATCAATGGGAAAATTTCCCGCCCCTGCGGTACATAAGCGATGCCTTTCTTGGCCAGTGCCTGTGCCGGTAACTTTACCAACGACTCCCCATCCAGTGATATTTGGCCACCTGAATGCGGGTGCGCCCCGGCTATCGCCTTCAACAAAGACGTTTTACCCACGCCATTGGTTCCCATCAGACAAGTGATCTCGCCTTGTTTGGCCGTTAGACAGACGTCGTGCAGAATTTGGCTTTGGCCATAGTGAAGTGACAGATTATCAATATTAAGCATCGTTCAGCGTCCTAAATATACATCAATTACGTTCTGGTTCTTGGTGACGTGATCCAGACTGCCTTCGGCAAGAACTGATCCTTCGTGCAGGACGGTCACCTTGCAGCCCAACCGTCGGACAAACTCCATATCATGTTCGACAACTACGACCGCGCGCGTTTTTGCGGCCTCTCGCAGAATGTCAGTCGTGTGCTCACGTTCAGCCGGGGTCATTCCCGCCGCGGGTTCGTCTACCAGCAACAGGCGCGGCTCCTGTGCCAGCAACATCCCGATCTCGAGCCACTGTTTCTGGCCGTGGGACAGCTCCCCGGATTTGCGGTGCAACTGATCCGACAGGCCAATATCCTTGGCCAGTTTTTTGACCTTGGTCTCGTCTTTTGCCGACTTGCGATAGAACAAAACGCTGAAAGGATTTCTATTTTTCTTGAGCGCCATCAGCAAGTTGTCAAAGACGCTTTGATCTTCGAAGACAGTTGGGCGTTGGAATTTTCGCCCAACACCCGCCTGGGCGATTTTGGCTTCGGACAATTTTAGAAGGCTGATACTGCGCTCACCCCAGATCACCCGCCCTTCGTCGGGACGGGTTTTGCCGGTCACAATATCCATGAAGGTGGTTTTACCGGCGCCATTCGGTCCAATCACCGCGCGCAGCTCGCCTTCGGCGATCTGGAACGACAGGTTGTTGATGGCCTTAAAGCCGTCAAATGAAACCGAAATGCCTGAAACTTCTAATAACGTGCTCATTCCTGTGCCTCTGCTTCCTGCAATGACCCGGAATTCGGCCCAAGATCCGCGCCGTGCCGGTCGGGGGCCTGTTTTCCAGCAAGTAGATCAAACAATCCGCCGATACCGCGCGGTGCGAACAAGGTGACCATAACGAAGCTGCCCCCCAACAGAACGAGCCACCAGTCGACCCAATTGATGGTGTAAAAGCCGAGCGGTACGCTGGGAGCCTGACCGCTGGTAAACCAGCTCGACAACAGCGAGACAACAAAGGCGCCTATGACCGCGCCATAGATACGACCACGTCCTCCAATTGCGACCCAAACTGCCAGATAAATAGATGCAATTGGCGCTATTTCGGCGGGGTTGATGATGCCCGCTTGCGGGTAGTACAGCGCTCCGGCAATGCCGGCGATAACGGCGGTCAAAGTGAACACCACCAGTTTGTAAGCTTCAACAGAATAGCCAAGGAACCGCACCCGTGCCTCGTCGTCGCGAATGCCGCGCAGGACCGAACCGAATTTGCCGGACACCAGCCACGAAGTCAGCAAATACCCCAGAGCAAGGGCAAGAGCTGAGGCCCAAAAGAACCAGACCGAGATCACGGATTGTGGGATCGCTTCGGCGCCGGGAATGTTTTGCAAGCCCGATAGACCGTTATTGCCGCGCAGCCCGCTATCGTTCTGAAACAGATAGAGCGAGAGCGCAAGCGTCATAGCCTGGGTCAGGATTGACAGGTAAACTCCTGCCACGCGGCTACGAAAAGCAAGCCATCCAAAAACGAGCGCCAACAGTCCCGGAACCAGAACAACCAACAGCAATTGGATCGGCAAGCTGCCTGCAAAGGTCCAAATCAGTGGAAAGTCACTGCCTCCGACAACGCCGAAAATCTGGTTGCCGATGGCATCGCTGATTTCCTGCGCTGTTGCCGGAATTTCCGCACTGGACAACGAGGTTAGCACAATGGCCTCTGTTCGCGCATACATCAACCACATACCGATCATATAGCCGCCAAGCCCGAAAAATGCGAAATGGCCCAGCGACAGGATGCCGGTATAACCCCAAACCAGATCCATCGCGATGGCGATCAGGGCAAGGCACAATGTCTTGCCAAGGGTTTTTACGAAACTGGTCGATATCAGGCCAGAGCCCATGCCTTCGCTACTGAACGTCACAAAAAATGTGAACAGGGCAAGGATCACCAGAAAGACCAAGATCGATGGATTCTTTAAAATGATGCTGGATTTCATTGGATTAATCTCCTGCCGCGCGGCCTTTGAGGGCGATAATCCCTCTTGGACGGAATTGGATGAAAACGATGATGAAAATGATCATAAATGTTTGCGCCGCCAGCGTATTGCTGGGGTTCATCCATTCGATGCCTTTTTGCAGAAATCCGATCATCGCGGCACCGGCAAGTGTCCCCCAGATATTGCCGACACCACCGACGACAACCGTCATGAAACTTTGCACGATATAGTCCGATCCCAGTTCCGAGGTTACTTTAGCAAACAGGCCAATGGCGATGCCTGCGATGCCTGCGATGCCTGATCCCAGACCAAAAGTGAGCATGTTGATCCGGTCTGGATTAATTCCCATAGAGGCAGCCATGCGCGGGTTCTGGGTGACAGCGCGCACTTCCAACCCGAGACGCGTGCGTTTCAGGATGAACAGCAAGAGGCCAAAGAACCCGAGCGCAAGCAGAAAGATAGCGACCCGAATATAGCTGATCGACACTACGTCATTTAGCACCCAAGCCCCGTCAAGCCAGGCCGGAGAGGTCAGCGGACGTGCCTGCGTACCGAAGATATTTTTCGCAGATTGCTGCAGGGCAATCGATATGCCAAATGTTGCCAACAAGGTTTCCAGCGGGCGGTTGTAGAGCCAGCGGATCACCAGCCGTTCCATGGCCACACCCGCCGCGAAAGTGACCGCAAACGCCAGCGGTAGCGCGATAATAATTGATAGGGTGTAGTCGGGTACGAATTGTTGGACCACATATCCGGTGTAAGCGCCCATCATAATAAATTCGCCATGCGCCATGTTGATAACGCCCATAACCCCGAACGTAATCGCCAGGCCAATAGCAGCCAGGAAATAGATCGAGGCAAGGCTGATCCCGTCCATCGCCAGATCCAGAAATTGGTTCATCTGAACTTTGGTAGAGATCGTCGACAAAGTGCTTTTCGCAGTTGAGGTGATAGGCTCCGACGGCTCGTGATAGACTTCAAAAAAACGATACTCGGCAAGCGTGGCGGCGCGCATTTCCGCGGTTGTCGTTGCCGGAACAATGCCCGCATCTGCCAAAGCAGCATAGGCGCGGTTTCGCGTATCAAGCGAACCAAGAGTATCGACGCGTGCACCTGCAACTTTGCCATCCACTATATTGGCCGTCAGTGCTTTGCGGATGTCATCGTCGGAAATATCCGCAACCGCCAGCCCTTGGGCCACCAGTTGCGTATAGGCAGAGGTTTTCGAATAACCGTCGCTACCAGGGACGAGTTCTTTTGCGATATTGGCATCAGGCAGACCGGGACTGGCCGTAATAGTCGTGGCAAGAAGCGGGTTTAAAGCGGCGCGTGCATCGACGCCCAGATCGCCGGACAGGCTCTTGATAGCAGTAATGCGAAGCGCTTCGTCTGTTGCATAAGAAACAGACAAAAGACGTTCCAGACGGATTTTAGCCGTTTTGATATCTGCATTTGTTTCACCGTCGATGGCGCCGCGAAGCGCGCCGAGGTGGCTTAACTGTGGATCGCGCTGAATGGCGGTCAGGCTTTCCAGACGTTTTTCCGGATTGGGATCAAGCAGCTGAAACTGCACCAATGCGGCTCCAATCATACCGCGAACGCCTGAATTCGGCTTTACTTGTTTTAGCTCATTTTTCGGAACGGATGGCACTTTGGTGCCGCTGGCAATATCAATAACCGTCATGGATTGGTCGGCATTTTCGGTAACAAAGAAAAACTGTTTGTTGGCCTTGCGATACCATAGTTCCTTGGCCTGCCATTTTTCCAAAACCTGCTGGGCCTGGGGAAGTTTACTGTCGCGGATGGCGACAATTGCCGGTCCGACCGATTTTCGAGATCCTTTCGCAATTTCAGCCTGATAGACTTGCATCAAATCCTGGATTCCAGTGTTTTGGGCCTGCGCCGAAGTCGCACAGAACAAAAATACCAGCCCGGATAAGATTTTGAAAAGAGTTTGGTTGAGCATTTAGGCCATCCTACAAAGTAAGGGGGGCTTGAGCCCCCCTTTTGGAGTTTTTAGCAGTGTCGGATCAGTACAGTGATTTGACCTGAACGCAGGTATTGGTTTCGGTGTTGAACATGCCGCAACCGAGCGTTTGCCAATCAGACTTCAGGATCGCACTCTCAGGCAGAAAATCTGTCCATGCGTCGCCGGGAACCTCTGTGGTTTGGCTGATAATGTCGAATTGGCCATCGGCCTGAATTTCACCAATCAGAACCGGTTTTGCCAGATGGTGGTTGGGCAACATGACTGCGGTACCGCCTGTCAGATTTGGGAATTCCTGACCGTACATTGCAGTGCGGACCGCATCGACTTCTACAGAGCCGGCAGCTTCGACCGCATTAACCCACATGTTAAAGCCAATGTAATGTGCTTCCATCGGGTCGTTGGTGACGCGTGTTTCGCCCATACGGGTCTTCCATGCTTCAATAAAGGCTGTGTTGGCACTGGATTCTGCCGATTGGAAATAGTTCCAGGCCGCAAGGTGGCCAACCAGATTAGCAGTATCGAGTCCCGAAAGCTCTTCCTCGCCAACCGAGAAAGCAATAACCGGAATATCATCAGCAGAAATACCAGCGGCAGCCAGTTCTTTGTAGAAGCCGATATTGGCATCGCCATTGACGGTTGAAATCACGCCGACTTTCTTGCCGTCTGCACCCAGCGCCACGACATCGGCCACGATTTTAGACCAGTCGGAATGTCCGAAGGGCGTGTAGTTTACAAAGATATCCTCGGCTGCAACGCCATTGTCTTTCAAATATTGCTCAAGGATTTTGTTTGTTGTGCGTGGATAAACATAGTCAGTACCAAGCAGCGCGAATTTTTCCACACCCAACTCTTCCAGTAAGTAATCAGTTGCAGGAATGGCCTGCTGGTTCGGAGCCGCACCGGTATAAAAGACGTTCTTGGAGCTTTCTTCGCCTTCATACTGAACCGGATAGAACAGAAGACCATTCAACTCTTCGATAACCGGCAGCACAGATTTTCGGCTGACAGATGTCCAATTGCCGAAAATGACATCGACATCATGTACGCTCAATAACTCGCGCGCTTTTTCTGCGAACAAGGGCCAGTTAGAAGCAGGATCGACGACAACCGCTTCCAGCTGCTTTCCCATAATACCACCTTTGGCATTTTTCTCTTCAATCAGCATGAGCATGGTATCTTTTAGTGTGGTTTCCGAAATCGCCATCGTGCCGGAAAGCGAGTGTAGTACACCAACTTTAATAGTCTCGGCGGCGGTTGCAGGAAACGACAGGCAAGCGCCGAGCGCTGCACCAGTCAAGAGTTTATTAATCAAGGTCATGGTCTTTCTCCAGGCAGGAGAAGCAAAAACGCTTGAGAGGTAAGCGCTTCAACGATATGCTCCACCCGCAACTTTATGTTGCATCAAGTGTGGTGGCCGGATTGATTTTGAGGTCGTTCGGTCATCACACGCTATCACCAGATCGGAACGTTGATTCCCGTTGGATGAGGTGACGATTACTATCCAGCGGCCAAATCGCAACGGGCGACGATTAATAATTTTAAATTTTGAGCAGTATTGCATAGGAAATGGCAAAGTTTTAATCGCCTGCCTGTTTTTTAAGCAACCTTACCGCCAATCAATGCCGGGGACCCTGTAAAAGGAAGTCCGGTTGAAACGGTCAGTGCGGGCAAGTGGCGTCACGGGATGACAAAATACAACCCGTTTTGTTACTTCAAGTCAGGTCCCGAGATCGTCCGGCTGGCGGTGATGCTCTATGTTCGCCTCCCTGCTATTGCATCAAAGTGTCGTGGACTTGGCTTGCACGAACGCGGTATCGACATGAACCCCGAAACTGTCCAGTTTTGGTGGACGCGATTTGGGTCAGTGTTTGCGAAGGAAACCCGGAAAAGGCGCTCCCTGTTTGACGTCCACACGTTAATACTCTTTTCTAGTGGGCAAGAGGTATAGATTACAGCATTTACCGCTGATCTGAAATGTCCGCTTCGGCTGGCCGCACTGCAGTATCGCGAGTGTAGGTCGAACGACAGCAAAGGGCCGTTCGTGTCGGTGGCACCGGAACAATTAGTTTCACCGCAGCAAGTGGCAGGTTTGAGCCCCTAGTGATCGATGGTTCAGCAAGCAAGTCTTGGCAAAAAGGGCGGATTGCCGACCTTCGCTGCGGGTGCGAGCAAAGCGGGCGACCACCCTAGAAGCTGACATTCAAACGAACCGATACCACGTTTCTCTCTTCGGCCCGGAAGGCGGCTTCGAGCCCTAAGCGACCCGCAATTTGCAAACACTTTAGAGCTCTGGCATGGTGCCCCAAATACAAACAACCTTAATTGAACCATGCGACAGAGGATGTTATTATGCCCTATCCGGACTTTATCACAGCTTTTCCCAGC
>CAXMUJ010000197.1:0-5039 GCA_964196455.1 uncultured Myxococcota bacterium | reverse complement strand
TTTAAATTATGGCGCCCCGAACCTTGGCCGATACCCATTCCGATACCAAAACAGCGGCCAAAATCACGATCAGAATGAGAGAAACTTGTGGCCACGCCAGTGTATTTAGTGACCCTTGTAACTGAAGGCCGATGCCGCCGGCGCCAACCAGCCCCAAAACTGTAGACTCGCGCAAGTTGATATCCCAGCGGAACACAGCAATGCCGGCAAATGCGGGCAGTATCTGTGGAACAATTCCATAGGCCAGGATCTGCCAGCGGCCAGCGCCGGTTGCGGTGATTGCCTCGACCTGGGTCTCGTCAATTTCCTCGATGGCCTCGTACAAAAGTTTTGCGCAAAACCCGATGGACCTAATGCCAATAGCGATCAGACCGGCCAGCACACCCGGACCGATTATCTTGACCAGCAACAGCGCCCATATCAATGAATTGATCGACCGGCTGGACACGATCAAAAGCAGTGCGATGGGTCGAATAAACAGCTTTGACGGTGTTGTGTTTCTGGCAGCAAGGAATGCAACCGGCACCGCCAAGAACAATGCTAGAACCGTCCCGAGTGTCGCGATGTTCAAAGTGTCCCAAAGCGGGTCCCAGAGCGTGTTGATATAGCCCCATTTAGGCGGGGTTGCACGCGAGCCGATATCGGCGGCGATGCGCGGTGCATCCCAGAAAAATAACCAAGTTGTCGACGCCGAGATTTGCACCCAGCTCCACACAAAAATTGCTGTTCCGACAAGCCATGTTGCCCATATCGCCAACTGGGTGTTCCGGTCGCGACGCTGCCATACTTTTTTACCGTCTTTATTGGAAGTGGCCATTACTGCACCCTCGCTCTGATAATCCCGGACAGGTATTCCAGACACAGAACGCTTACGATTATTACCAACAGAATTGCCGCTGCTGTGTCAAATTCATATCGGTCAAACGCGGTATTCAGGGTTGCCCCGATCCCGCCGGCCCCGACGATGCCCAAAACCGCACTTTCGCGGAAATTGATATCCAGTCGGTACATTGAAAGCCCGATCAGACGCGGAACCACCTGTGGATGCACGCCAAATACATAGCGTTGCAGCCAACTGGCACCGGTCGCGCGCACGGCTTCTGCCTGGACTTTGTCCATATCTTCGATCTCTTCTGCCAGCAGTTTGGACAAAAAGCCGATCGTGGCAAAGCTGAGCGTCAAAAATCCGGCAAATGGACCAAAGCCAAATATTGCGACCAAGAGGATTGCAACTACAATTTCGTTCAGCGCCCGCGAGAGTGCGATAATTGCGCGGCAGAACAGGTACACAGGTAATATTGCGAGATTGCGTGCAGCGCCGAGCCCGATAGGGATCGAAATCGCGATGCCGACGACTGTGGAGGCCAGCGTAATCACGGCGCTTTCTATCAACCCAAGGCGAATGTCCGTCGCCCGCGAGCCAAAATCAGGATGAATAAACGCGGCCATGAATTGACCGCCTCTTTCCAAGCCGCGATAGATCCGTGACCAGTTTACCTCGATCGACCCCATTGCAAGGACAAGGTATATCACCGACCCTATGATCAGCGTCCAGCGCAATACCGGAGACGTAATGAATGGCGGTTTCTTCCACGGCTGGCCTATTTTTTGCTCAAGCGTTGTCGCCATTATGCTGCGTCCACGGTGGGGTCTTCGTCCACCTTCTGAATGGTTTCCGACCAGTCTTCTTCGCCATAGATACGGGTCAGCACGTCTTCGGTAAGGTCGCCGGGCAGGCCGTCAAAAACAACAGTGCCTTTTTCCAGACCTACTATGCGTTGCACGAACATTTGCGCCAAGGCCACATCATGGATGTTTACAATGGCGGCGAGCTTACGTTCTGCGCAAAGTTCGGTAATCAAACGCATGATTTGGCGCGAAGTTTTGGGATCGAGCGATGCGGTTGGTTCATCAACCAGCAACAGGGCAGGGTCCTGGATCAGGGCGCGGCAAATACCGACCCTTTGACGTTGGCCGCCTGACAACTCGTCGGCACGTTTGTCGGCCATTTCCAGCAAGCCAACGCGGTCAAGCAGTCGAAAGGCCTCGTCAATATCTTTTTGCGGAAACTTGCGGAGCAGGCTGCGCCAAAAGCCAACATAGCCCAGCCGGCCAGACAGGACATTCTCCATAACTGTCAAGCGCTCGACCAGTGCATATTCCTGAAAAATCATACCCATCCGGCGGCGCTCGCGGCGCAAACCACCTGAACCAAGCTTGGTCAAATTGACATCGTCCAGCGTCACAGTGCCTGACGTGGGTTCGACCAATCGGTTGATGCATCGAATGAGCGTGGACTTGCCGGCCCCGGATGGGCCAATCAGCGCCAGCACTTGATTCTGAGGCACCTCCAAATCGACAGCGTTCAATGCTTTGTCACCGGTTTTGTAGATTTTTGTGAGTTTATCCAGACGCAGCATTTATTCACCTCAAAAGGGATGTTCATAAAATGCGCCGGACGGATCCGGCGCATTGTCGCAATTTTACTTGGTTTTAACCGCAGGAATAAGAGACACCGTTCGCCGCATCAATTTTGCGAATAACGTCCCAGAATTCCTTGTAGTTCATTGGCAAGAACTGGCCTTCGTTCGACTTTTCGAACTCTTTCTGAAGCTCGGTTCCGTCCCACTCAAAGGAAAAGAACGCCTCTTGAATTTTGGCATGCAGTTCTGGCGTCAGATTGTGGGCAATACCAAATCCCGTCGTCGGGAAAGTTTGTGATTTGTAAATTGAAATCACATCTTCGGCCTTAAGCGCGCCACGACTGATCATGCGCGACAGAACCGAGTTGGCAATCGATGCCGCTGGATAGTCCTTATTGGCGACGCCCATGATAGAGTTGTCATGCTTTCCCGAAAACACCGGCTCGAAATCGCGGTCGGGAAGCAGATCAAAGTCACCCTTCAAAATTGCACTGGGTGCTTTAAAGCCCGAGTTGGATGTAGGTGACGTAAACGCAAGTTGCTTGCCCTTGATGTCCTCTACTTTCTCCACGCCTGATCCGGGGTATGTCAGAATTTCCATCTCGTAGCCAAAATGGCCATCTAGTGACGCCATTATCGAAAATGGACGGAACCCGGCACAGTTCACTGCCAGCGGATTGGACCCGGTGTTAAAGCCGGCAATGTGCAGCCGGCCTGACCGCATAGCCTCGATCTGAGCCGCGTTGGACTGAACTAGAAACTGAACTACTTTTTTGCCAGTAACTTTGGCCATATGTTCCATGAATTCGCCCCAGACTGACACGTACACGGATGGATCTTCGACCGGTGTATAGGTGAAAACCAAGGTGTCCGGATCAACCAGATCACTGGCGTCTGTCGGAATATCCGCAATCAAATCGCCGTCTACGTCGCAATATCGATCGTCTAAATCGCCTCTTGGGCAATCTTGGGCAGCCACAGCCCCCGAAAGTGCGAAACCAAGCGCGAGTGTCGCGCCGAATAATACAGTTGTTTTTGTCATATCTTTTCCTCCAAGAGTCAGAGCCTAGTCGGAATCATTTATTTCACAAAGGATTTTATTACAGCACCCTGTCATCCAAGAACGCTGTTTGCTGTCCAATCGTCAAACCTGTCGCTTGCAGCCAGTTCCGGTATTTCAGTGTGCAAATAGCCTCTGGTAAACAGGCGGAACGGCACATTTGCATTTCTGGCAGTTTGAAAATCGATAGCACTGTCACCGACATAAAGCGTTTTCTCTGGTCGGGCTTTCATCGCCGCAATACAGGTCAGTAGCGGCGTCGCGTCGGGCTTTTTGAGCGCGCCGGGTACAGCACCGACGACAACGTCAAAATACTGACTAAGGCCCAACTGGTCACAGATATCTCGCGCAGGACCCGTCGGTTTGTTCGTGCATATTGCCATTTTCAAACCGGCAGCTTTGAATGTATCCAGACAGGAAACCACCCCTGAATAGGGACGTGTAAGCGTTGTCATGTTATTCTCATAATAGTCTAAAAACTGCGCCAGTGCTCTGTGCTGCAAACGATCCGTCGATTTGCCCGTCGCGTTTAGACAACGTTCCACCAGTTTCTCGACCCCGTTACCGATAAAAGAGGTCACAGTTGACAAGTCCAGTGGCGCGCACCCAAGCCCAACCAGAGCCACATTTGCAGCAGCATGCAAGTCAGGAGCGCTGTGGATTAGCGTTCCATCCAGATCAAAAACAACTGTCTCAAATTTAGTCATACCCACCTGTTATCGCAGTGGTTGGACGAGCGCCACATCTACTAGTTCTGTTTGGGACGGTCGACACTGGTTCTTGCTAAAATCATCGGCGGTTCGATGGCAATCTTTTTTGGTCCATCGAGCGCCTCGGGCGGTTTCACCGATGTGTGCACGCAATTGATATCATAACGTGCTGTCACCCGTTGAATTAGAAAGGCAGCAGAAAGCGAAGATACAAGGTGTCTAGGAAATTGGGGCAATTCAGTACGGGTGGACTCTCGGCTATTGCCGTGTTGAAACACAGGCTTGCACCGGCGTTGATCGGTCGGGATCCGGACCGGATTGAAGGCATATGGCAAGAACTGTTGTTCACAATGCACGCAACTGCGCTTGGAGCCGTAACATCTTAGCCGGGACAATGCCCGTCTGAAAACTGTTCGCGCAGCGGTTGAAGTTGCGTTTGAAATTATGAATAACCTAATCAGAATTCCGATTGCGAAATGGCTAGAATGTATTCCTCAGCTCGATCTGGTAGTAGGGCAGAAGATGCGAATTGCAGATGGTCCGCCTATCCCTCTAAAACCCGTGGTCTGGGTCTAGACGGGATTGGTCCGAGATTGGCAAGATAGTTGTGGTATCCGAAATGATAACGGGGGCTTGTGATGCAACGGATAGCAATGATGAAAAATGTATTTTACACGGAACGAGAACATGACTGATAAAACGGGCCGGCTGGCCGGAAAAACCACATTAATTACCGCAGCAGGTCAAGGTATCGGCCGAGCAGCTGCCGAGCAGTTTGCCGCTGAGGGCGCGACCGTTTTTGCAACCGATATCAATGACGCCGCGCTGGCGGAATTGGACGGGATT
>CAXMUJ010000196.1:0-3003 GCA_964196455.1 uncultured Myxococcota bacterium | reverse complement strand
GCCCGTCGCAAAGTCGCGGGTTTTGCAGAGTGCTGATGCCTGGGGCCAGCCAAACGGGTTTCAACAAAGACGCGGTATTTCGCGTCGCTTTGGTGACGCTGTGGATTATTGCGCTGACGTATCCGATATTGTCGAACCGATATCTTCCATTTACCGACTTTCCCAATCACGCCGCAAGGCTGCATGTTTTGGCAAGCTCGGACAGTCCAGTGCTTGCCAGCTACTATGAAACCGACGAAAATTTTATCGGCAATAGCACCATGGATCTGTTTGTTCGGGTCACAAATTGGCACGGCGACGTGTACGACTTAATGCGTTGGTCGGTTGTCTTTTATCTGGTGAATTTTCAACTGGCCGCGTTAGTCCTGCACCGGGTCTTGTGTGGGCGGTTTAGTACATGGCCGCTCGTCGCTGGACTGGCAGCCTATAATGCGCCTTTATTCTGGGGGTTCCAAAATTATCTGGTAGCGGTTCCGTTGGCGATGTATGTGCTGGCCGCCTGGATTGCGGCTTCCGGCCTCAGACCAGCGTTTCGCATCCTGATTATGGCAGCGCCGATATTCTTGGTCTATGTCCTGCACAGCATCGCCTTTATTTTCCTGGCAACTGCGATTGGTGGGCTGGAGATCGAACGGTTCATTCGCGCCCGGGACCGCCCCGTGTGGGCCAGAGCCGTTTCCATGTTGGCGCTGACTTTGCCATTCTGGCCGGCGATTATACATTTGGTATGGAACCAGTTTTTGAATGAAACCGGACGCGGATCGACGTATGCTGAATTCGGAGGCATTATATCCCGGGCCGCGGTTGTGGCCTCTGTAACAACGGGGTCGGATGTTAATATCCCGCACTGGATTGTGACGGCAAATTCAATTGCGGCATCCATCTTGGTGTTACCTGCATTTCTATTCGTCCGGCGCGGCCTTTCGCTGAAATTGGCATCAGGAACTGTGGGGATGCTCACTGCTGTTGGTCTTGTTACTGCCTTTGCACCGGTATGGTTGGCGGGGGTCTGGGCTATCCATCTTCGACTTGGGTTCACGTTATTCATGTTGTTTGTGGCTGCAACCTATTGGCAAGAGTATTCCCCCGGTTTGCGCCGCCTTGGCTTGGCTTTGATGGGACTTTTGTTGTTAGTGCGTGTGGTTTCTATGGAGTCATATTTGCGGGACTTTGCGCCGGATATCAAAGAGACATTCGCATTATTTCAGTTGGTCGAGCCCGGTGCAGCGGTCACTATGCTTGCGCCGAAACAACGGATTTGGGATCGTGCACACATTACAAAGTATGCAGTAATTGAACGGCAGGCTTACCTCTCGACGCTGTTTGCCGGCGCGCATGGGTTCGCAGTAAATACCGATCAGTCCACAGTCGCCATTGACCAAATTACAAAGTCACGCTGTGCCCCGAATTTGACCAGCGCCGGTTACTATTTCAGGCGAAATCAGGGTCAGATAGACGACACGTCGTCTCGAAGTTATGTGTTTGTGGCACGACGCGGCGGTCTGACACTGCTCGAAGGCTGCCAAAAAACGCAGGATCTACCCTGAAACTTCGAAAACGGTCGCACCAGACTGCCAGCCGCGTTTGGCATGCGACCTCAATTTGCTGGCCCTAGCTCTGGTCCGGGCAAACTCTTGTTCATGCGGGTAAAATATAGGCGTGGCAGGTCATGCGTTTGACGCACGCTCCACATTTTACAAAATTGCAGATACGTGAACTATCTCGGCACCGCGCATCACGATATCGACTTAACTGGTGATGATGTCATGCCAGGCCTTGGGCCGCTAAGACAGCTGTGGCAGGTTTTTATACAGGTCCAGTGCGTCGGGATTGGCGAGACTGGAGGTGTTTTTGACCTCTTTACCGTGCAGGACATCGCGCACGGCGATTTCCGCGATTTTGCCGGACTTGGTGCGCGGAATATCGGCGACCGGCAGGATGATCGCGGGGACATGGCGCGGTGTGGCATTTTTCCGAATGTCTGTGCGGATACGGTGTTCCAGCTCTGCTGTAAACTCGGCGCCCGGTTGCAGCCGGACAAACAGCACCAACCGCTGGTCGTTGTCCCAGTTTTGACCGACAATGATACCCTCAAGGATATCGTCGATCTGGTCGATCTGCCGATAGATCTCGGCGGTGCCAATGCGCACGCCACCCGGGTTCAGAACTGCGTCCGAGCGCCCGAAAAAACGCATGCCTTTGTTGGCGGTTAATTCGACATAATCACCCTGATGCCAAGTGTTGTCGAAACGGTTGAAATAGGCGGCGTGGTATTTCCGGTTATCCGCGTCATTCCAAAACCCGATCGGCTGTGATGGATGCGGGCGCCGGCAGACAAGCTCGCCTTGTGCGCCGGTGATCGACTGGCCGTCATCGTTGAACACTTGCACGTCCATAGCCAAGTGGCGCTTTTGGCATTCGCCCCGCAAAACCGAGCTGATCGGGCTGGCGCCGACAAAACAGCCCAGAATATCGGTGCCACCTGCAATGGACGACAGGCAGAGATCGGATTTCCAGCTCGAATAGACATAGTCAAACCCCTGATCAGACAGCGGTGATCCGGTGGACAAAAGGCACCGTAGCGTAGTCAGGTCGTGGCTTTGCTTTGGCGCGATGCCCGATTTGGAGCAGAAATCCAGATATTTGGCGGAGGTGCCGAAATGGCTGACGCCTTCGGCATCGAGGATGTCTGCCATGCGATTGCCGTCTGGATAGAACGGCGATCCGTCATAGAGCACCAAGGTCGCGCCCGAGCCCAGCCCGCTGAGCAACCAGTTCCACATCATCCAGCCACAGGTCGAGTAAAAGAACAGCGTGTCGCCTGGGCGCAGGTCTGCTTGTAAGCGGTGTTCTTTGAAGTGTTGCAAGACCACGCCACCAATGGAATGGACGATCGATTTAGGCAGGCCGGTTGTCCCTGAAGAAAACATGATGAACACAGGGTCGTTGAAAGACATTGGCACAAACCGAAGCGGGCGTGGCTCAATGCCCGCGACAAAAGCC
>CAXMUJ010000195.1:0-13009 GCA_964196455.1 uncultured Myxococcota bacterium | reverse complement strand
ATTTTGCTGAAGGATTTCCGGGTTGGCAAACAGCTGGATACTCGATTGAGATGCCTGAATAGCACCTGTAAGAGCTGGCCGCGTAAGCGTGGATGGTTTGCGCAAGACGTTCTTTGTCAACGACGAAGACTCCCAAGGGCGGCTTTGTACGCATATTCACATCTAGCAAGCAACCTTGGGTTCCCTTGAATCCAGACATTCCAAGTTTTGAAAACTTTTATAAATTCGAAGACGTTTGGCCTAAGAAATCTCTTGCTCGTGGGCGTGCACTGTTTGGAGATGGAACTTAGGACAAATGGCAGTTTTGTCCTGAACGCTTGCTGTTCGATGTGCGGAATGGGACTTGGTTGGTGGAAACCATCCATTGCCCGGCAGGCGATGCTTGAATCGCTGAGAGGGAGGGCCAGCGGCCATGTGTGTCGCGTCAACAGGCCGAACACAAGACTGCTTCTGACAAAGCATCAATCACAAAATAGGACTTGCAAAAAGGGAGCCATCCACACAGGACAAAGCGCCATTTTAGTGACGTTGCAAGCAAGTCTGCTTTATTGCCCGTTTCCGACATTCAACATGGATTGCACATAAGTTGTATACCATCAGGCGTCGCTACTATTACCAAGCGAGCAATTCTGTCCGTCCCTCATATGGCGAGTAAAGAAGCAAGAGGTCTCACCTTCGATGGTTCAGCAGGTTTGCCCGACACTCAACTCAAAGCCCAAATCAACCAATTTCGGCGCGATGCTCGCATCAGCCTCGCCTTGCATTGCTAAAAGCTGTCCTGCCTGCAAGCCAATTTCATAGCGAGGCGTCCTTATCGTCGTCAGTTGGATTGGCAGCGCATCAAGGTAGGGCAACCCATTGAATCCTGCCATCGCGATGTCTTCGGGGATGCTGATGCCTTCGGTGAGGCAATGCATGATGCCACCTGCTGCCAAATCATCATTGGAGTAGTAGATCGCGTCCGGGCGGTCGGCGCAGGACAGGATCTCTGCTGTCATTTTACGCCCTTCCACCATTGAGGACGGCAGTGAACTGATGATTTCGGATATCATTGTACCTCCTGCCTCGCGCACCTTCTGGCGGAATCCTTCAAGGCGTTTACCGGCCCGCAGATCCGAGCCACTCTGGCTTCCGGCATAAATGAAACGACGGTGACCTTTGTCCAACATATGTTGGGCTGTGACCTGCCCGGCGGCGATTTGCGACAGCCCGAACGCGGTCGAGATTGGTTTACCATCAATATCCATGACTTCGGCAACGCGTACGCCAGACGCAGCAATCGCCTGTCTGGTTTGGTCGGAATGTTCCAGCCCAGCCAGTACGATGCCGGATGGACGCCACGACAGCAAGTCTCGCACTAATTCATACTCGCGATCTTCGGAATATTCGGTCAAACCAAAGACAGGACGAAAGCTTTGCGCTGTCAAAGCGTCAGTAATGCCGCGCAAAACTTCTGTGAACACTGTATTGCCAAGTGTCGGAAGGACAACGGCGATCAAAGACGATTGTTCAGAACGAAGCCCGCGCGCCAACCGGTTTTGCACATAGCCAATTTCAGCGGCCGCAGCATTCACCTGATCGCGCACTTTACTTGAAATATAGCCCTTTCCGTTCATGACACGTGAGACTGTCATCTGGCTTACACCTGCACGGTCAGCGACATCATCCATTGTCGGGCGCGCTGTTTTCTGGTCCGGCAAATCCAGTCTCCATTCGTAAAAAGTCGGGTGCAATCGTTAGAATCACTTGACATATGTTTACGTAAACATGTTTGTTAAGCTATATGTTTACGTAAACATATTCAAAATAGTGGAACTCTGGGAGGAGACCGAATGAAAAATCTTATGCTGGGAACTGCGTTGGCGGCACTTGTTGCTTCACATGCATCCGCAGAAACTTACCGCGCAGAGTGTTTTGCGCCTGCGCCGGGAAGCATTACAATTCAGGGTGAGGCCAAGGATGGGCCTTACAAAATGGCGTTTGTGAACGGATTTGCCGGGAACGATTGGCGCATCGCAGCTATTCAGGCATCTAAGGCTTGGGCCGCACGCCCAGAGAACGCTGCAAACATCGAAGAGTTCACGGTCGTATCCGTAGGTAACGACAGCGCAGCACAAATCGCAGCCATCGATAACTTCATTGCCGCTGGATATGATGCGATCACTTTCATCGCCGTCAACCCGAGCGCGTTTGAGCCAGTGATCCGCAGGGCTGCACGCCAAGGCACTGTCCTTGTTCCATTCGACAACGTTTTGGACACCGATCAGGTCGTACAGATCAATGAAAGCCAGCTGGAATTGGGCCGCCTCAAGGCGCAGACCGTTATGGATGAACTTGGCGGAACTGCCGACAAGATCCTGATGGTGAACGGGCTTCCTGGTAATGCCACAGACCGCGATCGCCGCCTTGGCATGATGAGTGTGTTTGAGAATGTCGAAGGTCTTGAGATCGTCGAGGTTGTTGGCAACTGGGACACTGGCACGAGCCAAAAAGTTGTCGCCGACGCGCTTGCAACACACGGCCAATTTGATGCGGTCGTTTCTCAGCATGGATCCGCAGGTACCATCAACGCAATGCAAGCCGCTGGGCATCCGATTGTTCCCATGGGCGTAGACGGCGAGAATGGCGTTCGCATGCTGATGGACGAACTTGATATCCCCGGCATTTCAGCCGCTCAGGCACCTGCTATGTCCGCTGTGGCCCTTGAGGCCGCCGTTGCATTGCTACAAGGAAACGCACTGCCACAAACAGTGTTCCTGCCGATCCCGCAAGTGAATGCCGCAGACCTTGAAGCTGGTGTAAACTTCTTTCCGGAGCTGCCGAAGTCGTTCAACACAGGCACAGGTTTCCCTGATTGCTTTGCGCCCTTCACACCTGAAGAGCTACTTGGTCAATCCGCTGATAACACCTGATAGTGGTGAAATTTGTTCCGGCAGCGTCGCGTTGCCGGAACGCTCCCTTTAAAGCGGACGGCCTGTGATGCCTCGATCTGAACACCCTATTGTGCGCCTTCGCGGCGTGTCTAAAGTCTATGGCGCGACCCGGGCATTGTCCGACGTTGATTTTTCGTGTTTCGGCGGCGAAATCCACGCAGTGCTGGGCGAGAATGGTGCCGGCAAATCAACATTGATGAAACTCGTCTCAGGGGTCATTCAACCGACATCTGGTGACATTGAAGTCGACAATGCCGTCACCCGACTAAAGGGCCCCGCTGATGCGATGTCGCGCGGGCTTGTCTGCATGTTTCAGGAGCTGTCCTTGGTGCCAGACCTGAGCGTGCGTGAAAACCTTATGCTTGGCGCGGTTGGCACTGGATTGGGTCGGCTAGACACCGGCGTCGTGCGACGCGCGCAGAGCATATTGGCACAGATTGACGGCGGCGCGATTGGAATGAAAACCCGCGTAGCCGATTTGTCGCTGGCTGAGCGGCAACAAGTAGAAATCGCCAAGGCCCTGACTCGCGATCCAAAGCTGCTGATCTTGGATGAGGCAACCTCTGCCCTGAACGCATCTGTCGTGGAGAAAGTGTTTCGACTAATCCGCGCGGAGCGAGATCGAGGCGTCGGCGTGTTGTTCATTTCGCACCGGTTTCATGAGATCGAGAGCCTTGCCGACCGCATTTCGATTTTCCGCAATGGCACGCATGTCGAAACCTTCGACAATGGCGCCTACAACTACGGTGCAATCATCAGCAAGATGGTTGGCCAGCGCATTGATGACCTGTTTCCCCCAAAACCTGCGCCAGATGCAGAGGCAGAAGAAGTGCTGCACCTTGACGGGTTCGGCTGGGCGGATAATTTGAAGGATGTGTCTATCGTCTTGCGCAAAGGGCAGATCACCGGCCTTGGCGGGCTTGACGGACAAGGGCAAGGCAATGTCTTGCAAGGATTGTTTGGCCTTCTTAAGGGCACTCAAGGGCGATGCATTGTGGGCGGAACACCTGTTTCGATCAATCACCCCAAGCAGGCGAAGAACCCTAAATTGGGTATCGCCCTTGTGCCCGAAGACCGCAAAACCGAAGGGCTTATTCTTGATCAGAGCATTGCCCGAAATCTGGAACTCGCTGCCCTAGGCACTGACGGGATCAATGCGTCAGATGCCTCAATTTATCAGCCGTTTTTGGACGCTCTTGAATTGAAGTGCAACAGCTTGGATCAGCCTGTCAGTCAGTTGTCAGGCGGAAATCAACAAAAGGTTGCTTTGACCAAATGGCTGGCTCTCGGGCCGCGCTGCATGCTGCTGGCCGATCCAACCCGCGGGATCGACGTGAAAACCAAAACACAAATCTACGCGTTGCTACGGCGGTTGGCCGATAGCGGCGTCGCGATCCTCCTCGTTTCAACCGACTATGAAGAGCTGATCCACCTGTGTGATGAGACGCACATTTTCTATCAAGGACGTGTCGTGCGGCACCTGACAGGAAGTGACGTCACAGCTGAAGCAATCATCGCGGCGTCCTTGAACATACCCTCATCCGAACAAACCCCAGAGGCCGCCAATGCGTAATCTGCTCAGAGCCAATCAACGGGAGGCCATCGCAATTCTAGTGCTGGCTGCTCTGCTTTCGCTCTACCTTACAACCCACCCTACCGGGCCCAATACATACGTAATCACAATTTGGGCCAACCAATGTCTAATCCTCGCTTTGGCCGCGATTGCCCAGTTTTTCGCGGTGATTGTGCGCGGCATTGATCTGTCCGTAGGAGCCGTGATGGCGCTGACGAATTGCGTCGCCTCCTATCTGGTGATTGGCTCCGGGTTGGATATGGCCTTCGGGATTGCGGCGGTGCTCGCTGTCGGTGTGGCCTGCGGGCTATTCAACGGCGCACTTGTTGTGTTTGGTCGCATTCAACCAATTGTGGCGACACTCGCCACAGCGTCCTTGTTTGTTGGCTTGGCGTTGCTGCTGCGGCCAACGCCCGGCGGCCGGATCGACTATGATCTAGCGGATGCGTTCACGCTAGATGTCTTTGGCATTCCGTCGGCGCTGATCATAGCGGCTGCCATCATCGGCCTGTTCTGGCTGCCTTTACGCCGCACAGGTTTGGGCCTCGGGCTGTATGCTGTCGGGTCTTCTGAACAGGCCGCGTTTCAATCAGGAATGCCAGTGCCTGTGATCCGCCTCGCTTCATTCGCGATGGGCGGTTTGTTTGCGGGCCTTGCGGGCCTCTATTTCAGTTTTGTGACGACAACAGGAGATGCAGGGATCGGGCCCAATTACACACTGAACTCTATCGCAGCGGTCGTCTTGGGCGGTGTGGCATTGCGCGGGGGGGTTGGTACGTTGACCGGCGCGATGGCCGGGGCATTTATCCTGAAAACGATCGGTTCATTGATGTTCTTTTCTGGTCTTCCACCGCTGGCGCAACCTTTCATCGAAGGGCTGATCCTCGCGGGTGCCATCGCAATCGGCGGCGCAGGAGTGTTGCGGGTCAAGAACCGGTTGGAGGTGTTTGGGAAATGAGTACGATCAAACAAAATCTGCCGAACCTCGACGCCTTGTTTCCATATCTCGGATCGGTTCTGTTGATCCTTGGCGGAAGTTACTTTTTCCCCCAAATTCTGGGCGTCGACTATTTGACGCAACAATTGCAGATTGCAGCGTTTCTGGGAGTCTTGGCCCTTGGTGCGACAATCGTCATCCTTTTGGGCCATATCGATCTTTCTGTGCCATGGATACTGGGTGGAGCGGCCATCATTTCAACTTCGCTGGCCGGCACAGGCAACCCGGCATTGATCGTCGCGGCCATCCCTGCGGCGCTGTTGTTCGGGGCCTTTGTCGGGATCATCAACGGCGTTGGCGTGGCAATCTTGCGCATCCCGTCGATGGTCTGGACTTTGGCGGTCAATTCAATGCTGCTTGGCGTGGCCGTTCTTAATACGGGCGGGTTCAACCCAAAGGGCGAAGCCAGCGCGACGATGACATGGTTGGCCACGGGTGATCTGGCGGGGCTTCCTGTGGCCTTCCTACTCTGGATGGCAGTGACTGGCGTGATTGGTCTGGTAATAAAAAAGTCGGCCTTTGGGCGCTACTTGTTCGCCATCGGATACAATGAAAAGGCGACATTTCTGTCAGGCGTCTCAACGCCTTCAGTGATTTTTGCGGCCTTCGCGATTGCCGGACTTTGTTCGGCACTTGGCGGGGTCATGTTGGCGGGCTATGCCAATCAGGCCTATCAGTCTATGGGCGACCCGTTCCTGTTGCCTACGATCGCCGCTGTCGTCATAGGCGGCACGTCAATCCTTGGAGGACGCGGCAGCCTTGTCGGGACTGTTGGCGGGGTGCTTTTCATCACGCTTTTGACCTCCATTCTGTCGGTAATGCAAATCTCGGACGCGTGGCGCAACATCATATTTGGTCTGATCATTATCAGCATGCTGTTGCTGCAGACACTGCGCAGAAAGGGCAATTGACATGGATGCCACTTATGAAAGCTTCGATCCATCTTTCCTGGACCTGATTGACACCAATCATCCACCCGAACTTATCGCGGAAGGTATGACATGGACAGAAGGCCCCGTATGGATGGGGGATCGCTTATATTTCAACGATATCCCTGCCAAGCGGATGATGATGTGGCGCGAAGATCGAGGGGTCTCCACCGCTCTGTCCAACAGCGAGTTTGCGAACGGGAATACCCGCGACATGCAAGGACGTATGGTGTCGTGCGAACATGGCGGGCGGCGGGTCATCCGTCGGCACGCCCCTGAGGACGCCGCAGCAATAGAGGTGATCGCCGGCAGTTATGAGGGCAAGCGGCTGAATTCTCCCAACGATGTTGTCGTGCGTTCTGACGGGTCGGTCTGGTTCACAGATCCGCCCTACGGGATCAACTCGGACATCGAAGGTTATCCTGCCGAGAGTGAAATCGGAGGAAACTATGTATTCTGCGCGGATCCCGACGGGACGTTGACAGCCGTTGGCACCGACTTTGACAAGCCTAACGGGCTGGCATTCTCACCCGATGAAACACAGCTTTATGTTGCCGATTCCGGCGCTATCCGCGGCGCGAGTTTTCCCGGTATCGACTACGAGCTGCCACACCACATCCGCGTGTTCGATGTGACTGGAACGACCCTATCCAATGGACGGGTCTTCGCCGAGATTTCGCCGGGCGTTCCCGATGGCCTGCGCATAGATCATGGCGGCCTTGTCTGGACCAGCGCGATGGATGGCATCCATTGCCTCGATCATGCTGGCAATTGTCTGGGTAAGATCCGACTGCCCGCACAGACGTCCAACCTCTGCTTTGGTGGGACATCTGGGACTGACATGTTCATCACATCCTCCGACACCGTCTGGCGCGTCAGATCGCACCGGACAGATGCTGCTCACGCCTACCTCGCCTCAACCAAACCCCAAAAAGGAACCATATGATGGCCATACAAATCGCAGTAATCGGACTAGGTTCCATGGGCTTTGGTATGGCAAAATCCATGCTGCGTTCTGGGCAAAATACTTATGGCTTTGATCTAAGCCCCAAACAGGTTGCAGCGTTCCAGCAGGCAGGTGGGTCCGAAGGCGCTTTGGATGCGATCGCAGGTACGCTAGACGCGGTGGTCATCGTCGTTTTGAATGCAGCGCAAACCGAGGACGTACTGTTCGGAACGCAAGGGATTGCCGCATCGCTCAAACCGGGTGCGGTCGTGGTTGCATGTGCTACGGTAGCACCCGACTTTGCGCGCAAGATGGAAGAAAAGTGCACGGATCTGGGGCTGCTTTATTTGGACGCGCCTATTTCCGGAGGCGCTAAAAAGGCGGCGGACGGCGCGCTGAGTATCATGGCGGCGGGTACCGCCGCGGCATTCAAGGCGGCTGATCCAATTCTTGATGCAACGGCTGCCACTGTCTTCAGACTTGGCGATGCGGCGGGCCCCGGTTCCGCGATGAAGGCCGTAAACCAATTGCTTGCAGGTGTGCATATTGCCGCAATGGCAGAAGCGCTAACCTTTGGCATGACGCAGGGTATATCCCCGCAGACATTTGTCGAGGTCATCAGCAAATGTGCGGGCACATCCTGGATGCTGGAAAATCGTGCGCCCCATATCGTCGATGGGGACTATACGCCGCATTCCTCTGTGAATATCTGGCCCAAGGATCTTGGCATCGTTCTCGATGTCGCAAAATCTGCGGGTTTTGGCGCACCCTTGACTGCCGCTGCGATGCAACAGTTTCTCGCGGCGGCGGGATCAGGCCTCGGGGCGGAGGACGATGCCGCCGTCGCCAAAGTCTATGCCCGCAACGCAGGGCTGATTTTGCCGGGGGATGCATAATGCTTTTGGGCTGCATTGGTGATGATTTTACTGGGTCGTCGGATTTAGCCAACACCCTATCCAAAAAGGGAATGACTTGCGTTCAATATGTAGGCGTTCCGGACGGCCCCGCCGCCGATCACGTCGAGGCAGGTGTTGTCGCGCTCAAGTCGCGGTCGATTGAACCCGAAGAGGCCGTTCGCCAGTCACTTGAGGCGCTGAAGTGGCTTCAGGCACAAGGGTGCACACAATTCTTTTTCAAGTACTGCTCTACCTTCGACTCGACGCCACAAGGCAACATTGGACCAGTTTCTGATGCGCTTGCTGATGCGCTGGGGGCACATAAGGTCGTTGTATGCCCTGCGTTTCCGGGTACTGGCAGGTCTCTCTACAATGGCCATTTATTCGTAAATGATGTCTTGCTCAATGAAAGCGGGATGCAAAACCATCCACTGACGCCAATGACCGAACCCGACATCCGGCGCTGGCTTGCACCTCAGACAAAACACCGCGTCGGGCATGTCGCAGCGCTGCATGTCTTAGACGGTGCGGAGGCCATCAAGACTGCGCTTGAAGCCGAACATGCCGCGGGCAAACGTCTGATTGTTGTGGATGCCTTGCGCGATGCCGACCTGATTGAAATTGGTAAGGCGGCTGATCAATTGCCGCTAATCACCGGTGGTTCGGGGGTGGCGCTTGGCCTGCCGGATAACTTCGCGCGGCGCGGCCAGATTTCGCAAACGGGTGCGTCTTGGCGTGGGCAGCCGGGTATGTGTGTAGCCCTGTCAGGATCATGTTCTACTGCCACACGGCGTCAAATTGCGTTGCATCGCCAAACCAACCCCGCGTTCGAGATTGACGCATGCGCTGTAATCACTGGCGCCCTTGTGCCGCAAACCGTCACAGACTGGCTTTTGCAAGCCGAAGGTGTGCCGCTGGCATATAGTTCTGCTGATCCTCAAGCTGTCACCGCCGTGCAGGCGCAATTTGGCCGCGAAAGAAGTTCCACTGAACTCGAAGGATTCTTTGCCACTCTCGCTCGGCAACTGGTTGCTGCCGGTGTTGGAAAAATCCTGACCGCGGGAGGTGAGACATCCGGCGCCATCGTCGAAGGCTTGCATCTGAAAACGCTTGAGATCGGGCCAGAGATTGATCCCGGCGTCCCGGCTTTGCGGGGAGGCGATGCCTTAGTCATCGCGCTGAAGTCCGGCAATTTCGGCGCTGATGATTACTTTGCCAAAGCGGCAAAGATCTTAGGAGGCGCCGATGCCTGACACAGTCTTGCGCGAACAGATATGCCTGCTCGCCAAATCGATGTTCAATAGAGGGCTGACGGGCGGTTCGACCGGCAATATCTCTGCCCGAACCGCGGAGGGTGGCCTTCTTGTGTCGCCGACCGGAGCAAGTTTCGGCCGACTGGACCCTGCACGGCTGTCGCATTTCGACCGCTCAGGCCACTTTATCGATGGCGATCTGCCAACAAAGGAAATGCCCCTTCACACCGCATTTTATGACACCCGCAGCACAGCCGGTGCTGTGGTGCATCTGCACTCTTGTCATTCGGTCGCACTATCGATGATGCCAGATGCAGACCCGGACAACTTTCTGCCCCCGCTCACGCCATACGGGATCATTAAGCTGGGCAAGGTGCAGCTACTCCCTTTTTTCTTGCCAGGCGATCCGGCCATGGGGCAAGCCGTCCGCGGTTTGGCGGGAAAACGCAGCGCGGTGATGCTTGCCAATCATGGGCCAGTTGTTGCGGCCAAAGACGTTGAGGCCGCCTGCAATGCGATCGAAGAACTCGAAGATACAGCGCGTCTGGCAATGATGACCCGCGGGATGCACCCAATTGGCCTGACGCCTGCGCAAGTCAACGAGGTGGTGACACGTTTTGATGTGGAGTGGGACGATTGACAAAATTCTCAGCAAACCTTGGTTTTCTGTGGTCGGATTTGGCCCTGCCTGACGCAATTCATGCGGCCAAGGCCGCCGGTTTCGACGCGGTTGAATGCCATTGGCCCTATGATGTCCCCGCAGGCGACGTGTTGTCTGCATTGCAAGCAACGAGCTTGAAAATGCTGGGACTAAACACGCGACGCGGCAATCCTGACCAAGGCGACAATGGTCTGTCTGCCCTGCCTGACCGCGTAAACGAGGCCCGCGCCGCCATTGACGAAGCACTTGCTTATGCTGTCGCGATCAGAGCTGCCAATATCCACGTCATGGCAGGGTTTAGTGAAGGGCAAACCGCCCACGACACATTTGTGGCCAACCTACGCTACGCAACAAAACTTGCCGACGCGCATGATATCACGATCCTGATCGAGCCGCTTAACGGCTACGATGCACCGGGGTATTTCCTCAAGACAACGCAACAGGCGAAGGCCATCATTCAAGAGCTGGCGGCACCAAACCTCAAATTGATGTTCGATTGCTACCATGTCCAACTGACCGAAGGCGACCTGACACACCGGCTGCAGGACTTGCTACCAATTGTTGGACACATTCAGTTTGCGTCAATTCCCGACAGGGGCACGCCCGATCATGGCGAAGTGAATTACGGCTACATATTTGAGGCGATCGCGTCGCTCGGGTTCACAGGGCCTCTCGGGGCCGAGTACAAACCGGTTGGCCCGACCAATGGAACGCTCGGCTGGATCCAAAAACTAGGGTAGTTGGCTAAAGGCGCAAAAATCGATTTTGAATCACTGCTCCTAATAGTCTTTTTGACGTTGGTGCATTTTGCAGCGGCGGTCATTTTGGGCTCACTGCCGACTTTCGCTGCGTTTGCAAATCGAAAAAACTGGGTCGCAGCCCCGAGCGTCCGCTTTCTTCAAGTTCCCCATTTAGTTCGCGCTTGCAGCGAAGGTCCGCTCCCCGCCCAAAGCGACCGAGTCCGCTTACGGCCCTTTGCGGACCTTGGTTACAATC
Organism: uncultured Myxococcota bacterium; assembly: GCA_964196455.1. Taxonomy (GTDB): domain Bacteria; phylum Pseudomonadota; class Alphaproteobacteria; order Rhodobacterales; family Rhodobacteraceae; genus Amylibacter. Next base: position 1,825 of record CAXMUJ010000195.1, on the reverse strand, counting down.
TCAAATGCTGCAATGCAGCCCGTCATTGCGGACATTGGCGCGACGCAGCAGGGCCTTTGAACAGCCGGCCTAAATCTGACCTTCTTTGCTAATTGAACGGCAATGGCCTACCCTCGGTGAACCATTAATGAGTTAGACGAGGACATCAGACCTTGGCGACCAAGTTCGTTAGACTGATTGAAACGTCCTGCGATACTTGTTGCTCCTGAAGCGCACCACAAACTCATTTTTTCACAATATATTGATTTTGGACAGATGTCGTTTGGGCCTATTAGAAAGCTGCGCACGAAATTGCCGTGCCGATTGCATAATATTCTACAAATTGGACGGCGGCCTTGATCGGGCCGTAAATCATTTATTAGGAGAATATCAATGACTAGCCAAAAAGAAACAAACTATGAACCGCCGGATGAGCCAGCGTTACCACCTTCAGATATGAAGTTGGACCTCGAACGCACGGCCCTGGTCGTCACCGATCCACAAGTCGATTTCCTGAGCCCTGAAGGCGTCACCTGGGGCGTCGTTGGCGAAAGCGTCGAGGAGCATAAGACTGTGCCAAACATTAGCCGCCTGTTCGCAGCGGCAAAGGAAGCTAACCTGACAGTTGCCATCTCTCCGCACTACTATTACCCGACAGACAAAGGCTGGAAGTTCGAAGGCGCTCTTGAAAAGCTGATGCACAATATCGGAATGTTCGATCGAACGAGCGCCTATGAGCTCGACGGCTTCGAAAACTCCGGCGCCGACTTCATGCCGCAATACAAGAAATATATTCATGACGGAAAGACCATCATCTGCTCGCCGCACAAGGTGTACGGCCCAGAGGCCAACGACTTAACGCTTCAACTACGCAAAAACCACATTGACCAAGTGATACTGGCTGGCATGTCCGCCAACCTGTGCGTCGAGTCGCATCTTCGCGAGCTTTTGGAACAGGGTTTCGAAGTAGCGGTAGTCATGGATGCTACAGCTGGGGCCAAACTGCCAGAAGGCGACGGATATCTCGCTGCAATCATAAATTTTCGCTATATCGCGAATGCCTTATGGACAACTGATGAGGCCGTCGATCGTATGAAAGGAAGCATCTAGCACTTCTTGAGTACCAACCCTCGATTCTAAAGAAACGGATTAGCGATTGATCCGTCTGATCTCGCTTAGCCAAAGCACGATATTCAGAATTCTCAAAATCAAATCTACAACCAGCCTTTTAGGCGTTTCGCTCATTTCCATGGTTTGGGGTTCCGCCAGCATCTTTTTTTGCAGTTTTGCAAGGTGCATAAGGTTCCAGGTCATTATCGTGGTATTGTGCTGGGTGAAATTTTTACCAAACCCAACTTGGACGCAATTCCCAAGATCGTTTCCATAAGACGGCCCCGAACCGACTTCACCAATCCATCCTACTTCTCGGCAATATTGCCACAACATTGGTCACTATTTCGGGTGACCCGACGGTGACCCGAGACTGCATGCAAAACGGTGACAACATACCGAAGAGGTAACGGATTACCACGTAACCCGTTCAAATATATACTTAAATGTATTTGGAAAATTGGTGGTGTTTGCAGTCCAGAGCGAACCAGTCTCGGCGCATTTTTCCCTGATAACAGGGAAAATACAGGGAAATATCGTGATTTTGGGTCAAATCTCTCGATTTGGCCTCAAATAAGATTTTAATATCAGTGGCTTGTGCGTGATTTCCCTAAGTAAGCTAACAGGGAAATTAATTCGTCTATCAGGGAATAATTCTGGCGAAACAGGGAAGGTAATTCAATTTCGGGGAAGTCGCATGCCGATTGTTTTTGAGGCTGCCTTGGTACCCGTGTGC
>CAXMUJ010000194.1:0-15261 GCA_964196455.1 uncultured Myxococcota bacterium | reverse complement strand
AAGGAAAATATGGTTCCATCCGCGCCAATTGCTCTTCGCTGAGCCAAAAATGATCTGACATGTTGCCCTCCTCAGGTTGGAGTGGGCATTGATTCAGAACTTTGTTATATGCGCAAGAAATTAATAGGTCCTGACCCTAGTGAAATGGGAAATCAGACGTTCGTTCAAAATGCAGCTAATGGCAGCAATGAGCCCAAAGACGCAGTAAATCCCGACCTATACTTTTGGATCAATAAGATGGCGCGGCCCGGTTCCAGACGAACGGGCGCGGTCTTTAGGATTGTAGAGGGCACATTGGCGTAGCGACAGGCACCCGCAACCAATACAGCCATCCAGCGTGTCCCGCAGCCTCTCTGCCTTGGCAATGCGTGAATCCAAATCATCACGAAACTTGGCCGCCATGCGGGTCCAATCAGCGCGCGAGGGTGCGCGTCCTTTGGGCAAGGTTTGCATCAACACTCCAAGTTCACGCAGCGAAACACCTAGCTCTTGGGCTATCATTACAAAGCTTAGCTTGCGAATGTCCGAGCGGTCATAGCGCCGATGCCCCGAAGCGTTCTTGAGGGGCGTCACCAGCCCGTGCGTTTCATAAAACCGAATGGCAGAGACGGCCAGCCCCGTGCGGTCGGCCACGGCGCCGATGGTCAAGCCTTGAGAATTGGGCATAAAAACCTCTTGACCTAAAGTTTACTTGAGGAATTATACCATGATTCACAAAAACTTACAAAGGAGAAAGCCATGTCCGAGCTGGAGCATCTGAACATCACCGTCAAAGACACCGCAGCCACCGCGAAAATGCTGTGTGATCTGTTTGGATGGGAAATCCGTTGGGAAGGCGCGTCGATCTATGAGGGGCACTCTGTGCATGTAGGTAGCAAGACAACCTATCTGGCGCTGTATACGCCGCCCACTGACACAGACACCCCCGCCGAGAGCTATCATAAACGCGCGGGGCTAAATCATATAGGTATCGTGGTAGACAATCTGGACGCGGTAGAGGCCAAGATCAAAGCGCGGGGCTATGTGCCGAGCAACCATCAGGACTATGAGCCGGGACGTAGGTTTTACTTCGATGATGAGAACGGGATCGAGTTCGAAGTGATCTCGTATTCTTAAAATGGTGCGCATATGATCGTCACATAGAGGTCTGCTTGGTCCCCCCTGCCGCCGCTTGTCAGCTTGGCAGCGAAGGTCTGCTGTGTGGGAAGAACCGGTCAAAACCAATACGTCTTTGGCAACGCCCTTAACCACCGGTTTTGGCACGGCTCGCCCTGCACTTTCGGAACCGGATATATGGGCCGTTTCCAGACAAGATCAGCCCGTTGATCACACGCCCTGGCGGCTATAGTTTTGGCGACAATTGGCGCACCGGCCTGCCACTGGAGAAATTAGCGTCGCAGTGGCAGTGCCGGTGATCCTGATTGTGTTTGCGCCTTAAAAGTCGACCTCGATCGCAACGCCTTTGGCTACGGCCAGATCAACCACGGTCGAGGCAACGGCCAAGTCCTGCAAGCCGACGCCGGTGCCATCAAACAAGGTCACTTCGTCATCAGAGCGACGCCCGACATGATCGCCGTTGATGACCGCGCCCAGTTCGGAGATATCCGGTTGTGCCAGTGAACCAGCGGCAATCGCGTGCTGGCATTCGCCGATTGTTATGGCCTGCGCCACTTCGTCGGTGAACACAGTCGCGCGGGCCACCAAGGCGGCCTCGACCTCCTGTTTTCCCTTGGTGTCGGTGCCCATACAGGCAATGTGGGTACCGCCCGTGACCTGTGCATTTTTCAAAATCGGATCAAAGCTGCTGGTGATGGTGATGATCACGTCTGCCTCGGTGCCCAGACGGTCCAGATCGACGGCCTCGAACGGCAAGCCAACCTCGGCACAAACATCTGCCAACCGCGAAAGGTCCTCGGGATGCAGATTCCAGCCAATGACCTTTTCAAAGTCGCGCTGTTCCAAAGCGGCGCGCAACTGAAACGTCGATTGATGGCCGGCGCCGATCATGCCCAATACTTTGGCATTTTTGGGCGCAAGATAGCTGATGGAGACGGCGGACGCTGCCGCAGTGCGCAGAGCAGTCAGCAAGTTGCCACCGACAACGGCGCGGGCTTTGCCGGTGTCAGCATCAAAGAGAAACACGGTGGACTGGTGATTTGTCAGCCCCTTGTCCATGTTGCCCGGCCAATAGCCCCCGGATTTCAATCCCAGAGCCAAACCGGCGCGATCAAAGCCCGATTTGAACCCATAGAGCGCGTCGGCGTGGCCAATCGCTTCGCGGATTACGGGAAAATTATAGGCATCCCCGCGCGACATGGCAGCAAAGACCTGTTTTACGGCCTCAAAACTCTCGGGGCGACCCAACAGTGCGGCGATTTCTTTTTCAGGAACGATAATCATTGTTTTACTCCTAGTTCAAAAAAAATGGCGGGGCAGCTTGGCTGACCCCGCCCAGTGGAGAAATCAATAGGCTTTGCCGCGAGCGGACACAGGCCAGACGGTTTCAACCTTGCCATTGCGCACACCGACGTACCAGTCATGCACATTGCAGGTCGGGTCACAGTGGCCCGGAACCAAACGCAGTTTGTCGTTGGCTTTCAAAACGCCGTCGGGATCAGCAACCACACCATGCTCGTCGGAACATTTGACGTATTCAACATTGTCGGTGCGCCCGAAGACTGTTGGCAGGCCGCTGTCAACCGATTGTGCTTTGAGGCCGGCATCAACGATGGCCTTGTCGGCTTTGGCGTGGCTCATGACCGAAGTCAGGATGAACAGTGAATTTTCCCATTCGCCCTGATCAATACGGTTGCCGGCCCTGTCCAGAATTCTGCCGTAGTCGGCATCCATGAAAGCATAAGACCCACATTGCAGTTCATTATAAACGCCGGAGTTTCCTTCGAAATAATACGACCCGGTTCCGCCGCCACCAACGATGTCACATTCCAGCCCTTGCGATTTGAGCGCAGTAACCGCATCGCCAACCTGATCAACCGCGATGTCAATCTTGGCTTCGCGATCCGAATACAGGTCCATGTGTTGCATTGCGCCCTGATAGGCTTGAATGCCGGCAAATTTCAGACCCTCGGCCGCATCAATCAGCTTGGCAATATTCACAACATCCTGCGACGTGGAAACACCGCACCGGCCTGCGCCACAGTCGATCTCGACCAGGCATTCCAATTGTGTGCCATGTTTTTGCGCGGCAGCTGACAGATCAGCGACATTTTCGGGATCGTCTACACAGACCAGAACGCGTGCGCCCAGTTTCGGCATACGCGCCAAACGGTCGATCTTGGCCAGATCGCGAACTTGGTTCGACACCATGACGTCTTTGATACCACCACGGGCGAAGACCTCGGCCTCCGAAACTTTTTGGCAGCAAACGCCAACAGAATCGCCCATTGTTTCTTGCAGTTTTGCGACATCCACTGATTTATGCATTTTGCCGTGTGCACGGTGGCGGACGCCCATGGCGGCGGCCCGGTCGCGCATTTTGACCACGTTGCGTTCCAGCGCATCCAGATCGAGGATCAGGCAAGGCGTTTGAATATCGGCTTCGTCCATGCCCGGCAGAGCGGGAACATCGAAGCCAACTTCGAGACCATCCAGATTTGTTCGTACGTTCATTGTTTTCTCCAGTTCAGGCATTGAGCCAAGGCAGTTTGTCGAGATCGACATTTCCACCTGTGATGATGACGCCGACACGCTTGCCGGCAAAAATTTCGGGGTTCTTTAATATCGTGGCCAGTGGAACAGCGCTGCTGGGCTCCATGACAATCTTCATCCGCTTCCAGATTAGCTTCATCGCGTCGATGATCTCTTGCTCGCTGGCAGTCAGGATATCGGTGACGTGGTTTGACACGAAATGCCAAGTCAGCTCTTTCAGCGGTACCTTCAACCCGTCGGCAACCGTTTCCGGCGCGTCGTCGGCAATGATATGTCCGGCGCGAAAGCTGCGCGCGGCATCGTCGGCCATGTCCGGTTCTGCGGCATAAATCCTGACGGATGGTGCAAGGTTGGACAGGGTCAGGCAGGTGCCCGATATCATGCCGCCGCCACCGATCGGTGCGACAACTGCATCCAGATCCTCGACCTGTTCGATCAATTCCTTGGAACACGTCCCCTGACCGGCAATTACCCTTGGGTCGTTATAAGGGTGCACGAACTCGGCCCCTGTTTCGGCCTGTATGCGGGCAAAAGTCTCTTCTCGGCTGCTGGTCGATGGCTCGCATTCGGTGATTATTCCGCCGTAGCCTATAACTGCATCTTTCTTGGCCTGTGGTGCTGTGCGTGGCATGACGACGTGGCACGGGATGCCGCGCCGACCCGCCGCATAGCTGAGGCTGAGCGCGTGATTGCCTGAACTATGTGTTGCAACGCCCTTTTTGGCCAAGGCGTCCGATAATCCGAACACTGCATTGGACGCACCGCGCACCTTGAATGCACCAGCCTTCTGGAAGTTTTCACATTTGAAGAACAGCTCGGCCCCCGTCAGATCGTTCAGAAACGAGGATGTTAAAACCGGTGTCCGGTGTATATATGGTTTTACCCGCTCGTGGGCCACCAACATATCGTCAAGTGTCGGGATATACATCCGAGCCTCCTATTTTCCGGCTGAATTGCGATAAAATTCCTGAGCCGCGGCAACGCCGGACCCCAGTTTGATGTCCAGCCCCAGATCAACCATACACATTTCTGCGGTGGCGAGTCCGGACAATGTCATGACGTCGGTCAGGCTGCCCAAATGGCCAATACGGAATACTTTACCTGCAACTTCGCCAAGGCCGACACCAAAGGCCACGCCATATTTTTCTGCGGCAATGCTCACGATGTCAGTGGAGTTAAACCCTTCGGGTGTGCGGATGGCGCTCACCGTATCGGAGTAAAGCTCTGGCTTACTGGCGCAAAGCGTCAGACCCCAGGCGTCTACAGCGGCCCGAACGCCGGTGGCGATACGAGTGTGACGCGCGAACACATTGTCCAGCCCTTCGGACAGCAACATGCCACAGGCGACATTCAAACCGTTCAACAAGCCCACGGTCGGCGTGTAAGGATAGGCGTTGTTGTCATAGCCTTTGGCCATGTCACGTACGTCAAAGAATGTGCGCGGCAGGGTCGCAGTTTCAATCGCGGCCATGGCTTTTGGAGAAAAGCCGACAATCGCCAGACCGGCAGGCAGCATGAAGCCCTTTTGTGATCCGGCTACAGCCACATCAACACCCCAGTCATCCATACGAAAGTCCATCGAGCCAATAGAGCTGACACCATCGACAAACAACAGCGCCGGGTGCCCTGCGGCGTCAAGTGCGGCGCGAACCGCAGCAATGTCCGATTTAACACCGGTGGCGGTTTCGTTATGGGTCGCCAGAACCGCCTTGATTTGATGCGATGTATCCGCCGTTAGAATTTCCGCATACCGATCCGCAGGCAGCCCGTCTCCCCAGGGGGTTTCAACAATCTTAACGTCCAGACCGTGACGTTGGCACATATCGATCCAACGATGGCTGAACATGCCATTGCGCGCCGCCAGAATTTTATCACCTGCCGACAGGGTGTTGGTCAGCGCGGTTTCCCAGCCGCCAGTGCCGGTCGACGGGAAAATGAAAACCTCGGCGGTTTCGGATTTGAGCACTTTTTTCACGCCAGCAAGTGCGGGGTGCAACATTTGTCCGAACATCGGCGACCGGTGATCAATGGTCGGCATGTCTACCGCCTTGCGCAACACTTCTGGAATGTTGGTTGGACCGGGAATGAAAACTGGATTTTGGAAGCTCATAGCGCTCTCCTTTATGTTTGATTTATGTGGCTGACATCAGAATACGCGCTGATGTTCGCAAACCATATTTTTTTGAAAAACTTTTTTGTTTTTACGTAATTGATAGAAAGTATATGCTTAACAACGCGTTATAATTTTTCATTAGGTAAAATAATATTTCACTATTATGGTAAGGGCCAGCGTTTGAAAGGATACCAGCCGTGACCAAACAGAATCGACAGCGCGGAAGACCCAAAAGTTTCTACTCTAAAAAGCCGCAAAACACGATTCAGGCGCTGGATCGAGCGCTGGATGTTTTGGACGCGCTGGCCGCACATGGTGACATGACCTTGTCCGAGGTGGCGACGACGCTGGATCAGTCGCCCGCAACAATGTACCGGGTTTTGTCGACGTTGGAGGCGCGCGGCGTGGTTGAAACCAATCCAACTACCCAGTCTTGGAATATAGGGCCAACGGCCTTTCGATTGGGATCGTCATTTCTACGACGCAGTTCTGTGGTCGAGCGGAGCCGACCAGTTATGCGCGACCTGATGGAAGCAACCGGCGAGACGGCCAATCTGGGCATCGAGACAAATGGCAAAGTCATGTTCCTTAGCCAAGTGGAAACGCATGAAACTATCCGGGCATTCTTTCCCCCTGGCACCTTGTCACCGCTGCACGCCTCGGGAATTGGTAAAGCGCTGATTGCACATAGCTCGGAGCGGCATTTACGACAGATTTTGGCCACCACACCGATGCAGGGGTTCACCGAAAATACCATAACCGAACGGGCGGCGCTGACCCTGGAGCTTGAGCAAATCCGCAGACAGGGATTTGCCTTTGATAATGAAGAGAAATCCACCGGCATGCGCTGTATTGCGGCGCCGATTATGAATTTCTTTGGCGAGGCGGTTGCCGGAATTTCCGTCTCGGGGCCCTCGCACCGGATTACACTCGACGAAATCGACAAGATCAGCAGCCTTGTTCGCAATGCCGCTGGCGAGTTGTCTCGAGGGCTTGGCGCGCCAGAGCCATAGGCTAACAAGTGACGTGTCGTCAAATGACATTCGGCAAAACGGTATTAGGCAATAACAGAGTAGCCAGGCGTCGAGACGGGCCGGAATGCCGGACACGGGCAGAGCATCGGTTTGGCCAAGGCCGGGGAACGGCGTGTCTTGGCTGTACAAAGCAGACATTGGCATGCGATGAATTTGCATGACCAGAATCAATCTCGAGCAGATCAAGACATTCTTGGCGGTTGCGCGTTTGGGTGGCGTGCGTAAGGCCGCCAATGGACTAAACCTGACGCAACCGGCGATTACGGCGCGGATCAAAAACCTTGAACAATCCCTGGCTTGTGCTCTTTTTGACCGGACGTCAGGCGGTATGAAGTTGACCAAGCGGGGTGAGCTACTGCTGAGCCACGCGGAAAAATTCGAGCATTTGTCAGAGCTCGTTGAAAAAGACGTTGTTGATCCTGCCGGCACAGATGGCCGCCTGAGATTGGGCGTTTCGGAAACGATTGCCCAGTGTTGGTTACCCGAACTGGTGTCCGAGTTGCATCATCGGTTTCCCAAACTGCAAATTGAACTCAATGTCGATATCTCGGTCAATTTGCGGGCCGGGATAACCAACCGCGAAATTGATCTGGCAATTTTATTGGGACCGATATCCGACCATTCAATTAACAACATTGTCCTGCCTGGATTTGATCTTGCATGGTATTCGGCTGTGAACACAGCGCCACAGATGACCGGCCCCGATTATCTGTCGCGTCCGGTGATGACATATGCGCGAAATACACGCCCGTTTCGTGAACTTAAAGAGATGTTGTTCGAGAGGGTTGGTCCCGATGTCTCGCTGTTTCCGTCGTCGTCATTATCTGCGTGTTTTCGATTGGTTGAAGCCGATCTCGGCGTCGCTGTTTTGCCGCGAGCCCTGGGGCAAGAGTATGTTGCGGCGGGCAAAATACGCGAATTCAATCCCGGCTGGGTGCCGAACCCCTTGCGGTTTTCAGCATCCTATCTGGCCGAACCCAAGAGCCACATGATCGAAACGGCGGCAAAAACCGCCTATGAGGTTGCTGTTACCTATCTGAACGATAAAAATATTTGATCAGTTTCGAGAGAATAATTGAATTTGATTTTATGGCCAACACCTGTGATCTTTGCCGCAACGGGAGATCACCACGTGAGCAAATTGTATCAAACGCTGAAAAACAAGCCACTGTCACAGGTGCGCGAGGCGATCCGGTCAGGTAATTACCACTCGCATACCGCAGGGTTGGGACAAGGCCATCTTCAAGCCAATCTGGCGATACTGCCCGAGGAATTCGCGCTTGATTTCATGCGATATTGCCAGCGGAACCCCAAACCTTGCCCGGTAACGGGCGTATCGGACACTGGCAATCCGCAGATGTTCACCATGGGGCGCGATATAGACATTCGCACTGATGTGCCTGCCTACAACATCTATCGCAACGGGCTGTTGGACCAGGCCGTGTCGGATATATCAGACTTCTGGCGCGACGATCTGGTGGTTTTTGCCTTGGGATGTTCATTCACCTTTGAACACGCGCTGCAAGAGGCCGGTATTCCGGTCTGGCACATTGATCACGATAAAACTGTGCCGATGTTTCGCTCGAACATAGAGACTGTTCCTGCCGGTCCTTTTTCGGGCAAGATGGCCGTATCCATGCGCGCGATCGCCGAAGACCGGATCCCCGAAGTGGTGGAAATCTCGCGCCGGTTTCCTTTGGCCCACGGCGCGCCGGTCTATTGGGGTGATCCCGCTGCCATTGGCATTGACGATATAGCCCGCCCGGATTGGGGCGATGCAGCACCGGTCGGTCCCGGACAGGTCCCGGTGTTCTGGGCCTGCGGCGTTACCCCGCAGATCGCAATAGAAGCCGCCCGTTTGCCGATCTGCATCACCCACAAACCCGGGCACATGCTTATTACCGATATCTCCGAAAATGCGGAAAGCCCAGTGATGACTTTCAACCCATAAGATCAACCCACAACAACACAGAGGAATGAAACAATGAAATCCACAATAGCTGTTTTAGCGGCCAGTGCCGCGTTTGCGATACCGGCAATGGCCGAGGACATTTCTGTCGTCGGAAGTTGGTCGGGCCTGCCGTTGCACAAACAATATGAAGCCCCGTTTTGGGGAGAGACACTGCCCGCGGCATCTGGCGGGAAAATTACCGTCAACCTGACCACACACAACCAAATGAACCTAGGTCTGGGCGATGTGTACCGCCTGCTGGGTGATGGGGTGTATGACGTAGCCATGACTGTCGCCGACTATGCTGTCGCCGACGCGCCCGAACTAGAAGGGCTTGATGTGCCGCTGGTGGCACTTACTGCAGATGAAGCGCGTGCTATGGTGGACGCGGCCCGACCGATGGTGTCAGACATCTATCGTGACCGGTTCAACAGCCATGTGCTTGCCATCGCCCCCTATCCGCCGCAGGTGGTTTTCTGCAATGCCGAGATTGCCACATTGGACGACCTGAAGGGTCTCAAAGTCCGGGCTTCTGGCCGGATGACCGCTAAATTTCTTGAAGCATTGGGTGCCGAGGGCGTCAACGTCAGCTTTTCCGAAGTGCCGGGTGCATTGCAAAAGGGCGTGGTTGATTGTGCTGTAACCGGCGCCGGATCCGGATATTCCGCAGGCTGGTGGGAAGTATCCACCCATCTGTTGCCGATCCCGTTGGGTGGTTGGGATAGTGTTGTTACCGCCATGAATATGGATAAGTGGAACAGCCTTGATGCGCAAACACAGACCTTGATTTCGGATCAGATTGCGGCCGAATTTGAAGCGCCTGCATGGGCAGATGCGCAAAACGCGTTGGTTAACGATATTTCCTGCCTGACCGGAAACGGCGACTGCCCGTCCGGTGATGCGCGCTCGATGACGCTGGTTGAAGTTTCGGATGCGGATTTCGCCCGTGCCCGTGATGTGTTGGTGACCAAAGTTCTGCCAGACTGGGCTGAACGCGCTGGTGCTGACTGGGCTGAACGCTGGAACGCATCTGTGGGTGCGGTTGTCGGCGTGACCATCGCCACCAAGTAATACAACACAATCGGGGGACCCCAATGGAACAGAACTTTTTAATCACGCTGCGCCGGCTTAATCACGGGATTGCAATCCTGGTCGGGATTGTCCTGTTTGCCTGCGCCGCCATCGTCCTGATGGATATTGTTCTGCGGCAATTGGGGTCCTCTTTTGGCGGCACCGACGAAATTAGTGGCTATGTCATGGCGATCGCGACCTCTTGGGGTATGGGCTATACGCTGCTGGAGCTTGGCCATGTCCGGATTGACTTTTTGCGCAGCAGGTTTGCCGGCAAGGGTCGGGCCGTTTTCGACCTCTTTTCAATGGCGGTTCTATCAGCAACGGTTTCGCTAATCGCGTTCAAGGCATGGCCGGTTCTGGCCCGATCTCTGGCCAATGGCTCCAACGCAAATACCCCGCTTGAAACGCCCCTGGCCTGGGTGCAAACGCCTTGGTTTTTGGGATGGGTGTGGTTCGCAATCGTGGCGTGGCTCACGTTTACCGCCGCGTTTTTGATGGTCCTGAAAGGCCAGTTCGGCAATTCCGAGGCCGCCATTGGTGCCTTTGGTGAAGAGGAAGCAGTGCAATGATCACCTATATTTCCATCGGGCTTCTTGGGCTTCTGACATTGTCGATCCCAGTGGGTATTGTTTTGTTCTTGCTGGGGTTTGGCGTTGATGCGTTTTTTAGCCCGTTCCCGCTGATCAAAGGACTTGGCAATCTGGTGTGGTCGACATCGAACAATTCCACGCTGATCGCGATCCCGTTTTTCGTGCTCTTGGGCGAAGTTCTGGTGCGCTCGGGGATTGCCACTCGAACTTACGCCGCACTTGACCGCTGGGTCAGCTGGCTGCCTGGCGGGTTGATCCATGCCAATATTGCAACCGCTACCATGTTTTCCGCGACCTCCGGCTCGTCTGTTGCCACAGCGGCAACCGTGGCCACAGTGGCCATGCCACAGGCCGAGAAACTGGGGTACGATCCCAAGCTGTTTTCCGGTGCGATTGCCGCAGGCGGTACTTTGGGGATAATGATCCCGCCGTCGATCAATCTAATCGTCTATGGGTTCTTAACCCAGACCTCTATTCCCCGTCTGTTCCTTGCGGGCCTTGTTCCTGGTCTGGGACTGGCGCTTGGCTTTGTTGTGATCACCGTGATTATCTGCATGATACGGCCATCTCTGGGCGGGACGCGCCGCGTATTTCCACTGTCTGAAATGCTCCAGGCGTTGGTCCAACTTATTCCGATCATTCTGCTGTTCACCATGATCATTGGAACGATCTACAAGGGCTGGGCTACACCGACCGAGGCTGCGGCCGTGGGTGTCGCTGGGGCCATTGTAATAGCCCTGTTCTTTGGTGAAGTCAGCCTGCGTATGTTCGAGCAAAGCATTTTAGGCACGATCAAAATAACGTCGATGATTATGTTGGTTGTGATCGGCGCGTCGTTCCTGAACTTCACTTTGGCTTCTGCCGGATTGGGCCGCGAGTTACAGAATTTTCTGACCGGCTTGGGCCTGTCACCATTTGGGACGATACTGGTGGTGGTCTGTATCTATATTGTTCTGGGCTTTTTCATTGAAACCCTGTCGCTGATGGTTGTGACAATTCCGATTATTGTGCCGCTGGTTGTCGCCCAGGGTTACGATCCGATCTGGTTTGGCATCTTGATGATCGTTCTGATCGAAATGGCACTGATCACGCCGCCGGTCGGGCTGAACCTTTATGTGGTGCAAGGCGCCCGCAAAAGCGGCAAAATGAGCGAAGTGATGTTGGGCACAATTCCTTACGTATTGGCTATGTTGGCCATGGTTGCCGCGCTGATTGCATTTCCGCAGATTGCCCTGATGCTGCCGGACGCGCTACAGTAGCGCGACTGACAGAACCGGAACTTGACTGATGACGTCCAAGATACTATCCCACGCGGCGAACTGGCCCAAGATCAAGACCGCCGGGATCGACGGGTTTCTGGTCAGCTTTGGCGATCAGTTGAACGAGCCGGCAAACCGTGCGGCTCTGGCGTTTCGCAATGCGGTTGAACACGCCGGTTGGTCAGGTGTGCAAGAGACCTCGACCTCGCTGGTCTCGACCTATTTACGGTTTGATCCGCATTGGCAGGATCACGCACAGATGCGCGCGGCGCTAGAGGTTTTGCTGACCGGGCAGGACTGGTTTGCCGCAGACCTGCCCGAGGGGCGCAAGTTCTGGCGTGTGCCAACGGTTTACGGCACGCAGATGGCGCCGCAACTGCAAGAGGCCGCTACCGCCGCCGGACTGTCGCCCGATGATGCCATCAAGTCTATCTCGCAAACACGGGTTCGGGTTCAGACCATCGGCTTTGCCCCCGGCCAGCCCTATCTGGGCGAACTGCCCCCGGAATGGAACATCCCGCGTCAGACCGCCCTGACCGATCAGGTTCCCATCGGCGCGCTGGTCGTCGCTATTCGGCAGCTTGTGCTTTTCTCTGTCTCGACACCGACCGGCTGGCGGCATATCGGGCAAACCGGTTTTCGCCTGTTCCGACCCGAGGCAGAACACGCCTTTGTGCTGCGTCCCGGTGACGAAGTGATTTTTGAACCCACGACGCCTGACGCACTGACCGCGATGCGCGATGCCGGCCCCGACGGCGGCGCCACGTTCGAGGTGATCGCATGAACCGGGCCTTGAGTGTTCACAGCACTGGCCCCAGCGTGACCGTTCAGGATCAGGGTCGCCCGGGCTATCTGGCCTTTGGTCTGTCACGCGGTGGTGCCGCAGATCGTCTGGCCCTGTACGAGGGCGCGGCCCTGCTGGGTCAGGATACAGGCCACGGTGTTCTGGAACTGGCCGGCATGGGCGGCGAGTTCGAGGCCAGCGAGGACATGCGCATCGCGCTGACCGGTGCGCCGATGCGCGCCAGCATCGATGGTGGACGCCTTGTCTGGAATGCCAGCCATCTGTTGCTTAAAGGCGCGCGGCTGTCGATCGGCGCCTGTGAGGCCGGCACTTACGGATATCTGCATGTCGGCGGTGGGCTGCAGACAGCCTTGAAATTGGGATCCAGATCGACCCATCTGGCGGCTGGTATTGGTGCTCGTATCGAGCCCGGAGATCAGCTTGTGGTTGGTCCCGATACCACGCCCCAGCATGTCGGATATAAACTGGATCCAGAGTCTCGTTTCGGGGGCGGCACGGTGCGGATTGTGCCAAGCTTGCAAACCGGCTTCTTTGATCCGGCCGAGATTGACCGGTTTGAGGCCACCGCGTTTCGCCGCGATACGCGCGGCAACCGGATGGGGGTGCGGCTGTTGCCCGACGGCGAGGGGTTTCATGCCGAAGGGGCTCTGAGCGTGATATCCGAGGTAATTATCCCCGGCGACGTGCAAGTTACAGGCGAGGGAACGCCCTTTGTGCTGCTCAGCGAATGTCAAACCACCGGCGGATATCCCCGCATCGGTTCGGTTCTGCCTTGTGATCTGCCCCGTGTCGCTCAGGCCCGGCCCGGCAGCGTTTTACGCTTTCAGTTTGTAACGATTTCAGAGTCGGTTGCGGCGGATCAACGCGACAGGGCGCGCCGCAAAGCCTTGCGCCGCAAGGTGGTGCCGATGATCCGGGCTCCAGAGGATATTAGCGACCTGCTATCGTATCAGCTGATCAGTGGTGCTATTGCTGGTGAAGAATTTGAAAGGACTGAAACATGACCAAAAATATCGATTTGAACGCCGACATGGGCGAGAGCTTTGGACCGTGGGTCATGGGAAATGATACGGCGCTGCTTGACGTCGTGACCTCGGCCAATATCGCCTGCGGTTTCCATGCCGGTGATCCGGACGTGATGGCCCGGTCGATGTCAGCGGCGGCCAAACGCGGTGTCGGCATTGGCGCGCATCCGGGCTTTGCTGATCTGCAGGGATTTGGCCGGCAACGCATGTCGCTGAG
This sequence comes from uncultured Myxococcota bacterium, assembly GCA_964196455.1. Classification (GTDB taxonomy): domain Bacteria; phylum Pseudomonadota; class Alphaproteobacteria; order Rhodobacterales; family Rhodobacteraceae; genus Amylibacter. The sequence continues at coordinate 1,524 of CAXMUJ010000194.1, read as the reverse complement.
CGGCGGCAGTCTTGGCAACTTGGTCACCTACCAACTTGGCGCAGCCCAAGCGATGGCGCGCACCAATGATACCGAGGTTCGCCACCTCAAACTGCACGGCGCTATGGCCAACATGGCCGCCGAAGACAAGACTATGGCGCTCGATTGTTATCGTGCGACCCTGGCGGTTGCACCGGATATTATCATCATGGTGCTGGCGGGAACCGCGCAACAAGCAGCCGCCGAGGAACTGGGCTGCAAAGCAGCCTGTGAAATATTTGCCGACCGCGCCTATAATGATGACGCCACTCTGGTCGACCGAAGCCTGCCCGGTGCCGTGATCCACGACCCCGACGCTGCGTCGCGCCGCATAGTGCAGATGGTTCAGGCCGGCGCGATCATCGCCGAAAGCGGCAAGCATATTTTGACACGGATCGACACGATTTGCCTACACGGCGACGGCCCCGAAGCCTTGAACATAGCCAAGGCCACGCGGGCCGCATTGGCGTCCGCCGGAATTTCACTGACCAAGTTTTCAGGAGTGCGTCTTTGATATGCCGAAAGCGGGCATTTTTGACGAAGCGCGACGTCACCAGCAACATTTTCGAACCAACATAAGCCGGTCGCGGGCCGGTAAATTCTGGCCGGAGATAGGCGTCGCTACAAATTCGGTCTTGGCTAAACTGTAAAAGACTGAACGCGCGCAACCAAGAACCGGTTCCCGGCCTTTGCGCCAAGCGCTGCAAACCGATTCAATAACGATCTTGTCGTGGCGACCTCGGTGGCGCAGGCTTGTTGGTCTTCTTTCATTTGACAACAGCGGATACTATTCAGTGCGCCATACGGTAAAGGGCCAAATTAATTGTTGCTATAGCTCTAACGCTCAAATAATCAAATGCTGGTATTGACGGATTGAGAGCAGACCAAGACGTCCGGGAGCACGGTAGAGGCGACACATGCACATAGGCATCATAATGGACGGGAATGGTCGATGGGCCGTTTCGCGTGGCCTTCCCCGACTGGCCGGTCACCGTCGCGGTGCGAAACGGGTCACGGAAATCGTCAAATCCTGCCCGTCTTTGGGTGTGAAAACCCTGACCCTTTATGCTTTTTCAACCGAAAACTGGAAACGTGCACCGCAAGAGGTGGACGGGCTTATGCGCTTGTTCCGGCGCCATCTACGCACCCAATCGGTCGGGCTTCACCAGCAAAATGTCCGTGTCCGGTTTTTGGGAGATCCGAGCGCACTGGCCGACGACATTCAAAATCAGATGGATTATCTGTCCGAACTGACAAAAAGCAATACCGGCCTGCATCTGAACATCGCGATCAACTACGGTGGACGCGATGAACTTGCACGCGCCGTCCGGGGCATCGTGAACAGCGTCGTAAGCGGCCAAATATCGGTCGATGCCATCGACGAACAGATGATCGGGCGGGCACTGGATACCGGTGATCAACTGGACCCGGATTTGATTATCCGGACAGCAGGAGAGGTCAGGATTTCGAATTTCCTGACATGGCAAAGCGCAGAGTCCGAACTGA
>CAXMUJ010000193.1:0-1991 GCA_964196455.1 uncultured Myxococcota bacterium | reverse complement strand
TGACATGCCGTCCCCTATTCGCAAAGTATTTCAACACGACGATTGCGGCGCCTGCCGTCTGCCGTCGTATTTGTGGCAATCGGTTGCATCTCGCCAAACCCGTCGGTGCGAACAATCGTCCCTGTTTGCCGTGCAACAGTTGCCACCGCTTTTGCACGCGCCCACGCCAAATCGAAATCGTCAAAAACATCGCCAGAACTGTCGGTATGACCACCGATCAAGAACTGCGTTTTGCCGTCCACAATTTCTTCTAAGAAATAGTCATGTAACCGCGAAGTCGCATCTGTCGGGAGGTTCGCTTTGTTGACGTCAAACAGCATATCGCCCAGAAATTCGATACAAATTTATGGATTTCTATTGCAAACAGGATTTCCCGGACGATCAAAGTGCGGGGACATCATGCCCTCGGTCCCCAAATCCAGAACCCAATGCTCGCAACCATCCGGATTAATCCAGATTGCGGCCTCGTAGGTTCCTGTTTCTTCGGCCTGCACTGCCATTGGCAACATACAGCTAGACACCCCTAAAAGCAGGGCGCACATAATTGCTCTCATAATATTTCTGCCTCAAGTTACCGATCATTTATGCCGGTGTTCCCCCGAGCCTATCATAATAAATAACGTTTGTGAATCGATAACTTGCACGTCGACGTTTGTGTGACATCTGAGTCACACGCGCGCATTTACGCTTTTTGCGCCGAAAGCGAATTCCGCTCCGTCGCGACGATTTTCACGTTTACGATTTTCCCGATATCCGCTGCATCCCCCAAGAAGTGTGTTGCATGTAAATAAGGGGATTTCCCGATCACCTGCCCCGCCTCACGCCCAAGCTTTTCAACAAGGACCGGCAAAGTTCGCCCGATCATACTGTTCTGAAATTCCACCTGATGGCTGGTCAATAACGCTTGCAGCCGATGGAGGCGCTCTGTCTTAACCCCCTCATCGACATGCGCACGGTTGGCCGCCGGCGTTCCGGGGCGCGACGAATACTTGAAACTATACGCTTGCCCGTAGCGAACCTGTTCGCACAATTCCATCGTGGCCTGAAAATCCGCCTCATCCTCGCCGGGGAAACCGACGATAAAATCACCAGACAGCATAATATCAGGCCGCACGGCCCGCATGCGTTCCAGAACCTTCAGATAATCCGCCGCTGTATGTTTGCGGTTCATCGCCTTCAAAATCTTATCCGAGCCCGACTGCACCGGCAGATGCAAATACGGCATCAGCTTTTCAATATCGCCATGCGCTGCAATCAGATCATCGCCCATGTCATTGGGGTGCGAGGTCATATAGCGAATGCGCTCCAACCCGTCGATTTTGGCCAACTCGCGAATAAACCGCGCCAAAGTCCAGTCGTCTGACAAATACGCATTCACATTCTGCCCCAAAAGGCTGATTTCAACGACACCACGTTCGACCAAATCCCGCGCCTCGGCCAACAAGCGTTCAGCTGGACGCGAAACCTCGGCCCCACGCGTGTAAGGCACCACACAAAACGCACAGAACTTGTCGCAGCCTTCCTGCACAGTCAAAAATGCCGCCGGAGCACGGCGCGCCTTGGTGCCGCGTGGCAAGAAATCAAATTTGTCCTCTTCGGGGAATTCCGTATCCAGAACCTGCACACCGTTTCCGGCTTTCTTCGCCATAGCAGGCAGGCGGTGATAGGCTTGCGGCCCGACAACCAGATCGACCATCGGCTGGCGGATCATAATTTCCTCGCCCTCGGCTTGCGCCACACATCCAGCCACACCGATTTTCAAATCCGGGTTTGCGTCTTTCAATCCACGATACCGGCCCAGTTCTGAGTAAATCTTTTCGGCGGCTTTTTCCCGAATGTGACAGGTGTTAAGCAAAATCATATCCGCCTCATTCGGCGTATCGACCGTGTCATAGCCATCAGCCCCCATCGCGTCGACCATACGTTCACTGTCGTAAACATTCATCTGGCAACCATATGTTTTGATATACAGCTTTTTGGTATTGGACATT
>CAXMUJ010000192.1:0-2720 GCA_964196455.1 uncultured Myxococcota bacterium | reverse complement strand
GAGGGTGTCGATCATCAATCCGCTGCGTCCGACGTGTCGCTTTTCCATTTTCGACGTCCCTTTTTTGCTGATGGTCCTTGAGACCATACATAGGGACGGCATTCTAGGTAGTGGCTCGGTCAGAGGACCGCACAGGGAGCGTGCAGGGCGAACGTCCGCTCTGCGGACGAAGCTGCCGTTCGCTGCAAGTACACCAAAAGATGGGCTTCCAATGACTGCTCTGCGGACTAACCGGACTAATGCAGATGCGGCACGATCCGTCGCTCTGGCGAAGGCGCCGTTACATGCTGCGCGCCGCTGTGCGGCGCGACTTGCCGAAAGCGGACGTTCATGCCGGGTTTCCGCCTTGCGTTTTGACAGTGGTCAGGCCTTTGGCGGCACACTGACCCAATACTGCGCCCATTGTCGATAGGGCGGCAAAATCAGCAATTAATGACTTTGGCAGTTACCAGTGCCGCCGCCACAACTGTGACAACCTCGTCCCATGCCGTCCAATTGGCGGCCAAGTCCTTCCATGCGGAAAATTCAAATTCCGGATGCTGTAAGCGAAACCTTGCGCCAAGCGCCTCCGCGTCGCTGATACGCCCCAATTGTACCAGGGATGTAATTCGGCACATTTGAAAGTACGCGTTTCTTGGACTCTTTTGGAGCCCGAGATCGGAGTAGAACAGACTCTGCTGGTAGTCTTTTTGGACCAAGAGGGCCTTGCAAATTGCCATTTCACAGCGAAAGCTTAGAGGATCCCGCGGATTCAGTGCGAGCGCGTTATTGGCGCTTCTGATCGCAGTTGTCGGCACCCCGTGATAGGCCTCAAGCAATGCGAGACTAGCCCAGGCCCAAGCAAAGCTCGGTGCGTCCTGTGTCACCTGCTGAAGCACGAGCCTAGCGTGCCCAATATCTACACCGAAAAATCCCAGGGTGTAGGCAGAAAATGCGCGGGCCTCGATATCACAATCTGAACTTGCCAAAACTTGGTTAGCTTGCTGGATCGCTTGTTGCACATCGTCGGCGGTTAAAATTCGAAATTTCCAGCCGATGAGTGTGACACACCAGGCACGAAGTGCCCTTGCCATTGTGTAATCCGGGTCCGTGTCCAACGCGGCATCGAGCAAAGCGCGCGCCTCCCCTACATTGCCAATATTTAAGGCAGCCTTTGCTCTAAGCAATTGGTCATATGCGGTCAGGTTCCCGGGCGGTTTACGCACCGCCCGGTCGATTTCTGCCAACTGGATTCTTGGCCCAATAGATTTGACAACCGCAATCGTCATTTCATCCTGTAGTGAGAATAGGTCGCTGGTTTTGGCATCAAAGCGTTTCGCCCACAGCAAAGAGCCCAGCTCAGTTTCTGACAATTCAGCGTGAATGCGCAGCTGGTTCCCAGAACGCCAGATACTGCCGCGCAGTATGTATCTGACCCCTAGGAGCTCACCGACATCTTGGGTGTTGTCGTCCTTGTCGCCCAAATTGCGCGACGTATTGCGCGCAATTACGAACAACCATGGAACAAGCGACAAAGACGTCGTTAATTCGTCGCATAAGCCGTCTCCAAAAAGCACGTCCTCAGCCGAATGCGTTTGGGCATTGAAGGGCAAGACGGCGATGGATGGCTTGTCGGATATTGGGACGCCAGCAACAGTTGCCGCCCTTTTGTTCACCTCGATTCCTCCGAGAAACCTGTAACCGCGTCCGTGGACCGTCTGAATAAAGCGCGGTGCGCGAGCGTCGTCGTTCAAAGCCACCCTAAGCTCGCGCACATACTCTTTGACCATGCCTTCTGTGACGTTGATCTTCTCCCAGAGGGCGTCCAATATACGCGATTTCGTAAGCAGTTGATTGGGGTTTTCTACAAATAGCATTAGCAATTTGTAGGCTTTGTTGCTGATTGCCAGAGGCGACCCATCGCAAAAGACGCGTTCGTCGGAGGCATCCAGTGTATATTTCTGATCTTCGTCCATTTGCTTCAAAATCTGGTATTTGGTCGTCAAACACCACCGCAGGCGGTTATTAGTTCAATTTTGCACCCGCCGGCCTAGAGGTTCGGATCTGTTTCTGTGCCATCGAGTATTCAAGACCAAGACTACCAGTCTCCGTCAACAAATTCCCCACAAATTCTAGACCGTCATCAGACGACAATTGAATTTGTTGGTCTATTCTCCTTCAAACCACGCCGCGAAGCTTGGACTGCGCCCATGTGTTTTCTCCCCTTTCATGGTCGGTGAGGTCGCTAAACGCTAGGCGATATTTGAGGATATGAAATGCACCGTGCACTACTAAATCGATCAACACACTTGGCTGCCTTAGTTGCTTTTTCGCTGTGCTGGCCCGTAAAGAGCCAATCCTTGGACTTTGATGCGCATGCGCCTGACAGCTCCTCTCTGGAGGCAACGGAGGGAGTGATCAGGACGCGTCTTAGCGAAAACGGCTGCTCGGTCGGCCACGAGGATGCCTGTTCTTTTGTTCTTCAACGCAGCGAATTCGTTTCGCCGGCCCCACACAAACACGGAGACAACGTCATATATCGCTGGGAATTAATGGTTCCCGACGATTTTGTTTATAACGCTTCTGGAGGATATCTTCGTGCGGTGAGGTTTATAAACGGGTCAGGAGAGTCGATTTTCAGCTTCATTCTGGATCGAGAATCTGGCTACACGGTCAGCCGCAAGACTTGTTTCGGCTCCGAAAGTTTTGGTCAGTGGCACAGTGTTGCAATGCAAGTCTCA
>CAXMUJ010000191.1:0-2474 GCA_964196455.1 uncultured Myxococcota bacterium | reverse complement strand
ATCGGAATACCTACAACGTTGTATATAAAGGCCCAAAACAGGTTTTGCCGGATTTTTGCCGAGGTCGCGCGCGCCACCTGAAGGGACGCGTGAACCAGACCGGGGTCTGATTGCATCAGAACAAACCCAGCCGTTTCAAGTGCCACATCGGCACCACCACCCATGGCGATCCCAAGGTCCGCAACGGCCAACGCTGGGGCGTCATTTACACCGTCGCCAACCATGGCCACATGACGCCCATCAGCAACTAGCGCCTTAAGTTCATTAACTTTATCATCCGGCCGCATCTCGGATTTGACTTCGCCTATACCAACAAGCCCAGCAATATGTGCCGCCGTCTGCGGATTGTCGCCGGTAAGCAACATGGTGCGAATACCGTCAGCCCGCAACGCCGCCACAGCAGCCTTTGCCTCTGGTCTAGGTGTGTCTGCCAAGCCCACAAGCCCCAGTATTTCGGTGTCGCGCGAAGCCCAGACAACCGTTTGACCTTGGGTCGCCATCTCAATGGCGGCGGCCTTCATTTCTTCGTTTGCGTCAGAGGCCGCAAACGATTGTCGCCCAACCAAAACGGTTGTTTCGTTCACACTTGCTGTAACTCCTTCGCCAATCTTGGCAGTAAATTCAGTCGGAGGGGATAACGTCAGTTTTCGTGCTTTGGCTGCTGCGACCATTGCCTTACCAAGCGGATGTTCAGAACCCGACTGGGCCGAACCGACCAATGCCAACAGATCATCCTCGGTCTGACCAAAACTTTGAATGCTGACGATTTCGGGCTTGCCGATTGTCAGTGTACCCGTTTTATCAAACACAACGGTATCAATGTTTTTGGCACGTTCAAGCGTTTCAATATCTCGGATCAAAATACCGTGCTGCGCAGCCACACCTGTTCCAGCAACCAATGCCGTCGGTGTTGCCAAACCAAGGGCGCAGGGGCAAGCAATAACCATAACGGATATTGCGGCCGTTAATGCCGCCTCAAAACTCGCGCCACTGGCCATCCAACCGATCAGCGTAACAACTGATATAATCAGAACCACAGGTACAAATATTGCGGCGATGCGATCCACCAACCGTTGAATCGGGGCTTTGCCGGTTTGGGCTTCTTCGACCAATTTCGCGATTTTGGCCAGCGTTGTATCGGTACCAACCTGTCTGGCACGAACGCGCAAAAGGCCTGCACCGTTGATCGAACCCGCGATGACCGCGTCGCCCTTCTGGCGCACAACAGGCATGGATTCACCGGTTATCAGGCTTTCATCAAGTTCGCTTTCGCCGCGGATGATATCCCCGTCAACTGGCAAACGTTCGCCGGGTTTGATGATGACGACGTCGCCGATAAGCACCTCGGAAATGGTAACATCGACCTCAACACCCGCGCGCAGAACGACTGCGTTATCGGGGCGCAATGACATCAATTGGCGAAGCGCCGAAGAGGCCGAACGTTTTGCGCGTGCCTCTAATACTTTACCGGCCAGAATTAGGGTAATGACAACCGCTGATGCTTCGAAATAAAGGTGTCCTTTTGCAGCAGATCCCAATGTTATCAGCATCCAAAGGCTGTAAAAATACGCGGCACTCGTGCCCATAACCACGAGCTGATCCATGTTGCCGGCTTTGGCCTTAAGCGCGCTCCATGCCGCACGATAAAAACGGCGGCCAATCCAGAATTGAACGGGCGTGGCCAAGGCAAGCTCACCCAGTGGCGGGATGGCCAAATCAATCCCCAACAGCATGAATATCATCTGCGATACAAGTGGAACTGATAAAATGGCGGCTATGGAAAGTTCAATTAAATCCTTACGTTGCGCGATTTGCACTTCTTGTTCGCGGTCGTTACCGGACTCGTCCGCGACCTTTGCGGGGTAACCCGCGTCGCTGGACGCTTTGGCGATAATCGCCGGCGTTGTTTGCCCGGGAATGTAGTGAACCGAGGCTGTTTCAAGCGCCAGATTGACCGTCGCCGAAAGAACACCTGGCACGTTTTGCATAGCCTTTTCCGCGCGACCAGCGCACCCCGCACAGGTCATTTTGGAGATGTTAAATGTCACCTGAGCTTCGCGTATGCCATACCCAGTTGTGCGAACGGCCTCGGCTATTCTTTTGGGCGACAAGGCATCTGCGTCAAACGACACATCCAACTTTTCCAGCGCCAGATTGACAGTGGCGGATTCGACACCCGGCATCGAGGCGACCGCCTTTTCAACACGGCCAGCACAAGCCGCGCAGGTCATTCCTGTGACTTCAAAATCAATACTCTCAAATTGGTCTCTGACCATATCTTCCATGTCGCGATTCCTTTGCGTTCAGCCTTTATGTAAACCTTCCAGTCACTATAAGGTCAAGAGCGAAATCCGGTTTTTTGAAAATCGTTATAGAATCGTGGGCTTAGCCGTCATATAAGACGTTGAAACCACAGCGGAGGCGACACGATGCGGACTGCAAAAATTGAACGCAAAACAGCTGAGACCGATATT
>CAXMUJ010000190.1:0-12556 GCA_964196455.1 uncultured Myxococcota bacterium | reverse complement strand
TGGTGGGCGACCCTGGAATCGAACCAGGCGTGGGTCACCCCGGGGGAGTTACAGTCCCCTGCCGCACCTTGCAGCCCGTCGCCCTAAGCTCGGTCTGATTAATGTGCCCGACCAACCGCGTCAACACCAAATCAACCGGATTTTGGATTGGCTTACACTTGCCTGTGGATCAATGCCGTGCAATGACGGGCACAAAGCCGAACACCGCATCAGGAGCAGGCCTTATGGCACCGAGAAACAGCAAAAAGCCCACTTGGGTGGTTGATAAAGAACGAGACCGGCGGTCAGCCGCTTCCGAAACTGTTTGGTTGTTCGGTCTGCACGCCGTACGCGATGCGCTGATGAACCCTGCGCGTGAAAAGCTCCGTCTGGTCCTGACCAAAAACGCGGCTGATAAATTGTCGGATGCTTTGGCCTTTGGTGGGCTTGAACCCGAAATCCAGGAGCCGCGCCGGTTCGACGTTCCCATCGATCCGCAATCCGTGCACCAAGGTGCCGCGCTCGAAGTCAAGCCGCTGAACTGGGGTGACGTATCGGAGCTGTGCGCGCCCAGAGGCGATCATCCATTGGTTCTGCTGTTGGATCGTGTAACCGATCCACACAATGTTGGCGCAATATTGCGATCTGCCGAAGTTTTTGGCGCCCGGGCGGTTATAGCGCCGCACCGACATTCCTCGCCGGAAACCGGGGCGCTGGCCAAAACCGCCTCGGGTGCGCTGGAACGCCAGCCATACCTGCGGGTGCGCAACCTGTCGAAGACCATGCAGGGATTGCAAGGTCTGGGCTATCACATCATCGGCCTGGACGGGACAGCAACGGACGATCTGGAAACCGCGTTGACACTTCCACATCCCGGACCAATTGCGCTTGCTCTTGGAGCCGAAGGCCCCGGCTTGCGCCAATTGACCCGCGAGACTTGCGATGTTCTTGCCCGAATTCCTTTTACTGGCAACTTTGGTTCGTTGAATGTGTCCAACGCGGCCGCGGTCTCGCTTTATGCGGCGACCCGCAAACTGTAATATTTCCCCATATAAATGGACTGATCGCGCATTTTTTCCGGATCATCGCGCCTGGTTTGTTACAATTCCGCACAAACCGTTCACGATAGTTGCCGTCGTTGTCCCAACCGTTCACGGTCTTGTCATCCCTCTATCTTGTGGCCTGAAATCTGATCATATTTAGCCAACTCAAGGAGATATGAGATGACATTTTCCCGCAGAAATGCGCTTGCTATGCTCATTACAACCCTATCAATGCCAGCCTTGCCGGTTTGGGCCGGCAAGCGCGAAATTTTCAGTAAAGACAATATGGCGATCGATGGATATGACGCCGTCGCCTATTTCACGCACTCGAAACCGGTTCAGGGCATCGACAGCCTGACCAGCGAGTGGAACGGGGCAAAGTGGTTGTTTTCAATCGCAGAAAACAAATCGGCCTTTGATGTCAATCCCGAAGACTTTGCGCCACAATACGGTGGCTATTGCGCCTATGCGGTGTCCAAGGGATACACAGCAACAACCGATCCTGATGCCTGGACTATCCACGAGGGCAAGCTTTATTTGAACTATAGCAAGACTGTTCGCCTGCTGTGGTCACGCGATATCCCCGGCCATGTTGCCAGCGCCGACATGAACTGGCCCTCGGTCCTGCAATAGATGTCGGTTCGGCGGATTTTCTCTCGGAACTTCACAATTTGTTTTAAGGCCCTTTAAAAGTATTAATGCTACCTTAGATGTATTGACGAAGCAGGGTTTGGAACTCCTTGCTTTTTGACACTGTCCCTCGTTCCAATAACTGGCGTCCGAAGCACTGCTTTGGGCGCTTTTTTCTCGGATATACGCTTATGGATCAAAACCTGCCCCCAGACCCAACTGGCGCCCCGGCTAACAACCCGACTGACGACCAGATCAGATATATTCTGCAAAGCACACAGACCATCGCTTTGGTTGGTGCTTCGCCAAATCCGTTGCGCCCGTCCAACAGCGTCGGTCAGTTCCTGACACGCATGGGGTACCGGGTTATTGGCATCAATCCTGAAATTGCCGGTAAAACATTGTTCGGACAACCAGTTTATGCACGCCTGAGTGACATTCCCAAGGAAATTACCATCGACTTGGTCGACATTTTCCGCCGGTCTGACCGGGTCGAGCCGGTGGTGAACGCGGCGTTGACTGAATTGAACCCGCCTGTGCGCTTTATCTGGATGCAAATCGGTGTAGTGCATGCCCAAGCCGCCGCAACAGCGCGTGCCGCTGGCATCACTGTCGTTCAGAATAGGTGCCCGAAAATTGATTATGCCCGTTTGATCGCCTGATCGGTTGCTCCGTCGCTCCGCTACAAGCTCCGCTTGCCACCGATAATACCGACGCTTGCGACTAAATCGTTAAATACCGTGTGCTTTTGGCGGCTATTTCCTGCCGACGAGGATATCTAATCTGGCGTTTCCTTTGCTTTGCAGTTATTTTTTAGAAAAATGAGGCAGGCAGCCAATGGCAGTTAAGAGAGCACACTTTGCCGTCGATATGACGCCAGAAGGCGTTAACCTGTGGCAACGGGGACAGAATGATGACTGGCTCGGGCTTGGGTTTGCCGGTGCGACCGACCGCAATTTCTCGGCTCAGATCGAGGATATGCGCCAGCGCACAAGCCAACCCGATACGCTGGCCGAAATTCGGGTTCCCGCAAGCGATGTAACGGTTGTCCAAATTCGCGCATCAGATTTGCCGCCCACAATTACCAACGCTGCTATAGTGTCTCTTTTGCCCGACAGATTGCCTGGCAACCCTGACCCGGACACTGTCTGCATCGACATATGTAAACGCGGGTCCGGACGCTTATCTGTGGCCGTTGTGCCAATGACAGTCCTTAACGCTGCGGCAGAATTTTCCAGTCAGCAAGGGTTCAGCCCCGCTTATTTCACCAGCATTCTGGACCCGATGCAGTTTCCCAGATCGCCCGCCTTCAAGCCCTCTCAGGCACCGGCTCCGGTTCGTACAAAGCGCAAACCTGCAGACCAGACGCTGAAAATGGCCACTGTTGCCGGGGTGGTTTTATGCGTGTTGGGTGCGTTGCTTATCCGGTCGACAATCGTCTCGGCACCCGGTGCTGAATATCTGCCCGATCCTGAAATTTTAGTCGTTGCAGCAGATCCAAAACCTGGCCCTAAAATTTCAGTGCCGGCCGCCAGCACGGTTTCGGTCCAAGCCCCGGTTTCAGGAGATCCGGGCAGTCAGACGCCACCGCCCATCGCGCCACAACCGCGGCTGGTCGCCGAAAAAATACAGGTGCCTTCGGCAAGCACCGGATCTCTGTCGGCTCTACTGACCCCACAGCGCATTTCGACGCGTGTTCCGGACACCGTCGATATACCCGATCTGACAACATCGCTGGCAAGTCCTGAACCGGTTGCACCAGCCCTGCCCAAAGCGGTTGTTCAATTTGATCTTCTGGCGGGGGACCATATCCCCATACAGCGAATTGCTGTGCCAACGGCGGGCGAATCACTGTTTCGCCGCAACGCCGCGCAAAATTTCACCCAGCGCACGAACAAACCGGGATTTGACAACACCGGGTTGACCGTCAGCACCAAAAAACTGTTGAACAAGTCGGTCATTTCGATTGAAGAACCAACAAGCGGCACTACGGGTCGGAAAACCATACGTATCCTGCCGTTCAACACGGAAGACGGCGTATGGAACCAGCGATTTGATCCCCAGACGTTCATCCGCATTGCCCAGGCCAACATAGCCAATGACGCCGGGACCGAAACCGATGTCAGCGCATCTATAATTCCGCTGGGCAAAAACGCAACGATCAAAGAAACCACCGCCGCCGGCACGCACGTCTATGTCGGACCGCCACCGGTAGCGCCCCCTGAACGCGCGGCTCAAACCCCCGAGACAGCACAAGTCCCTGCGTCCAGCCTCGCATCCAACCCCGTATCCAGCCCCGAGCCAGACGCGCAAGTAGAACAGGTCGACACGGCCGCAGATGCTTTGGCCGAACCTGTCGATATCTCTGATTTCACAGCAGAAATAGAAAGCGTATTGGAACAGACACCAAACGGTGACACGCTGGTCGAGACTGCAAAAGCAGCAATTGATGCGGCCCAAGACCCTGCGCCGGAACCAACTGCGGCCCCTGCCCCAATAGCCGCAACCAAACCGGTAGCCGCGCGTATAAATACGCCAGATGCAAATACACCGCGTCCGCGACCCCGCCCTGCAGCACGTCAGCCGAGCAGCGACGACGCACACCCCGAGGGTCAAACTCCGACTGTCGAAGGCCAGAGCGGACAGGCAGTTCACCGCGCCGATGCCGACACAATACGCCCCAAACCGCGCCCGATCGGCATGGACAGAACCGCAGATGCACGGGCCGTCGAGAACGCAGTGACAGCGGCTATTGCGGCCGGGACAGGCACATCCCACGCCGTCTTCATCAGCCGAATTCCTAAGTCGAGACCAAAAAACATTCGCCAACTCGCCGACCGGACCAAGGCCAGTTTGACATTGTCTTCGCGCGGCCCTAATGCCGTTGTCCGAACCGCACCAAAAGGTGTGGAAAAAGGCAGTAACGAATTGAGCAACAATAACACATCCGAATCCGTCGCCGCGTTGGCGACAGAAAAAGCACGCTTGTCCAAGAATTCTATGAACTTGATCGGCATCTATGGATCTGCATCGTCGCGGCGGGCTTTGCTGCGCATGGGGTCAGGTCGATACGTCAAGGTCAAGACCGGAGACAAGGTCAGTGGTTGGAAAATATCCGCGATTGGCGAAAGCTCGATCCGCATTCACAAGGGCAAGCGCGATCAGGTGCTGCGCATGCCCGAATAAACCTGTCTGCGTTTGCTCCGGCTACAGCAGGATCAGGGCCGCCAATCCCAAAAATACGAAAAAACCGACGATATCCGTTACCGTTGTGACAAAAGCACCCGATGCCAAGGCAGGATCAATGCCCATCTTGTCCAGTGACAAGGGTATCAAGATACCTGCACTGCCCGCAACCAACAGGTTGAACAGCATCGCCAGCCCCAGAACCACACCTAACAACGGCGACCCGTACCAGACAATCCCGACCCCACCGATAATCAGGGCAAACACCACGCCGTTGAGCAAACCTACAGAGGTTTCACGACGAATTACCCGCCAGGCATTGGCCGCTGTCAAATCCTTGGTGGCCAGTGCGCGCACAGCAATCGTCAGGCTCTGCGTGCCCGCATTTCCGCCCATGGACGCCACAATCGGCATCAGCACCGCCAGTGCAACCAGCGTCTCGATCGTGTCGGCAAACTGTGCGATCACGATAGAGGCCAGAACCGATGTGATCAGGTTCACCGCCAACCACGGAAACCGCCGCCGTGTTGTTACCAGAATACCATCCGTCAGACGGCTGCTGCCCAAGCCGACCAAACGCTGAATATCTTCCTCGGCTTCTTCCTCCAGCACTTCCATCGCGTCATCCATGGTAATGACGCCAACCAACCGGTTTTGCGCATCAACCACCGGGGCCGACACCATGTTGTACTGGTTGAACGCATAGGCGACGTCGGCTTGGTCCTGCAGCACCGGAATTGTCCGGAACTCCTGATCCATAATATCGCACAACAACACATCACGTTTGTTGGACATCAAGCTGGACAGAGGCACTTTGCCCACCGGTTCCAGCTTGGGGTTCACCATCACAACATCATAAAACCGCTCTGGCAGATCAATATCCGTCCGCAAAAAATCAATCGCATTGCCGATGTTCCAATGACTGGGTGCCATGACCAGTTCGCGCTGCATCAACCGTCCCGCAGACTCTTCTGGATACAACAGCGCGCTCTCGACTGCGGCTCGGCCTGCGGCATCAAGCGTTCTTAGAACCCGTTCTTGTTCCCACCCCTGCAAACCCTCGACCAGATCAACAACGTCGTCGGTCTCCATATCGCGAAACGCACCACCAACCACGCTGTCCGGCATTTGCCGAAGAATGCCTTCGCTCAGCGCTTCGTCGATCTCGGCCAACACCTCACCGTCAAATTCATGCCCCCAAAGCTCGATAAACTCTTCGCGCTCTTTCTGGCCGATTTGCTCCAGAATATCGGCAATGTCGGCGGCATGCAGCGGATCCAGTAACGCAGTCAGCGCCTCGCGGTCCCGGGCCCCCAGCGCGCCTAGGATCGCGTCGATCATATCAGAGCCGACCGCATAGGCACGTTCGCCCTGTTCGCTGTCCAAAATATTTGCGTTGCTCATGGCGCACCCCTTGTCGTTGCGCACAGTGATGCGCAAACACGCCCGAAAAGGCAAGCCGCGTATTTTTGCGACAAGGCCTTTAACTGGCCAAGGTTTTCGGGCAAAATTTGGTCTATGGTTTTATTTTTGCATTGGTTGCACTTATCGGACTGCTATTGGCAGCCATGTTGGGCCTTGCCGATATTCAACGGGCTGCTGCATCGGATTTCTATTGCACTACTTCAGCGGGGAATTGGGCGCGGGCTACATGCAAATGTTTGAACTTCTCGCCCGCTTTATGGGAGAGTTGCAAACAATCGGCCCCGGCCCAATTCCTGCGAACTGGCCCGGGATATCAGAGGCTTGATCTTACTGCGCCAGTCCGCGCGCAAGTCTGTTTTGCTGTTCAATAACCCGTCCCAGCTCGATGCCGGTCAGATGCCCGCCCTGCACCACAGCACGGCCCTCAACATAGAGATCTCGCACAGAATGCGGTCCGGTCAAAATCAGCGCCGCAACCGGATCCCAGCTGCCTGCGGCCGCCAGTCCGGTAACATCCCAAATCGCCAGATCGGCGCGCTTTCCGATCTCCAGCGATCCACAATCGGGCCGGCCCAGAACTTGCGCCCCGCCCAGCGTGGCAATTTCCAGCATTTCGCGTGCGCTCATGGCGTCGGCGCCGTTTTTCACCCGTTGTAATAAAAAGGCCTGCCGCGCCTCGTCCAGAATATGGCCGGCATCGTTACTGGCCGAGCCATCAACCCCCAGAGACACGTTTACGCCGGCGTCACGCATCTGGCGCACAGGGGCAATACCCGATCCCAGCCGGCAATTGGAACAGGGGCAGTGGGCGACGCCAGTGCCCGAACGTGCAAACAGGTCAATTTCCTGCGCATCCAGTTTGACACAATGCGCGTGCCAGACATCGTCGCCGGTCCAACCCAGATCCTCGGCATACTGACCAGGTCGACAGCCGAATTTTTCTAACGAATAGGCGATGTCTTCATCGTTTTCCGCCAAATGCGTATGCAGCATCACGCCTTTGTCGCGGGCCAGCAATGCCGCGTCGCGCATCAACTCGCGCGACACCGAAAACGGCGAACACGGGGCCAAACCGACGCGCAGCATGGACCCGTCAGAGGCATCGTGAAACGCATCAACCACGCGGATACTGTCGTTCAGGATGTCTGCTTCTGTTTCGACCAGACGATCGGGTGGCAAGCCGCCGTCACTTTCACCGATGGACATAGACCCACGGGTCGGGTGAAACCGCAAACCAATGGTTTGAGCGGCCGCGATTGTGTCGTCCAGACGCGCGCCGTTGGGGTACATATACAAGTGGTCCGATGACATGGTACAGCCCGACAGCGCCAATTCAGCCAAACCAATTTGCGCCGAAACAAAGATTTCTTCGGGCCCCATGCGCGACCAGATCGGATACAGGGTTTGCAACCAGCCAAATAACAACGCATCCTGACCACCGGGCACGGCGCGGGTCATGGTCTGATACAGATGGTGGTGCGTGTTGACCAAACCGGGCGTGACAACGCACCCCGCCGCATTAACCACTTCGTCACCTAACAGGTCATCCCCGATTGCGGCAATTACCCCGTCGCGCATCAAAATATCTGCCCCGGCCAGTTCGGCACGGGTTGCATTCATCGTGACGACAACGTCGGCATTTTTAATAACGGTAGATTTCATAGTCCACTCCCTAACATTTGCAACGAGTTTTTAGAGTGGTATTCATCCGTCTATCCACTTGCGGGCCTAAGCTTCGCAAAGGTTATTTGGTCCCGTACATACGGTCGCCAGCATCCCCCAAGCCGGGCAGTATATAACCGATATCGCTGAGCTTGTCATCTAGTGATGCAGTGACAATCGGCACGTCGGGATGCGCCTGTTTCATGCGCGCAACGCCCTCGGGGGCGGCCAGTAAGCACATGAAAACAATGTCCGTGGCACCGGCATCCTTCAACAGATCAATGGCTGCGACCGAAGAGTTTCCGGTTGCCAACATCGGATCAACGGCGATCACCTTGCGGTTCTCTATGCCGCGGGGAACTTTAAAATAGTACTGCACCGGCTTTAGGGTCGCTTCGTCGCGGTACAGACCCACAAAACCGACCCGCGCCGACGGGATCAGCTCCAGAACACCGTCCAGCAATCCGTTTCCTGCCCGCAGAATCGAAACCAGCGCCAGTTTTTTACCGGCCAAAACCGGCGACTGCATTTTTTGCATAGGCGTTTCAATTTCTCGCATTTCCAACTTCAGGTCGCGGGTGACCTCATAGGCCAGCAAATGGCTTATCTCGCGCAACAGGCCGCGAAACTGGACCGTGGGCGTGGATTTGCGCCGCATCAAGGTCAGTTTATGCTGGATCAGCGGGTGATCCACGATCGTCAGATGTTCAGCCATTGTTCGCTCCGTTCAATGTTGTTCGCAATTTATCTTTTGTTGCCGCGTCACAGAATGCCGCGTTCACGGCCGTTTCGTTCGCTTGCGCGAATTCCGCAGCCCCCCAACCGAATGTCTGCTCCAACATGTCAAACTCGGCGGTCATGTCTGTGTGAAAATACGGGGGATCATCGGTGGAAATTGTCACCGGTACACCTGCGGCGCGCAATCGGGCAATCGGATGATCGGCCCAGTCGGGATACACCGCCAAGGCTATATTAGAGCCGGGATTTACCTCCAGCGTGATATTTTCGGCCACCAGACGGGCGACAAGATCCGCATCCTCGATTGCCCGCACCCCGTGCCCGATCCGTGTGACCCCCAGATGATCCAAGCTCTCGCGCACCGAGTCGGCTCCGCCGAATTCGCCGGCGTGGGTCGTCAGCGGCAATCCGGCCTCGCGAGCGATATCAAACGCGCCGGTGAAATCGGCGGGCCGCATGAACCCTTCGGCCCCACCCATGCCAAAACCGGTCATCCAGTCGCCTGCACTCTCGGCGCAACGCTGCGCCGCAATCACCGCTTTTTCCGGGCCGAAGTGGCGGACACAGGTGCCGCAAAAGCGCGTTTCTATCCCTGTTCGCCTACGCTCAGAGGCGGCGGCCTCGGTTATGGCTGAAAAATAGTCCTGCCATGCCACCGGATCAGAGTTTCCGCAAAAATCCGGTGATGTAAAAATCTCCGTGTAAATCACATTGTGCGATGCGGACTCGGTCAGCACCGCCCGGGTCAAATCGTGAAAATCCTGCGGCGTTTGCAGAACCGTACAGGCGACCTCGTAGACTCGTAGAAAATCAGTAAACCCGTCATAAGTATAGTTGCCGTCGGCGTCGAATATAGCCCCCAAATCAATGCCCTTTTTCGCGGCGAGGGACCGGATGAAAGTCGGCGGTGCGGCGCCTTCCAGATGCAAATGCAGCTCGACCTTGGGTGTTTTCTTCCAGATGCTCATAAAAAACTCGTTCCGTGTTTCCCAGGCGCCAGCCCCAGATGTTTTGCTATTGTTTCGCCAACGTCGGCAAATCCGATGTGCCCTGCTGCGTGGTCTTTACCGCCTGATATCATGCCCACGACAGGCACACGTTCACGGGTATGATCCGACCCACGCCATGTCGGATCGTTACCGTGATCCGCAGTAAACAGGATCAAATCACCGGGCTGCAAACCATCCAGAACGCGCGGCACATTGGCGTCAAACCATTCTAGTGCACGCGCATATCCCGGCACATTACGTTGATGCCCAAAAAGTGTATCGAATTCCACAAAATTTGCAAAAACCAACGACTTATCAGGTGCAGTTCGCGTCAAACCAACCAGTATCTCCATCAAATCGGCATCGCCTGTACCCTTGTAGGACCGGGTAATTCCCTGACCTGAAAAGATGTCGGATATTTTACCGATGGCATAGCATTCACCGCCGGTGTCCTGAACCCGGTCTAACAGGGTAGGTTCAGGGGTCGGCATGGCAAAATCCTTGCGATTGGCGGTGCGGGTGAACCCGGTCTCGATGCTTCCGACAAACGGGCGCGCAATCACACGCCCAACGCGCATCGGGTGTAAAATAGTGGTCATCGCCTTGCACAGATCATAGAGGTTTTGCAGCCCAAACCGGTCTTCGTGCGCCGCAATCTGGAACACGCTGTCAACCGAGGTATAGCAAATCGGCCAGCCCGAGCGCATATGCTCTGCGCCAAATTTATCGATTACCGGAATTCCCGACGAATGCACATTTGCAAGTGTCCCGTCGGTCCCGGCAAATTTGGCAGCGGCTTGCAATATTTCGAGCGGAAATGCCGGATCTGTATTGGCGAAGTAGTGCCAATCCCACGGCACCGGCACGCCTGCCAATTCCCAGTGCCCCGACGGTGTATCTTTGCCCATCGAAACTTCGGTGGCAGCGGCCCAGATACCGTCGCCTGTCGCACCAAACCCGTCAACCTCAAGCCCGCTGGCCAAAGTCAGGGCAGCCCCCAACCCCAGCCGATCCAGATTGGGCATTTTAAGCCGTCCGGTGCGATCAACGTCGGCCCGACCCGCCGCACAGGCCTGCGCTATATGTCCTAACGTATTGGCGCCTGCGTCGCCAAATTCGCTGGCGTCCGGTGCGCCTCCGCACCCGACCGAATCCAATACAACAAGAAATGCGCGTGCCATCAGACAATCCTTTCGCGTATCAGAGGCCGCTCAATTGCCGTGTCACCAATCGTATAGGCCATCTGAACCGCATGTTTTGCCGCGCTCATTTGCTCGGGCGTATTGGCATGGATGCGGGCCAGCGGAGTTGCGGTATCGACAGGATCGCCCAGGGATGCCAAATTTTCAAAACCGACCCCCATATCGATCGCGTCCATTTCGCGTCTGCGCCCGCCACCAAGTTCAATTAACGCCACACCCAAGGCGCGGGTCTCGATCTCTGAGACCACGCCCGCACCGGGTGCAAAGACATCGGCAATCAGGGTCGCCTTGGCCAAACGACGGTCCGGCGCATCAACAAAATCAACCGGCCCTCCAAGTGCGGCTACCATTCTGGCAAACACATCCGCTGCGCGGCCAGATGACAGGGCATCACGGGCCATTGTCGTCCCTTCCGCGCGTGTAATTGCCAAGCCGCACAGCTGCAACACATCGGCACATTGTCGTATTGTAACCTCGACCAAACGGTCATCTTTGACACGTCCGGTCAACACACCAACAGCATGAGACACCTCAAGCGCATTGCCCACAGTGCTGGCCAAAGGTTGGTTCATATCCGTGATAAGTGCCGCCGTTTTACAACCCGCCCCATTGGCGACATCCACCAGTGTGTCCGCCAGTTCCCGCGCGTGTTCAATATCGGTCATAAAGGCACCGGACCCGACTTTGACATCCAAAATCAATGCCTCTAATCCGGTCGCCAGTTTTTTCGATAAAATCGACGGTATAATCAGGTCGATGGTCGAGACCGTCGCCGTCACATCGCGAATAGCATAGAGTCGTCGATCGGCGGGCGCGATATTACTGGTCTGGCCAATAATGGCGCAACCGACATCCCCGGTAACACGCTTGAGCGTTTCAATATCGGGCTGGGTATCATATCCCGGGATCGCATCAAGTTTGTCCAGCGTGCCACCAGTATGACCCAACCCCCGGCCCGAGATCATCGGAACAAAGGCACCACAAGCCGCAAGGATCGGGGCTGCGATCAACGAAACCGTATCTCCGACACCCCCCGTTGAGTGCTTGTCCACAACCGGACCCGGCACATCAAATGACAGCACGTCGCCGGTATCGCGCATCGCATTGGTCAACAGTATCCGCTCTGATACTGTCAAGCCTTGCAAATAGACCGCCATGGCAAAGGCCCCGGCCTGCGCATCTGACAAATCACCAGAGGCCAATCCATTCGCGACAAAGTCGATCTCTGCTTTGGACAAGGTTTCGCCGTCGCGCTTGTGTTTTATGACAGAGGCAGCTAGCACTAATATCCCCTTGGCGCGGCAGGGCGTTCTGTTGTGTCGCCAAGTCTGGTCAACAAGTCGTCCAGAATACGCGATCCACCGATCCGAAATCGTTCAGGCCGGACCCAGTCGTCGCCCATTATTTCCCGCGACAAAGCGATGTATTCGGCAGCTTCTTCCGTCGTTTTCACACCACCGGAAGGTTTCAATCCCACGTCCAGACCGGACGCCTTTATCGCCTTTAACATAATCCGCGCGGCCATGGGGGTGGCGTTGAAAGGCACCTTTCCCGTGGAGGTTTTCAAAAATTCCACCCCGCCTGCCAAGGACTGTTCGGCGGCCTCTTTAATAAGGTCGGGCTGCTCAAGCATACCTGTTTCCAAAATCGCCTTGAGCGTCACAGTTTCCGCCGCAGATCGAACAGAGCGTATAGTCGGTGC
>CAXMUJ010000189.1:0-3378 GCA_964196455.1 uncultured Myxococcota bacterium | reverse complement strand
GTCTGGTTTATCGTCAGGGTGCATGATCTGGTTGGTCGTGTTGACGCGGCAACGGTGCGGGCCTTTGCCAAACCGTTTTTTGTCATCGCGGTTCCGGCGCTGATGACGCAATTGTCTTCGCCGTTCGGCAATGCCGTTGTGACCCGCGTGATGGCCGAGCAGGGCGACGCCGCCGTGGCGGGGCTGTCGGTTGTGGTGCGGGTTGGTATTCTGGCTTTTGGCGGCATTTTTGCCTTGTCAGGTGCGATCGGCGGCATCATCGGGCAAAACTATGGAATTGGCCGCATGGACCGGGTCAAGGACGCCTATCGCGACGCCATTTTCTTTTGCATTGCCTATACTCTGGCCGCTTGGGCCTTGTTGCTATTGTTTTCAGGCTTGCTTGCGCCTGCGTTCAATCTGGGACCCGAGGCCGCAGGCGTCGTGCGGTCATTCACCCATATCGCGGCGCTTGGTTATGTCTTTACCGGAATGGTCTTTGTTTCCAACGCCGCCTTCAACAGCCTTGGGCGGCCGATATTTTCTACCGTGATCAACTGGGCGCGTGACGGGGTGCTGATGTATCCTGCCTGTCTGCTGTTGGGGACCTATTACGCCGCATCCGGTGTGGTGTATGGTCAGATGGCGGCCAGCATCGTGACCGGAATTGTCGCGGTGTTCTGGGGCTGGCGCTTTGTGCGCGGGCTAGAACGGAACGCGACTGCAACGCCGCGCACAGCTGTGTGAATTGACCTGAGCTTGCCTGCCGCTACATACTGCTCTTAGCAAAGGAGACATTCATGATTTTTGGTCGAAAGCCTGCCACCGTTCCCAGCCGTGATGGCGCACCTAAGGGACGTGATTTTGCCATTCCTACGGCGCAGACACATTTCCTCAACGGACGTGACCTGAAACAGGATGTGCCGGACGGAATGGACCAAGCCATGTTCGGAATGGGGTGCTTTTGGGGTGTGGAGCGATTGTTCTGGCAGACCAATGGTGTCTGGCTGACCGCCGTCGGCTATGCTGCCGGATACACGCCAAATGCAACGTATCAAGAGGTCTGCTCTGGCAAGACCGGACACAACGAGGTCGTCCGGGTGATCTTTGATCCCGCCGTCATCTCCTATTCGGAATTGCTGCGGGTGTTTTGGCAGGGCCACGATCCAACCCAGGGACTGCGCCAAGGCAATGATCGCGGAAGCCAATACCGGTCCGGCGTCTATACCTATTCAGCACAGCAAACAGAGCAGGCACAGTCCAGCAAAGCCGCCTATCAGGCGCAGCTGTCTGCTGCCGGCCATGCGGCTATCACAACCGAGGTCATCGCCGCGCCGGAATTCTTTTACGCCGAAGATTACCACCAGCAATATCTGGCGAAAAATCCGGCAGGCTATTGTGGCTTGGGCGGCACTGGTGTGACGTGCCCTATCGGTTTGAACGCTTGACCGCGCCGGCATGATTGCCTATCCGCGCGGTAAAGTTTCACGAACGGAGCGGCCATGCCCACCTTTACTGCGATGTCGACCTTAGCCAACAAGGACAATGCCGAACGGCTGAGTGCCAAGTTGGAAAATATGGATCCCGAACCCTACGGTGTTGGCGTATTCGAGGTCGAAGACGGATCGAAAACATGGGAGGTTGGCGGTTACTTCCTCGAAAACCCTGACGCGATAGCGCTGGCGCTTTTGGCGGCATCGTGCGGCGCCCAGCCCTTTGTTGTGGCCCAAGACCCCGACAAGGATTGGGTTGCAGAAGTGCGCCGCGAATTGGCCCCGATCCATGCCGGCCGGTTTTTCCTCTATGGATCGCACGATGCGGACAAGGTGCCGAGCGATGCTGTGTCATTGCTGATCGAGGCGGCGATGGCCTTTGGCACCGGCCATCACGGAACCACCAAGGGCTGTCTGATTGCGCTGGACACGCTGGCCAATGATGGCTTTGTCGGCACAAACGTCGTCGACATCGGATGTGGCACCGCGGTTCTGGCGATGGCGGCGGCCAGCATCTGGCCCGACCGGGTTCTTGCCAGCGATATCGACGTGGTCGCAACCGACACCGCCAGCGCCAATATTCAGGCCAATGGGCTGGCCGACAGCATAGATGTTGTGACCTGTGCCGGCTTTGATCATCCAACCTTGCAAGAGGCAGCACCGTTCGATCTGGTCTGTGCCAATATCCTCAAGGCGCCGCTGATTGGCTTGGCACCGGACATGGGAAAATTGATCGCAAATGGTGGATATGCCATCCTGTCGGGGCTGCTGACGACGCAGGCCGATGATGTCATAAATGCATATGCTGCTGAAAATTTCTCTATTTGTGATCATATTATACTTGGAGAATGGTCCAGTTTGACGTTACGAAAGGTATAGAGACCGGTTTGCCGGCTCTTTGGTGCGCGTAACTGCGCATAAATTCAAGGCCAATTAGGAGCATACATGTCTGCGTCCAGTACCGAAAACCACAAGAACTTCGAAGAACGGCTGCAAAGGATAGACGGGGCCCACCGAAAATCGGGCCGCATCTCACGCAGCGGGTCGGGCGAGTATTTTCGCAAAGATGCAGAACGTAGAAAGCGCGGCAAAAAGGGTAAGCGTGGCAACTGGACCGCTAGAATTTTACTGGTCGTAGCGGCGTTTTTGGGGGTTAAGACCTATATCATTTTCGATATGGGCCCCGAGGCTTATGACGCCCGCATGGCCGAGTTGAGCGCCGGTGGCAATTACGAAAAAGCGGCGGCAATGGCCCTGCAACCCGATCCGGTAACCGGAAAAATTCAGGAAATTTTGATCAATGCCGGTGTGATGGAGCCAAAACCGGCATCCGCGTCAAACACCCCGCAAGTTCTGACCGCTGGCGTTGCCGGTGCCGGTGTTGCAGTGGATACGGTTGAGACAGTTGACGCAGCAACAATTGCAGCCGAAGACACCGTGACCACAGAAAATGCCGACACCACTGTTGCGGCGCCGGCTTCTGAATAAGTTCCGCGGGGAGGATCACGGACCTATTTCAATTAGTTTTGCGGTGTCAAATCCATAGTGCTGATTTGTGCGCGGGAAACGCCGATGTCGAACAATTCGCGGTCTGACAGGGAAAACAGTTCAGCGCGGGTTTTGCGCTCGATGTTCCAGGTGTTCACCGCGGTGGCCTGCTCGGCGATCCAAGCAGAAAGGGTCATTTTGATTTGCGCCAAAGGCGCGACAGATTTGAATGTTGTTGACATAGACATGTCGGTCTTCCTTTAGATGATCCGAATGATCTCGGACAAGACGGTATCTAGGGAATATTGTGCGGCGCAACAATCCACATTTTGGCAAGGCTGGGTTGCAAAAAATGCAAGGCTCCAGCCCTTGAAGTTTTCTGTGAAGATTTCTGTGGCGCATCTGAATCATCCGCTGG
>CAXMUJ010000188.1:0-4392 GCA_964196455.1 uncultured Myxococcota bacterium | reverse complement strand
CGCTTATGCAAGATTATTCCGCTGCTTTGATAACCGGTGCCGCTTCGCGTTTGGGGCGGGCCATGGCGCTGGAACTGGCCCGGCGCGGCACGGCGGTTGCTGTGCATTATGCCAGCAGCGATGCCGCCGCCGCCCAAACCGTACAGGACATTCAAAACGCCGGAGGACAGGCGGTGGCCATTCAGGCTGATCTGTTGGATATGGATCAGGCCGAAACATTGGTCGGGCGCGCATCCGCTGCGCTGGGACGACCGCTGGATGTTCTGATCAACAACGCCTCGATATTCGAATATGACCGGATCGGCACGGCCACCCAAGCCAGCTGGGATCGGCATATGGGGACTAATTTGCGGGCGCCATTTTTTCTGACACAGGCTTTTGCCGCACAGGTCCCTGATCCGGTGCCGGACCCATCGGGCGAGCCCGTGGCACAGGCGGCGGTGATAAACATGCTGGACCAACGGGTTCGCAAGTTGACGCCGGAATTTATGACGTATTCGCTGGCCAAAATGGGGCTGTGGGCATTTACGCAAACAGCGGCGCAAGGACTGGCGCCGAAAATTCGGGTCAACGCGATTGGGCCGGGGCCAACGATGATTGGCGCACGGCAAAGCCCGGAGCATTTTTCGAAACAGCGGCGATCGACACTTTTGAACCGCGGTGCCAATTCCGAGGATGTGGTTGCGGCCATGGTTTATTTGCTGGATGCACCGTCAGTAACCGGGCAGCTAATCTGTGTTGACGGTGGTCAACATCTGGCTTGGCAGACCCCGGATATAATCGGGAATATTTGATCCAGACGGTTGACAAGGGAGGGTTTCAATCTAGGTTGTCCACTTTTGATTCCACCATCACAAACCTGTCATAAATTATGTAACGATTTCAAGAATTTGACGGGGTGTAAAAATAAATCGTTATTAAACAATAGGTTACAAACATGCCTAAAAAATGGGCAAACCGGTAATCTCACTAAAAACAGGGCAAAAAACAGGCTTCGGGTGAAGTTATCCGCAGAGTTATCCACAGGTTTGGTGGACAAGTTAATTCTTGATCTGGACCGGTAATAGGTGCAGCAGGGCAAAGAATCGGGCAAAGTGAAGCATGGCGCATAACAACGGTACAGTGGCGATGGATGAAGAGGGCAGGCCGGCAGGTGAAGCTGGTGGGCTGACCGGGCACATGCGCATCCACGCCTATCTGAAAACCATCGACAACTCGCCCGGCGTTTATCGAATGCTGGATGACAAGGGTGCCGTTCTCTACGTCGGCAAGGCCCGAAACCTGCGCAAGCGTGTGTCGTCCTATGCCAAACCGACAGGTCATTCGGCGCGGATCGGACGGATGATTGCGGCAGCCGCGTCGATGATGTTTTTGACCACCAACACCGAAACCGAGGCCTTGTTGCTGGAACAAAACCTGATCAAACAGCTCAAACCGCGCTACAATGTCTTGCTGCGAGATGACAAAAGCTTTCCGAATATTCTGGTCACTGGTGACCACGCCTTTCCGCAAATTAAGAAACACCGTGGCAAGCGATCACAAAAGGGCGACTACTATGGACCGTTTGCCTCTGCCGGGGCAGTCAACAGGACGCTGAACCATCTGCAAAAGATATTCTTGCTGCGGAATTGTGCCGACAGCATGTATGCCGCGCGCACCCGCCCGTGTTTGCAATATCAGATTGCGCGCTGTTCGGCACCCTGCGTCGGCCATATCTCGCAAGCAGACTATGCCGGTCTGGTTCAGGACGCCGAGCGGTTTTTGTCCGGCCGCTCGACCGTCATTCAGGAACGACTGGCCGCGGATATGGCGCAGGCAAGTGCCAAGCTGGAATTCGAAAAGGCAGCGGCGCTGCGTGACCGGATCAAAGCGTTGACGCAGGTTCAAACAGCCCAGGGTATCAACCCGCAAGGGGTCACAGAGGCCGATGTCATTGCGCTTCATATGGAAGGGGGGCAAGCCTGCATTCAGGTGTTTTTCATCCGCGCCAACCAGAATTGGGGCAACAGGGCCTATTTTCCGCGAACCGGTTCGGGTGCGGATGCAGACGAGATACTGGAAGGGTTTATCGGTCAGTTCTATGACAACAAACCGCCACCGCGGCTGATCCTTGCGTCAAACGAGATTGAAAATCCCGATCTTATGGAACAAGCATTGACGCAAAAGCTGGGCCGTCGTGTCCGGATTTTGGTGCCCCAGCGCGGCGAGAAGGCAGAGCTGGTTCTGAATGCGGCCCGCAATGCGCGCGAATCGCTGGGCCGGCGCATGTCGGAAACCGCAGCACAGGCCAAATTGTTGCGCGGGCTTGCCGTGGCGCTCGATTTGAAGGCGACACCTGCGCGGGTCGAGGTGTATGACAATTCACACATTCAAGGCGCCCATGCGGTCGGCGCGATGATTGTTTCAGGCCCTGAAGGCTTCGAAAAATCCTCTTACCGCAAGTTCAACATCAAATCCCAAGAGCTAACCCCGGGCGATGACTTCGGGATGATGAAAGAGGTGCTGGATCGCCGGTTTCGCCGGTTGCTAAAGGAAGACCCCGACCGTGTTAGCGGCAACTGGCCCGATCTGTTGTTGATCGATGGCGGTGCCGGCCAAGTGTCGGCGGTGGCCGAAATCATGGACGCGCTGGGCATTGATGACGTGCCCTTTGTTGGCATCGCCAAGGGACAGGACAGGGATCACGGCAAGGAAGAGTTCTATCGCCCCAAAGCCCGACCCTTTGCGTTGCAACGCAACGATCCGGTTCTGTATTTTATTCAGCGACTGCGGGACGAGGCGCATCGGTTTGCGATCGGTGCACACCGCCAGAAACGCGCCAAGGCGATGGGTGTAAATCCGCTGGATGATGTGCCCGGCGTCGGTGGCACCCGAAAACGCGCCCTGTTGGCGCATTTCGGGTCTGGCAAGGCGGTTTCCCGCGCAGCGTTGCCGGATTTGAAGGCTGTCGACGGGATCTCGGACAAACTGGCGGAAACTATTTTTGATTTCTTCCATGACAGTGCCTGATCATTGCGCTAATTGATTGGCAAGTTGTGGACCCACAAGGTTTGACCAGCAGGAGTAGACTATGCGTTGGAATTTACCGAATATATTGACAATCATGCGGCTGTTGGCAGCCCCCACGGTTGCTATGATATTCATCGTGGTGGACCGCCCCTTTGCCGATTTCATCGCGTTGGTATTGTTTGTTGTGGCGGCGCTCACTGACTTTCTGGACGGCTATCTGGCGCGTAAATGGCATCAGGAGAGTAACTTTGGCCGGATGCTGGACCCGATTGCCGACAAGGCGATGGTGGTCATTGCACTGGCAATCCTGACCGCACTGAGCCAGCTGGAATACTGGATCGTCATTCCCGCAGTGATTATTATGTTCCGCGAGATTTTTGTCTCGGGCTTGCGCGAATTTCTGGGCGACAAGGCGTCGCTTTTGCAAGTGACCAAGTTGGCCAAGTGGAAAACCACGGCCCAGATGTTTGCAATTGCGTCACTGTTTTTCGCCACCGGCGCGCAGTATACGCATTTTAGCCTGTATACGATGGTCGAGCCGTCCGAATACCAAGAGATTATGGCAACGGGCCGTTGGGACGAGCACCACATCTACTCTACCTTTATATCTGCCCATTACAGCGCTTGGATGAGCTATGTTTTGTTGTGGCTGTCGTCTGCCCTGACGTTGATTACGGGGTGGGATTACCTGATCAAGGCCATGCCGTATTTG
This sequence comes from uncultured Myxococcota bacterium, assembly GCA_964196455.1. Classification (GTDB taxonomy): domain Bacteria; phylum Pseudomonadota; class Alphaproteobacteria; order Rhodobacterales; family Rhodobacteraceae; genus Amylibacter. Next base: position 671 of record CAXMUJ010000188.1, on the reverse strand, counting down.
CGGGAAGACCGGAAATGAAACTGGACGTTCTCTATTTTGCCTGGGTGCGCGAACGCATCGGAGAAGCCAGCGAGGTTGTGGAGACTACCGCCGCTACTGTGGCCGAATTGTTGTCCGAATTGAGCGCTCGTGAAGACCGCTATGCCGTTGCCTTGTCTGACTTATCAGCGCTCAGGGTGGCCGTGGACCAAGAGCTGGTGGACGATCTGGACACGGCTCTGGCTGGCGCCCGAGAGGTGGCAATTTTTCCACCGATGACCGGCGGATAGCGTGGTCGTTTCTGTCCAGACCGAAGATTTTGATGCCAGCGCGCGCATTCGGGATTTGGTGTCAGCGCACAGCCAAACCGGCGCGATTGTTACCTTTACCGGATTGGTGCGCGACAACGACGGTGGCGATTTGGTGGCGCTGGAGTTGGAACATTACCCCCTGATGACCCGAAAGGCGCTGTTGGCGATCGAGGCCGAAGCACAGGCGCGTTGGGCGTTGACGGCCAGTTTGATCATTCACCGCGTCGGGCGGCTTGTGCCGGGCGACCGTATCATGATGGTTGCCACCGCATCTGCGCACCGGCGAGACGCTTTTGAAGCCGCAGAATTTTTGATGGATTATCTAAAGTCGCGGGCCCCGTTCTGGAAAAAGGAACACACAGCGCGAGGATCGTCTTGGGT
>CAXMUJ010000187.1:0-16047 GCA_964196455.1 uncultured Myxococcota bacterium | reverse complement strand
ATCTCCAATTATTTTGATGGATATTTTAGAATTTTTGAACTTTCTTCCAAGGATTGACGCCGCCCGTGCGTCCAACCAGTATTATGCGGATGGAAACGAGCGACGAAAATCTGGTTGCACTGGCACTGACGGGTGACGCCGATGCCTTTGGCGTGCTGGTGTCGCGCCACTATGATTTGATTTTCCGGCTCGGGTTCCGGTTTCTGGGCAATAGCGCCGAGGCCGAAGATTTGGCGCAGGATATCTGTGTCTCGTTGTCGACCAAGCTGCGCAGTTTTCGCGCCGAGGCCAAGTTCACGACCTGGCTCTATCGTGTCAGCGTAAACGCCGCAAAAGACCGATTGCGCAAACGCCAGACCCGTAACAGGGCCGCCACCGGTTGGGGCGACATAGAACAGATGACCCGTCAGGCCCAAGCCGAAGCCACCGCAGACCACCGCTGGTTGGCACAGGCCATGACCACATTGCCAACTGATTTGTTGGAAACGGTGACGCTGGTCTTGGGCGAAGAGTTGACCCACAAACAGGCAGCAGAGGTACTGAACCTGACCGAGGGCACGATTTCATGGCGTATGAGCGAGGTCAAAAAACACCTGCGCGCATTGGCCGAAACAGAGGAGCGTTATCCATGACCGACGAGCTTGACCGACTGAAGTCTGCCCTGTCACAGGCAACGCCCGCGCCGAATAGCGACGCCCGCGCCCGTGCTGTGGCGGCAGCTGCGGAAAAATTCACCGATATCCAAGGAAGTCCCGACGCCGCGCGTCCTATGTCTGACCGTCCGCAAAATGCGGGTGGATTTTGGACAGGAGCTAAACACATGTTGAATTCTATAGGACTACGCCCGGCGCTCTATGCGACCAGTTGTATTGTCATGGCCGGCTTTGTGATGGTCACCGTGCAGCCATTTGATTTCACCACGCCACCAATGCAGGCCAAGCGGCTGGAAAAGACCGACGAGGTTTTGGTCGCGACACCGAAACCCGCAGCGCCCCGGACGCGGCTGGACGATACCGATGGCGCCGGTGACCCTAATTTGGCGATCCCGGCCGAGGCAGAGTATCGCGACGCGACCTCCGGATCAGCCGCCCAAACGACGATGCCCGAGATGACGGTGCCCAAGGTGACCGTGCCCAAGGGAAAGGCCACAAAAACCGAGGCTGATACAGCGCGCGCCAGAACATTGCCCACTGTGCAAAACAACGCACCGGTATCGGCCGACAAAAAAGAGAGGCAACAAGCAAGTGAAGAGAGTTTTGCCCTGCCGCTGCAAAAACAGACCCTGTCCGAGCAACTGGCACCGATTGTTGGCAACGAGACCGGCGCCGTGGCCAGCATCGTGCGTATTGCACCGCCAACACCGGATCTTGATATCATCGCGCGTGTCGAACCGACACCGGGTGACCAGTTCACAGCCTTTGAGCAAAATCCGGTCAAATCGGTGCGTACAGAACCGGTTTCGACCTTTTCGATCGACGTGGATACGGCGTCTTATGCCTATGTCCGGCGCGCGGTTCTGAATGGCAATCGGCCGCAGGCGGACGCGGTGCGGATCGAAGAGATGATCAATTATTTCCCCTATGATTATGCCGCACCGGATGTGTCGGAAGCGCCATTTTCAACCAGCGTTTCGGTCCTGCAGACGCCGTGGAACCCTGACACCAAACTGGTTCATATCGGCATTCAGGGCGCCAAACCGGCGCTGGATGATCGACAACCTTTGAATCTGGTGTTTTTGATCGATACTTCGGGATCGATGCAGGCGGCCAACAAGTTGCCGCTGTTGAAACAATCGTTCCGCTTGTTGCTTACCAGCCTGCGACCGACCGATCAGGTCGCCATTGTGACCTATGCCGGTAGCGCGGGAACCGTGCTTGAACCGACGTCAGCCTCCGAGAAAAACAAAATTCTTGACAGCCTGAACCGGTTGAGCGCCGGTGGATCAACCGCAGGCCAAGCAGGGTTGCAACAAGCCTATGCGCTGGCCGAGGACATGGCCCGCGACGATGGAAACGGCGATCAGATCGGGCGCGTTATCCTGGCGACAGACGGCGATTTCAATGTTGGAATATCCGATCCCGAACGGCTGAAATCCTTTGTCGAGGACAAACGCGAAACCGGTGTGTACCTGTCCGTTCTTGGCTTTGGTGACGGTAACTATCGCGATGACATGATGCAAACGCTGGCCCAGAACGGCAATGGCACAGCGGCCTATATCGACACGCTGGCCGAAGCGCAGAAAGTTCTGGTCGATCAGGTATCGGGTGCGTTGTTCCCGATTGCCAATGATGTCAAAATTCAGGTCGAGTTCAATCCGGCGCAAATTGCCGAATACCGTTTGATCGGCTATGAAACCCGGGTTCTAAACCGCGAGGACTTCAACAATGACAAGGTGGATGCCGGCGAAATAGGCGCAGGCCACACGGTCACAGCGCTTTACGAAGTGACGCCGGTGGGCTCGCCCGCGATCAAAAACGATCCGCTGCGCTATGCCGCCGAGGAAGCAAGCGACCAGCCAACAAGTGTCGGCAATGACACTCTGGAATACGGCTATTTGAAGCTCCGTTACAAAGACCCGGGTGCCAGCCGCAGCAATTTGATCGAAACGCCGATCTTCCAGACGCGCACAGACGCAACCCGCGAGGCCAGCTTTGCCGCCGCTATCGCCGGATTTGGCCAGTTGCTAACCGGTGCGACCTATCTCAATGACTGGGGTTGGGACGAGGCGATTGCTTTGGCACAGTCTTCGCGGGGTCAGGACGTGTTCGGCTATCGCGCCGAGGCCATCCGCCTTATGCAATTGGCGCAATCTGTAGAATAGGGTATCTGTCGATTTGACATCACCCCCCGGGTGGGGATCATCCGGGGGGCCTGTATTGCCCGAAACAGACGGGCAACGACGCAACCGCCGGCCATTCAGGAGAGGAGAGAGGAACGGCCAACGATGGCGCAACGCCCCACGCGGGGACGCTGCATCATTGCAATGAATACGCGCTAGGCGTCGTGGGAAATCGAGGCTTTCTTGCCGGATTTCGTTTCCTTTGCACTGGAAATTTCAATCCGGCGCGGCTTCAACGCTTCGGGCACTTCTCGCATTAGATCGATGTGCAACAGACCGTTTTTGGTTTCGGCGGCGGTGGCGCGCATGTGATCGGCCAACTGGAACCGTTTTTCAAACGCACGCGCCGCAATACCGCGGTGCAGATAGTTTACATCTTCCTGTTTTTCATCGGCATTAACCGCCTTGGCCGCGGAAATAACCAACTGGCCTTCGCGCAGATCAACCGACAACTCTTCGTCAGTGAAACCTGCGACTGCGACGGAAATCCGGTATGCATTCTCGCCGGATTTTTCGATGTTATAGGGGGGGTATGTGCTGGTACTCACATCCGTGGTCATGGCGCGGTCCAGCATATTTGCCAGACGGTCAAAGCCCACAGTGGACCGGTAAAGGGGTGCTAAATCAAATGTACGCATGGAATCCTCCTTAGAAGCGAAACGCGTTTGTTGGTTTGCCTTCCACAATGGACAGGCGGTTTATAATACCGGACCCCATATGGGCATCCGATACACAGAATTTAGGATCATTTTTGCGGGTTTCAAGCGGGTCTACTTAATAAAATTAGTCCCGGTGTTACTGCGGCCCAATTGTTCGCTCAAAGACAGGCTCCCGGGCCTGTGGGCTTGGAAAATACCATCCGTGAGTTTCAACTTGTCGAACAAGTCTTCCAATGGCCGACCAAGCGACACGCCAAGCGATACATCGCGGTCCCGCCATTTGGCCATTGCCGAGACAACAGACGCGATTTTTGGCTCGCCATGGTGGATAACAAAGATCGGCGAACCCGACGCACCAAAGTCAACGGTACACGACAGGACCAGTGTTCGGTCGTCCGTGTCCAGAACACTACACGGCTCTTCGATTGACGGGGCTCCGGCACGTTCCTTGGCATAAGAAACCACTTTGACATCTGCGCCGACGTTCGGGCGCTTAAAGCGTTTGAACGGAACGATGGAGCTATCCCGGATCGGGCGATCCAATTCGATCAGTGCGACATCGCTGGACACGCGTTTGAGCACAACATGCTGATCCAGATCATAGTCATCGTGCACAACAAAACGCCGCGCCTTGCGATAGGCGACGGCCTGACCATTGCGCCAACCGGCCAGAAATTCGATCTGATCGCTGTCTACAGGCTGGCCGGTGTCGGGATCATACAGGCAATGCGCCGCGGTCAAAACCAGATCGGGGGCCACCAATGTGCCCGTGCAAAAACTGTTCTTACCGATATTCAACCGCCCGACAGCCCGCCACGCACGCGCCTCGTCGGCAGTCAGCAGTTTTCGCAGGGCCGAGCCATCTGCCAGACCAGCCGTTTGCTGAGCCAGAACACCCACCACAAACAGCGATAGCAATTTAAGAAATTTGTTCATTCTCCAGCCCGCCAGAATATCCCCATCAAGACACAGTAGGACGATTTCGCCAAACCGCAATCTTTCTAAACCGGTTGGCTTAATTTCCGTTCACGATTGAACGCGTTTGGGTTTGGGGCCGCCAGTGGCCCAATCCAACAGCTCGACTGTATGGACCACCGGAATTTTGGTTCCCGACCCGATCTGCATCATACAGCCAATGTTGCCGGCGGCGATTATCTGGGGCGTCACCGCTTCAAGAGTTTTAACTTTTCGCGTTTTCAACTGACCCGCGATTTCAGGCTGCATGATATTATAAGTCCCGGCCGACCCGCAGCAAAGATGCGGATCCCTTGGTTCCAAAACCGTAAATCCAGCCTGTGATAGCAGGGTTTTCGGGGGGGATTTAATCTGTTGCCCGTGTTGCAGGGAACACGCCGCATGATAGGCCACACGCAGGTCCTGCTTCTGCGTTACCGCAAGATCCAGACCGGACAAAACTTCGCTGATGTCCTGTGCCAGACCCGCAATTGTTGCCGCGTCATCCGCCAACGGGCTGTCTTTAAACATGTGGCCGTAATCTTTGATCGTTGTGCCGCAGCCAGAGGTATTGATCACAATTGCGTCCAGCCCACCGTTGCCAATTTCACGCATCCAAGCACGAATATTTTTGGCAGCGGCCGTGTGGCTTTGATCTGATTTTCCCATGTGTTGGGTCAGGGCCCCACAACAGCCGGCGCCCTGGGCGATGACGACCTCGCAGCCGTGGCGGCGCAGTATCCGAATTGTCGCGTCATTTATGTCGGTGTTCAACGCCTTTTGCACACAGCCGGTCATCAGCGCGACACGTTTTATTCTTGGACCGATCGCGGCGAAAACCTGCACCCTGTCATTCAGCGATGGCGGCGGCAGGTGAGACGGCGCCAGATCCAGCATGGCTTTGATCCGCGCGGGCATTACAGGCTTTAGCGGTTTGGCCCATCTGGCGCCGCGCAACGCCCATCGGAACCGTCCGGGATGCGGCAGTATTTGCGCCAACAGCCAGCGCAGTCCGCGATCCATCAGCGGTCGTCTATATGTCTGTTCGATATAGTCGCGCGCATGATCTACAAGATGCATGTAGTTCACACCGGACGGACAGGTCGACATGCATCCAAGACAGGACAAACACCGATCGATATGTTTGACTGTTTTTGCATCCGCCGGACGGTTGTTTTCCAACATATCTTTGATCAGGTAAATCCGTCCGCGCGGGCTGTCCAATTCGTCACCCAGCACCTGATAGGTTGGGCACGTCGCTGTGCAAAACCCGCAATGCACACAAGACCGCAATATCTCGTTGCTGCGTTTGATGGCTGGGTTTTTTAGCTGGTCTTCGGTAAAATTCGTCTGCATCAACCCATCCGTCCGGGGTTAAGGATGTGTCCGGGATCAAATTGCGCCCGAAGTCCTTGTGAGATTTTAGCCAGCGCAGGCGGTTCGGGATGAAAGGCGGGAAGATTTCGGCCCCCGCGTACAATGGTTGCATGTCCCGAAAACCCAACCTGGCGCAGGTTGGTACCCAGGGGTGCCAGCACCCAGATTAATCCACCACCCCAGTCATAGAACACATCAATATCCAGCCCGGTTTCGCGCCATTTGGCAACAAGCCCGGCAGCGTCACCGGGTTTTACAGATACGCGCCAGATGTCACCTTGCCGTGCCAGAAACGGGCCGGCATTACACACGTACGCCCATCCAGCTCTGGTGCGATCTCTGTCTGTTTCAATGTTGATATCGCGGCCGCAATCCAATAGTCCGCGCAACTTTTCTGCCCTATAGGCGACAGATTTCTCAAATCCTTCCAACCGGATCATCGTCACCGGTTCGCCGTCCAACCCCACCGGCAAATGCGCCGCACCGGTCACATCAAACGGCGACCCCAGGGCGCGGGACAATGTCGATATTGCGGTCGCATCATCCAGTCCTTCAATCAACAGCACCGCGCGGGTTTCCGGCTTTGGCAAGACTTTCAAACTGACCTCGGACAGGACGCCCAGCGTACCGTGGCTGCCGCAGACCAGTTTTACCAGATCATATCCGGTTACGTTTTTCATAACACGGCCGCCATTTTTGATCACGTCGCCGCGCCCGTCCACCAGCCGCACACCCAACAGCAAATCCCGACAGGCACCTGCCTGAATACGCCGCGACCCCGATGCGTTCGCCGCCACAACGCCGCCAATTGTCGATGGGCCTGCGCCGCCGTGCACCCCTGTGTGATCTGGCGGTTCAAACGACAACATTTGCCGTTCGGACGCCAAAGTTGCCTCGATCTCGGCCAGTGGCGTTCCCGCCTGGGCAACAATGGTCAAAGCGGCGGGCTCGTACAGTGTCACACCCGACAGACCGCCTGTTTCCAACCGGGTTGCGTCAAAGTTATTGCCAAGGGTCCGTGTCCCACCGCCAACAATTACCAATGGTCCGTCAGCGGTTTTTACTGCCTCGGCCAGCTCTGCCTCGGACTGCGGTCTCATGCCTGCCTCCGGCTTTGGGTGATGGCGAGGGGAAAGACCTTGGCCGGATTCAACAGCCATTTTGGATCAAAGACATCTTTGACGCGCAGCTGCGCTTTCATGTCGGTCCCTGTATACTGATGGCTCATCAAGTCGCGCTTTTCGACACCAACGCCGTGTTCACCGGTCAGACATCCGCCGACTTCGACACAGGCCCTGAGGATTTCTGCGCCCATCTGCTCGCATTTTTCCAAATCACCGGGCTTGTTGGCGTCATACAGGATCAACGGGTGCATATTGCCGTCGCCGGCGTGAAAGACATTTCCGACCGCGAGGCCATAGTGTTCTGACAACTCGGCGATATGTTTGAGCGTGGCAGGAAGGGCGCTGACCGGTATCGTCCCGTCCAGACACATATAGTCGCTGATCCGGCCCATGGCACCAAAGGCTGCCTTGCGCCCGGCCCAGATCTTGGCACTTTCCTCGGGTGATTTGCTTTGGCGAAGTTCAACCGGATCGTGCTGTTCTGCGATCCGCGAAATTCTGTCCAACTGATCGTCAATTTCGCGATCAGAGCCCTCGACTTCGACGATCAACAGCGCTTCTACATCGGGGTATCCGGCCCCGGAAAAATCGTCGGTGGCCCGAATGCACAAGCGGTCCATATACTCGATGGCGACCGGCAGAACACCGGCCTTGATAATGTCGGCAACACAGGCCCCCGCGACCTCGGCGCTGTTAAACCCCATCAGGATCGGGCGCGCGCCTTCGGGCTTGGGCAGAATGCGCAATGTGGCTTCTGTTACCACGCCCAATTGGCCCTCTGACCCGCAAATGACACCCAGTAAATCCAGACCGGCCGCGTCGAGATGAGCCCCGCCGATTTTCACGACCTCACCGTCCATCATCACCATCGTCACACCCAATAAATTGTTGGTGGTCACGCCATATTTCAAGCAATGCGCGCCACCGGAATTCATCGCAATATTGCCGGCAATTGCACAGGCCAGCTGGCTGGATGGGTCGGGCGCATAGAAATAATCACGCTCTTCGACGGCGGCCGACACGCTCAGATTGGTTCGACCGGACTGGACGCGAATAAACCGGTTGTCGTAGTCCACCTCCAACACGTCATTAATGCGCGCGACACCCAAAATAACACAGTCGGCGGTGGGCAACGCCCCGCCGGCAAGCGATGTTCCCGACCCGCGCGGAACAACCGGGACACCCTCGGCAAAGCAAATTTTGAGAATTTGAGAGACGTCCTGCGTTGACGCCGGCAGAACCACCAGCATCGGTGCACAGCGATAGGCCGTCAACGCATCGCAGTCATAAGCGTGGGTTTCGCGCGGTGCGTGTATCACCGCCTCGTCCGGCAAAATCGCCTGAAACTTGCGGATAAGCATTTGTTTTTTAGCTAGAACAGTTTGACTTGGGATCGGCATTTGCATCTGCAGGGTCTCACAATGACTGCGTGAATTGGTTATTTATTATTACCAGTTCCGGCGAAAATCAAGCTTAAGGCAATTTGACACAAGACGCACCGAACAGATCGCACAAACCACACAGACCCTAAAAACCCAAACGCCAGCCTTAGCGACTTTCCCGCCGCCAGGCTGCAAAGGCCAGCACACCGGCCAGCAGCGCCCAAATCCAGGCTGGCAACAGCGGTGACAGGCGAATATCCGTGACCACAGAGGCATTGCGCGGCGTCAGCCCGATCCAGTCGCGCCCAGCGGCCACACGCCCGGCGCGAACCAACCGGATCTTGGGGTTTGGCACATTTTCAATCCGTACCGTACCCCCACGGGTCGCCTTGGACAGCGGCGCGATCAGTGCATCACCGGCAATTGTTTGCTCGAATTCGCGCGGTGCCAACGGCCCCAAGGCCACGACGGATGACAACGCGCCGTCACTGAGCCGGTACAATCCGTTTTCTTCGCCATCAAATGTCGTCTGCCATTGCCCCGGCGAGACCTCGGTTGGCGTCAGGATCTGCGTGGTGCCGTCGGGATTTTGCACCTCGATATCACGCGGGGTAGACGACATCGACCGGCGTGTCAGCACCACTTGTCCGCCGTTGACCTTGGCCGACAGGCGCTCTTCTTCCAGATCGGGCTCTTTCATCATCCAGTGCGCCAGACGACGCAACAACTCCAACTGCGGCCCGCCACCTTCAAAGCCCCGGGTCCAAAGCCAGGCATGATCGGACATCAACATAGCAACCCGTCCGTCTTCGACGCGGTCCAACACCAGCAAGGGCCGGTCATCGGCCCCGGTCATAACAGTATGGCCGGACAATGCATTCACATCAATTTGGCGCAGCCATCGCCCCCAGCCCGGCGTTCCATCTTCGGACATCAACCGAGGCGCAAAATTTTCCAGCCCTTCGGTAACCGGATGTCGCTGGCCCAGTTCCGAGATCCGCGGCGTATAGCCTTCTTCTATGACGCCCGCAGTTGGGTGCGCGGGCAGCACATCAGCCAGCGGCGAGCGGAAAATGCTTTGGGCACCGGCAAACGCCGGACCAGGCGCCAACAAGACAGCACCGCCGTTGCGAACATAGTCGGCGACACTCTCCAGATAACTCGACGTCAGGATGCCGCGCCGTCGGTAGCGGTCAAAAATGATCAGATCAAACTCGTCGACTTTTTCCAAGAACAACTCGCGTGTTGGAAAGGCAATCAACGACAATTCCCGTATTGGCACACCGTCCTGCTTGTCAGGCGAGCGCAGAATTGTGAAATGCACCAGATCAACCGCACTGTCTGATTTCAACAGATTTCGCCAGGTCCGTTCGCCGGCATGTGGCTCACCCGACACCAGCAAAACCCGCAAGCGGTCACGCACGCCGTTGATCGAGACAACAGCCGCGTTGTTGCGGTCTGTCAGCTCTCCGGCAACGGCGGCGACGTTAAATTGCAAAACATTCAACCCGCCATGGTCCAAGGTCAGCGGCAGTTCAAGATCTGTGCCGGTTTCAACGGTAAACTGCTGTGGTTCGCCACCGTCAACAGCAATGGAAATACGCGCCACCCCTGCTTCAATGTCCGGAACCATTCCTTGGTCTTCGATCCGCAGGGACAGCTGGATTTCTTCGCCCACAATGGCAAATGCCGGCGCTGATTTCAAAACCAACCGGCGATCCCAGTCTGTGCTGTGTCCGGTCATCACCAGATGAACAGGTGCCGGGAAATCGGCCAAGATATCGGCGTCGTGTATTTGTCCGTCCGACAGAATTATTGCACCGGCAATGCGCGCGCTGGCGACTTCGGAAGCGGCTTTGGCCAGCGCCGTCATAACCTGCGAGCCACTGTCGCGATCGGTGCTGTCATTGATAACCTCGACCAGCACCAGATCGGTATTGGCCAACGACCCGATGCGGGTCTGGATCGCGGCACTGGCCTGGGCCATCTGTGCCGGGCGATCGGCGATGCTCTGGCTCTCGCTTTGATCCAAAACGACAAAAACTATATCATTCAGCGGATCGGACTGTTCCTGTTTAAACGTCGGCTCGAGCAACGCGGCCAACAGAACAAGTGCGGTGACTGCACGCAACCACCAGCCCGACAGACCGCGCGACGCGCCCAGCCCGACAGCCAAAAGGCACGCAACCGCCAACGCCCCCAGCACGGGCCACGGTAACAACGGGGTAAAGTCCAAAACGATATCCATCATTGCCCCAACCGCTTGAGCAGGGCTGGAACATGAACCTGATCAGACTTATAGTTTCCGGTCATCACATACATGATCAGATTGACACCAAACCGCGTCGCCATCTCGCGTTGTCGTTCACCGGCAAGTCCGCGACCGACAGGAAACATATAGTGCCCCCGCGCATCAATCGCCCAGGCAGCGGCCCAGTCATTGCCGCCGATCACCACCGGCGACACGCCGTCGTTGAGGTTGCGAAATGGCATGCCTTCGAGCTGAACTGCGTCGGGCGGTGCGGCCTCTATCCAAACCGGCGCGTTGACATAGCGGCCCGGAAAATCCTGTAACAGGTAAAATGTACGGGTCAGAACATGATCAACCGGCACCGGCTCCAAAGGCGGTATATCCAGCGCAGCGGCGATTTGCTGTAACTTTCGCCCAGCGCCGGTTCCGCCCCCCAAATGCGCGTCGCGCGTGTCGAACATGATCATGCCACCGGTGCGCAAATAGCGGTCAACTTTTGCCAAAGCTACCGGTGACGGTATCGTCTGGGTCTCCGATATCGGCCAATATATGAACGGTAAAAAAGCTAGCTCATCTGTTTCCAGATTAACCGCCAAGGGTGTAATCGGTTCGATTGACGTGCGCCGAAACAGCTCTGACGACAGACCCAACAAGCCCGCATGCGAGGTTTCATCCAACCGTGCGTTGCCGGTTTTGACATAGGCGAGAACCGTATTGTTCGCCGCCAACAGATCGCTGGCATCATCAGCCATCACCCGGTCCGGTGTCCCGTGCACCACCAGAACAGCCAGTGTCAGGACAGCAAGTTTTGCCAAGCCGCGCTGCGACAAGCGACCACCGACAAGCAGTGTTCCGAAAACATCCAGGATCAGCAGGATCAGCGCCACAGCCAAGAGCCACGGTTTGAGCGCGCGCTCGTCAACGTGGTGCATCGGTAAAACGGATTGACCAGCCGGCCAACCGGCAAGCGACAAAACCTGGTCAAACGACATAACATTCAGTGCCACACGCCGGTCACCGTTGGCGTAAATTCCCGGCGGTGATATCGGTCCGACCACCCCCTCGGCCAGCGCTGCGCCCTCGATCCCGCCAAGTGCCGTGCCATCAGACAGGGTGCCAAACCCATCCATGATTTGTTCGGGGGACCAGATCTGGCCTTCCAGCTCTGCAAGCTCGCGTCGTGCAGGTGCCGTGGACACCGCCAAGCGTTCCAGCATTTGAACAAACAGGCCGGACAAAGGCAAATTGGACCACGCCGTGTTCGCGGTTATCTGGAACAGCACAACCCGCCCCAGACCCAGATCTTTGGCAGTTACCAAAGGCGTTCCATCTTCTAATGTGGCCAGTACCCGATCGCTGAGGTTGGGATCGGGCTGTGCCATGACCTGACTTTCGACGGCGACATCATCGGGAATTTTCAAACCGGCAAACGGGCCATCCTTGGTGAATTCACGCAGCTTTTTGGGCGCACCCCACGACATGGCACCGCCGACGCTGCGTCCTCCGGCGCGAAGTCTGGTCGGCAACAAGGGGTGTTCTTGGCGCAGACCCAACTCGCTCGCGGCCAGTCGTGGGCCGGCAAACCTAAGCAACATTCCACCCGCCTCGACCCAGTCCACCACCGCCTCGGTATCGGCAGCGCTGAGCGCGCCAATATCTGCAAACACCAAAACATCCGGCGAGGCGGCCAGCATATCGGCCAAGGGGGCCTCGATTACATCTGCGGTCGGCACCAGCGCCTTGCGTAAAAAATGCAGTTGCGACACCAGATTGACAGCTTCCTGCTCTTGACCGGGGGCCAAAAGGGCGACTTTTCGGCGCTGGAGACTGTCATCCGTGACCAGCGTTGCCCCCGCCGAGCCGGCACCGTCCACAGAAATTTCCCGCACCCGATTGCGCAGTTCCGACGGCAGGTCAAACAGAACAGATGCTTGGGTTTCATCGGGTTCAAACACGCCAACCTGAGCCGCCAGAACACGGGTTATGCCCGCGGGATCAGGCCCGACCAGACTGATCTGGAAATTGCCTTCTCCGGACCCCGCGGGCCGGATTGCCGTCACCATCAAATTACCATCTGCAATTTCGACAGGCCGCAACGCGACGATTTGCTGGGTGCTTTCAATCACTTGTACCTGACCCTGCGCCGACATTGCCTGCAGAACCGCGTCACGGCCCGTATGGTCCAGCCCGTCGGACAGCCATATTGTGTCAAACCCACCGCTGTCCACCCTTGCCAATGCGTCGGCCCAATCCGAAAACAGCGGCGCCCAGGCATTGGGTACCAATCCGTCGATCCGGTCTTCCCAAATGTTAGCCGCCGAAAATTCCAACCTGTCTTGCTCTTTGGGCAGGTCGGTCAGCCGCGCCAGAAAAACCGGACGCCCGTCCAGACGCGCCTCGCGCAATAACGTTACCAACTTGGCCTGACGGGCCGCCCAATCCTGGGCGCTGGCCCAGCTGGCATCCATCGCGATCAACAGTGGCCCGCGACCGGATATACGGTCCTGCGGGTTCACGATGGGGCCGGAAAATCCAACAATCACCGCTGCCAGCGCCAGCATACGCAGCGCTAACAACCACCACGGTGTCCGGTCCGGCGTTGTCTCTTTGTCTTTCAATCCCAGCAACAGGGTTACCGCGGGAAACGGCATTCGGACAGGTGCTGGCGGCACCGCGCGCAACAGCCACCACAAAACCGGCAAGGTCAGCAGGCCGAGTAATAGCCAAGGCGATAAAAACCCGATTGCACCCAGAGCCGCCATCACTGTCCGGTCTCCAGCGCTTGATAGATCCACAGCATTGCCGACTGTGCCGACTGCGCCGTGGAATGATGCAAAAACCGCCAACCGGTCTTACGCGACAAGTGTTCCAGCTGATCGCGACGCTGCGCCAACCGGGCCAAATAGTCGTCGCGCAAGCCCTGCGCCCGCATTGTTTCAAAACTGATCGTGCCCTGCATGCTCTCGAATATACGCCGTCCGGTGGCCGGAAAACTCTCTTCTGCCGGATCAAGCACCTGAACCAGACACCCACGCACATTCTGTTCCGCCGCACGGGCCATGGCCGCCAGCAATTCGTCCCAGTTTCCCAAAAAATCCGAAATGAACAAAGCCCGCGAATTGCGGCCCAATTGTTTTGTCGGCGGTGTGCCGTATTCTGCAGCCCGGCCTGCGCGCGCCAGTTTCAAAGCAATTGCATTGATTTGCGCGTTGCCATGTTTGGGCGGCGCCGGGTCCTGCATCAAACCGACCCGCTCTCCGGCCTTGAGTAACACAATGGCAGTGGCCAGACCCAAAACCTGTGCGCGGTCGCCTTTGCTCTGCGCAACAGCATCGCTGTGGAAATCCATCGCACGGCTGGTATCAACCCATACATGCACGGCCTGAGCGACTTGCCATTCTTTTTGCCGGACAAACTGGAGGTCAGATTGCGCCGACCGTCGCCAGTCAACGTCGCGCAGCCCATCGCCGGTGCCAGCCATGCGGTACTGCCAAAATTCGGCACCCTGTCCCGAATGGCGACGCCCGTGACCGCCCAGTGCCATATTCGCCGCCAAACGGCGCGCATGCGCCAAAAGCGGTGGAAAGCCTGCTGCCAGGCCCTCGGCGTCGCGGCGCAAATGCCGCGGATTTATGTCAGGTGACGGGTTCAAGCGGCGGCGTCTTTGCCCAGAATGGGGGTCACCAGACTATCGATAACTTCTGTCAACTCTTCGCCGCGGGCAAGGGCGGCAAAGCCCAGCGCCATGCGATGACGCATCACCGGATGCGCAAGTGCTATCACATCGTCAATAGACGGGGCCAGGCGACCGTGGACCAAAGCCCGTGCGCGGGTTGCCAGCATCAACGCCTGCGCTGCACGCGGCCCCGGACCCCAGCTGACTGCATTGCGCACCAGATCAGACGCATCGGGATCATCGGGTCGCGCCGAGCGAACCAAATCAAGAATGCATTCTACCACGCTGTCGCCCACCGGCATCCGGCGCACGACCTGTTGCGCGGATTTCAGGGTTTCGGTCGTAAACACTTGGTGGGAAACCGCCTCCTCGAAGCCGGTCGTGGATATAAGAATTTCGCGCTCGGTATCGCGGCTCGGAAAGCCAACGTTTATCTGGAGCAAAAACCGGTCCAGTTGCGCCTCGGGCAAAGGATAGGTTCCCTCCTGCTCTATCGGGTTTTGCGTTGCCAGAACGTGAAACGGATCTGGCAGATCATGTTCGACACCGGCAATAGTGACTTGGCGTTCCTGCATTGCCTGCAACAGCGCCGACTGGGTTCGCGGACTGGCACGGTTAATTTCGTCAGCCATCAACAGCTGACAGAAAACCGGGCCTTTGAGGAACCGGAACGACCGGGCACCGCCTTCGGAAGTTTCCAGCACCTCGGACCCCAATATATCAGCTGGCATAAGGTCCGGCGTGAACTGAACCCGGTTGGAGCTTAACCCCATGACCGTTCCAAGCGTCTCGACCAATCGTGTCTTGCCCAATCCGGGCGCACCAACCAACAGCGCGTGCCCGCCAGACAACAGCGCCACCAAGGTCTGATCGACCACCGCGTCTTGCCCGATTATTCGCTTGGCGACAGCCTTTTTGGCCAAGGCCAGCAGGGCGCCGGTATGTTCAATCTGTTCCGTCAGCTGCTGCGCATCCAAAATCTCTGCATCCTCGGCCATGACAAATTCCTTTTTCCGGTCTATTGTAGCCTATTAAACTCAGATAAACTGCTGCTGACAAATGACAAATCCGAAATCACACCAAAAAGATGCCAAAACCAGCGCCGAATCGCTGGCGAATGCAGCCAAGGCAGCCTCCAAAAAGGGTTTGCCACCTGTGCATCTCTGGGATCCGCCGTTTTGCGGCAATCTGGACATGCGGATTGCGCGCGACGGGACCTGGTTCTATCTGGGCACCCCCATTGGCCGCAAACCTTTGGTTAAACTGTTCTCGACCATTTTGCGTCGCGACGGTGACGATTATTTTTTGGTTACACCGGTTGAAAAGATTGGCATTACCGTCGATGACGCGCCATTTGTTGCCGTTGATTTTGACGTATCCGGTGCGGGGCGCGACCAGATTGTCACGTTCCACACCCAAGTTGATGACACTGCCACAGCGGGCCAAGCCAACCCCTTGCGCGTGGTGCGTGATCCCCAGACCGGCGAGCCGTCTCCTTATATTTTAATCCGGAGCAATCTGGAAGCTTTGATTGACCGCAAAAGTTTCTACCGTTTGGTGGACATCGGCACCCAAGAACCGGTCGACGGCGTCAATTGGTTCGGTGTCTGGTCCGATGGCGTGTTTTTTCCGATTATTCCGGCCTCCGAGCTCGATCTCTGAGCAGTGTCAGCCAATGCTGTGACAGCGGCCCTGATACCCCAGTTTGGTTAACCGTTTAGGGATGGGTGATTAACCTTAACGAAACCTTGCGCTGTTAAACCGGACGCCCTGATACCTATATGG
>CAXMUJ010000186.1:0-12539 GCA_964196455.1 uncultured Myxococcota bacterium | reverse complement strand
CGGAGCGTTGACAATTATGGCGGTCCGCCGCTTTGGGACCAGGCCTATCGCGCGGGCGCCGGCCATCGCCCCGATCTGGTCTGCCCATGCGCCCGCCGAATTGATAATTTTGGCGGCCGAAAAACTGTCGCTGGCGGTTTGGACGCGCCATACGTTTGCGCGCCGAGACATTTCCATTACCGGCTGTTTTGTCATAATCACCGCGCCGCGTGCCTTTGCGCCTTTGAGATATGACAAATGAAGGGTTGCGACATCAATGTCGCTGACATTTGCCTCGAAGACGGCGCGGCTAACGCATTCTGGCCGCAAAAACGGCACCATTTCACCGGCGTCCCTCGGGTCTATCAGACAAACTTCTTCGCCGGGCTCCGACATAGATATCAATTCGTCAAGTTTTGCTTCATGACCGTGGGAGGCCACTGTCAAGCAACCGCGTGGTGCTAACAACGGGCTATCGCAGAACCCTGCTGGCGGTGACCGGAAGAAGTCCTCGCCGGCAATATTTATTTGTCGAACAACGGTGCCGCCATAGTTGCGGGTGAACAAAGCGGCCGACCTGCCGGTGGCGTGGTACCCTGTTGTGCTCTCGGTTTCGAGAAGCAGGACGCTGCCGTGAACTGCCAATTCGTAAGCCGCTGATGCGCCCGCGATCCCGCCGCCAACTACAAGAAAATTATAGATCACACAAACCGCCTTTTACTGGACGCAGGGTTGAAAACTGGGTTGTTTCACGCACAGGATACTTGTTCACAGAGCATTGCAAGAAATATATAATTTATTGACTTGTTCGAACTTTTATTACCTAATTCACCTGTCTGCAGGGGAAGTTCCATGTCCAACTCATTTTATAAGTGCCTTTTATGAAGGTGATAGACGCGCCAAAAGCAAACCGCCATCAAGCGATAAACGTGAATATCTGGGCTAGCAAACTTTCCATTCGAGATCGCCGAACGTCTTTTCCCGGGCTGGTCTGCCTGGGTTACAATTGTACAGGCGACACCTCGTCCGAGCCGCGCACAACTAGCAAAAGGGCACTCCGTTTAGGTGTGCCACATAATGATTAGGGCGGTGCACTCGGCGAGCTAATCACGGGCACACCGTGAACATTCAACAAGGAGATTCTAATGAAAAAAATACTCTTATTCAGCACTGCCTTGACGACACTGGCCGGCGCTGCAATGGCAGCTTGCCCAGCCGTTACCGTTTCAGATTCGATGGGAACTGCTGCTGGAGCATTCCCGCAGCAATATGAATTGGCCGAGTTCCAATCGCTTGCAAATTGCACTTTGGCCATGTCCGAAAATCCTGACATTGCTGCAATGAACAGCCGCATCCGCGGCAATCCAGCTATGCCCGCTCTGGCGGATCGTCTGCCGACAGAACCCTTGATCGTGGCTCCTTATGACACGATCGGCAACTATGGCGGCACCTTCAACGCGCTGTCGAACGCGACCGAAGCTGGTACATCCGACTTTATGTCAGTTCGTCACGTAAACTTGGTACGCTTTGCAGACGATCTGACGACGATCGTGCCGAATGTGGCAAAAAGCTGGTCCTGGAACGATGACTTTACACAACTGACGTTTGTTCTGCGTGAAGGCCACAAGTGGTCGGACGGCGAACCGTTTGGTGCTGAAGATGTCGAGTTTTGGTACGAAGACTTGCAGATGAACACCAATGTGATGGAAGTCCCGAAAGGCTGGTTGCTGGCCGGTGGTGAACCGATGACAGTTGACGTTATCGATCCGCTAACCGTGCGTTTCAACATGCCGTCTCCAAAGCTGGGTTTTCTGGCACACTTTGCGAACCATTATGGGCAAGGCTTCCAGCCCAAGCATTTCCTTGGGCAATATCATCCAGACATCAACCCGGATGCCGACACATTGGCCCAATCGCTCGGTTTCGAAGATGGCTTTGACGCTATAAAAGCTTATTATGGCAGTTCCGACTGGATGGACACGCCAACACCGATGCTGTCAAAACCAGATCTGGTTGCCGGACTGCCACTTGATGCGGCTCCAACTCTGGAAAGCCACATTGTAATTGCCGAAAACACCGAGGGGCGCCATTTTGTTGCCAACCCTTACTACTACATGGTCGATACAGCCGGAAATCAGCTTCCTTATATCAACGAGATGGACGAGATCTTTGTTAGCGAAAGCGAAGTGCGCCTGCTGAAATTGGTCAACGGTGAAGTCAGCTACAAGGCTCAGGCGCTGCAGACCGACTATGTTCCTCTGCTGATGGAAAATCAGGAAAAGAGCGATTTTATTATCGATCTGAAACCTGACATCACGATGCCGACCTTTGCATTCAACGTCACGTCTGAAGACCTTGAGAAGCGCAAAGTATTTGGTGATCTGAAATTCCGTCAAGCGATGTCTGTCGCGATGAACCGTGATGAGATCAACGAAGTTGCGATGTTCGGACTTGGAACGCCTCAGCAATACGTCGGCTTCTCGCCCTCTCCTGATTTCATTACTCCGGAATGGGAACAGCATTTCGCGCAGTTTGATCCGGATATGGCCAAGTCCTTGCTGGACGAAATTGGTGTTGTTGACAAAGATGGTGACGGCACGCGTGAACTGCCAAATGGTGACAAGCTGACGTTGAATCTGCAAGTTGCTACGCAGGGCATATCGATCAAAATCGTTGAACTTGTCGGTCAGAACTGGCGTGACGTTGGCATCAATAACACGGTCAAAGAGGTCACAACCGACGAATATCGTTCGGCCCAATCCTCGAACCAGCTTGACGTGACCATGTACGAGAAAAGCGTGCCTTTGACCACGGTTCTCGGCAATCCTGAAATCTTCATCCCACCCTTCGACAACTACTTCAACATGCGTACTGCGATGTTGTGGGGCGAATATGTTGAGTCCGATGGGGCCGCTGGTGTAAAACCGCCAGAGTATGTCTACACCATGATGGACGACATCAACGCATTCCAGGCAGCGCCGGTTGGCACACCTGAATCCGATGCTTTGGGACTGAAACTGGTCGAGAATATGACAGGCAATCTGCTGTTCATCGGTACCGTGAAAGAGCAAAAACCTATCTATCACGCTGCCACGCTAAAGAACGTAACAGAGTTCAAAACGGCTTCTTATGCCTATTACAGAACTTACCCTTACCGTCCGTCGCAGTGGTTCTTTGACGAATAGACCGCTGACGTAGCGAAAATGAAAC
The DNA here is from genome assembly GCA_964196455.1 of uncultured Myxococcota bacterium. Lineage (GTDB taxonomy): Bacteria > Pseudomonadota > Alphaproteobacteria > Rhodobacterales > Rhodobacteraceae > Amylibacter. Next base: position 9,350 of record CAXMUJ010000186.1, on the reverse strand, counting down.
CCGTTGCGGGCCACCAACCTGGCCCGCAACTCAAAAATTAGGCGAACCCAAATGGGTCGCAACTTGCTTTAGGGGCGCAGTATCAGATGGTCCAGTTTCTTCGATTTGCTATGATCCGCGCGGCGCTTGCCTTTTTCACACTCTGCCTTGTCTCGTTCATCGTGTTTTCGCTGATGGAACTGGTGCCTGGCGATTGCGCCGAGCGCTACCTCGCGTTTAAGAACTCGCAAGGGGCTATGATTTCTATTGCTGATATTGATGCCGAACGCATCCGGCTCGGTCTGGACAAGCCCTTCTTTCAACGATGGAGCCGTTGGATTTTCAACGCCTTTCAGGGTGAATTTGGCGACAGCTGCATTCTGCGCCTCAACATCAATCAATTACTAGGTCAGAAAGTTTGGCTGAGCATTGGCATCTGCCTTGGCTCGCTGCTTGTGGCCTATGTCATCGCAATTCCCGTCGGCATAATCGCCGCCACATCCCGCAACCCGTTTCTGAACAACAGCCTGCGTCTGGTCAGCTACCTTGGCTTGGCGCTCCCGAATTTTCTACTCGCCCTAATGATCATGTTGTTCTCGACGGTCATGTTCGGGGACAGCCTCACTGGTCTGTTCTCGCCAGAGTATCGAGATGCGCCTTGGGACGGCGCAAAAATCAAGGACTTCCTTGGCCACGTCTGGTTGCCTGTGTTCATCTTGGGATGGTCCGCCACCGCCTTTGCCATTCAAACCGTACGCGCCTTGATGTCCGACGAGATCAGCAAGCTTTATGTGACTGCCGCCTCGGCGCGCGGTGTATCCGGGCGCAAGTTGCTGATGCGCTATCCGGCCCGCCATGCGCTCAGCCCGATCATCAATTCGCTTGGATTTGATCTCAATCGTATCTTCAACGAGCTGCCAATTGTGGCTTTGATCCTCACCTTGACCGAAGCAGGTTCGTTATTGATCGAGGCTCTGGCCCGCTCGAATGACCAGCAACTGGCAGGGGCAATCATCTTTTTCTTGACGGGCAGTATCGTGGTCATCAACTTTATCACTGATATCGTTCTGGCACTCGTCGATCCGCGCATCCGTCGCAGTATATTGGGATAATAGATATGACCGAAACAAATATCTACGACGCCTCTGTGGACCAAAGCACCAAAGACGCATATTTTACGGCCTCTCAAGGTCAGCTGATCTGGACGCGGTTCAAAAAACAAAAGGCGGCAATGGTTGGGGCTTGGGTTCTGGTGATCTTGGTCCTGTCGGGCATTTTTGCACCGGTCTTGACGCCCTATGATCCAACAATAGCCGGGCGTGACAAAGAGTATCTGAACGGCGCGCCTACAATCCCTAAGTTCTGTGACGACAATGGCTGCTCGGCGCGCCCTTTTATCTATGAGCTCGAACGGGAACGCTCGATCAAGACCAATTTCAGATGGGTGACCACAATTAATACCGACAAGCGGAAGTATGTTCGGTTTTTCGTCGAAGGGTCCGAATACAAATACTTTGGCATCAGATTCAACACGCATCTGTTTGGAGTGGACGACGGTCAAGTCCACCTGTTTGGCACTGACTCTACGGGCAAGGATATCTTCTCGCGGACTTTTCATGCGATTAATACCTCGCTGGCTGTCGGTACCATCGGTGTCTTTATCGCCTTTGTTCTGGCGTTGATCATCGGCGGAATATCCGGGTTCTATGGAGGCTGGATAGATTCGTTCATCCAGATGGTCACGGATGCAGTGCGAACCATTCCAGCCATACCGCTGTTCATGGCCTTGGCTGCTTTCATTCCCGATACATGGAGCGCAGAGGAAAGGTTTTTCTTCATCTCTATCATATTGGGGTTCATCGGCTGGCCGACACTGGCACGGCGCGTGCGCACCCATTTGTTGACCGAACGCAATCAGGAATATGTTCTAGCGGCACAGCTTTGCGGCGCGTCCCCCGGACACGTCATCCGCAAGCATTTGCTGCCCAGCTTTACCAGCTACATCATCGTCGATCTGGTGATCTCTTTTCCCTATATGGTGCTATCGGAAACTGCGCTGAGCTTCATTGGTCTCGGTCTTAAGGATCCGGTCAACTCGCTGGGGGTTATGCTGCAGAATGTTACCAGTGCAGATGTACTGCTGAATTATCAATGGTATTTCATTCCGGTGATATTCTTCATCGTGCTTGTAATGGCGTTTGTGTTTGTCGGGGACGGTTTGCGAGACGCAGCCGATCCGTATGGAGATACTAAAAAATGAGCCGATTGATTGACGTCGAAAATTTGACTCTGCAATTTGATACAGATGAAGGCCGCATTACCGCCGTGGACAATGTTTCCTTCAGCGTTGAAGCGGGCGAGGTCATGGGGTTGGTGGGCGAGAGTGGGTCCGGAAAATCCGTGACCGCCAAATCCCTGATGAAATTAAACCCGCGCAACGCGGTCTATGGTGAAGATACCAAAATCACGCTGCACCTTGAAGATGGCCCGGTTGATGTCATGTCACTGCAAAACGACCGCGAGATGAAGGTCGTGCGCGGTGGTGCAATTTCACTGATTTTTCAAGAGCCAATGGCAAGCTTCGCCCCTGCAATTTCTATTGGGGACCAGATGGTGGAGCAATTGTTGATCCACACCAGCTATTCCAAATCACAGGCCAAGGAAGTTTCCATCGAGATGCTGGACCGGGTTGGCATATCGGACCCCAGCACGCGGTTCGGCCAATATGCTTTCGAACTCTCCGGCGGAATGCGCCAGCGAGCCATGATTGCAATGGCGCTGTCCACCAAACCCAAGCTGTTGATCGCGGATGAGCCGACAACGGCGCTGGACGTAACGATACAAGCGCAGGTGATCGACCTGATGAAAGATCTGGTTTCCGAGTTTGGCATGGGCATCATCTTTATCACTCATGATCTTGGGGTGATTGCACAGACCGCTGATAAAGTCGCAGTAATGTATCTTGGCCGACTGGTCGAGCAGGGAACCGTTCGCGATGTCATCCGCAGCCCGGCGCACCCCTATACCCGCGGATTACTGGCAGCCCTGCCCAAACTGGACGACATGGACGCCCCGCTGACCCCGATCCCAGGCGACATCCCTTCACCACTGGAGCGGCCACCGGGATGTGTCTACAACACACGCTGCCAAGAAGTTATAGGCGCGCGCTGTGCAGCGGAAATTCCAAAGTTTTCACAGATCGGTGAAGATCACACAGCCGCGTGCCACCTTTATGACCCGACAGGAGGTGCCAAATGAGCCAGAAACCTCTGATCTCTGCGCAGAAACTGTCAGTCCATTATGCGTTGCGCGGCGGCTTAATCGGCCCGAAACCGTATGTTCAGGCTGTCGAAAACATCAGTATCGAGATTGCACCGGGCAGCTTTTTTGGTCTCGTCGGCGAGTCAGGATCTGGCAAAACGACGCTTGGGCGGGCCATGCTGCGCGCAGCCCCCCTCAGCAAGGGTGATGTCTTGTATGACGACGGCGAGGTTTCATATTCGCTAAAGAACCTTGGCAAGAAAGAGCTGAAGGATTACCGCAAACGGGCGCAATTGATCTTTCAAGATCCCTACGCCGCGCTTAGTCCGCGGATGACGGTGCGTGACATCATAGCAGAACCGCTGGAAGTCATGGGTCTGACCAAATCACGGGCCGAAACCGATGAACGGGTCCGGGAAATTGCGGCCAAGTGCCGCTTGAACGTCGAACACTTGCGTCGTTTCCCGCATGCCTTTTCGGGCGGACAGCGACAACGCATCTCGATCGCGCGTGCCTTGGTGTCTGGTCCCAAATTCATTGTCGCGGACGAAAGTGTCGCGGCCCTTGATGTTTCAATACAGGCAGACGTGCTCAACCTGCTTAAAGCCATTCAAAAGGACATGGGGCTGACATTCTTGTTCATCAGCCATGATCTCAGCGTTGTGGCCCATGTCTGTGATCATGTCGCCGTGATGTATCTGGGTCGCCTTGTTGAGACCGCCCCAACGCGCACGCTGTTTTCTGGTCCGCGCCATCCCTACACCAGAGCGCTGTTGTCGGCGATACCCTCGCTGGATCCCGACGACCGTGGCAAAGCGCAAAAACTCGAAGGGGAAATTCCCTCTCCCACCAATCCACCACCAGGATGCAAATTCCAGACCCGGTGTCCATTTGCTATAGATCGCTGCCGTATCGAAGAACCGGCCCTCGAGAGTGCGGGAGACGAGCACAATGTGGCCTGCCACCGGTGGCAGGAACTTGCCGGCTAGAACGGGTTTGGCGATGCGTAAACTTCGCAACCCAAAAGCCGGTCGATTGCAGTGCGCGCCTCATGCTCGCTTAATCTGACAGAACCCCGACATCAACATTTGATCCGTTCCATTTTCGGGTCATAAAGCGGGGCTAGTGAAACAGAACAGGGCACCCGCAGCGCCGCGACTTCTAGCTCATACACACCGTCGCTGACATATCTGGCATCGACACCTTCTGGATTTCGAATATATCCCATTCCAATGGATTTTTCCAAGCTGTGACCGTATCCGGCAGACGACAGCCACCCGACCCGTTTGCCATTACGATAGATGGTTTCGCGCCCCGACAAAATCACATCGCCATCTGCCACAAATGTAGCCAATAGTTTCTTCACGCCTTGGGCTCGTTGAGCATTCACCGCTGCGCGCCCTTTAAAATCAACGTCCCTATGAACTTTGACGGCCCAAGCCAATCCGGCTTCGTGGGGGGTATGGTCCGGTCCGATATCAGCCCCCCATGCGCGGTAGCCTTTTTCCAGACGCAAGGTTTCAATGCAACGATAGCCTGCATTTACCAGGCCATGGGCCGGCCCGACTTTGTGCAAAGCATCATAAACTTTGGTGGCGCAGTCGGTCGGGACATGCAGCTCCCACCCAAGTTCACCCACATAGGTGACGCGCAGCGCACGCACCCGACAGTCCGCGATGCGGATTGTTTTGGCGGTTCCAAATGGAAAGCCTGCGTTGCTGACGTCATCGTCACAAACCAGTTGCAAGATATCGCGTGCCCGTGGCCCCATCAGCGACAAAACAGCCACCGATGACGTGATATCGCCTAGTTTCGCATCCAGGCCTTTCGGTATATTTCGAGATATCCAGTCGAAATCATGGGTCGCAAAGCCGGTTCCGGTCACGATATAGTATTCGTCCTCGGCGACCCTGACGGCGGTTAGATCACACTCGATCCCACCGCGATCATTCAGCATCTGAGTGTAAACCAACGACCCCACTGGTTTTGCGACATCATTGGCGGCAATCCAGCCAAGTGCGGCCTGTGCATCCGGTCCTGTCAGCCGGTATTTTGCAAACGAGGTTTGATCGATCAGGACAGCCGCCTCACGCGCGGCTTTGTGTTCTCGCCCGACGGCCGCGTGCCAGTTTGGCCGCTCGAATGTGTAGATATCATGCGGTTCTTCGCCGGCCTGTGCCCGGGCAAACCAATACGGCCGCTCCCAGCCCAGTTTTTCTCCAAACACGGCCCCGTCCATCTTTAATCTGTCATATAGCGGCGATTTTCTGTACGGGCGGCCACTGTCGTGCTCTTCAGCCGGCCATGCCATTGTGTAGTGCTTGGCATAAGCCTCGGCCGTGCGTGTGAGGATCCAGTCATCGTCAAAATGTGGCCGGCCAAAACGGCGTATATCAACAGGCCATAGATCAAAGGGCGGCTCACCTTTATCCACCCATTCAGCCAGCGCCATACCCGCCCCGCCACCCGATGCGATCCCAAACGCATTGAAACCGGCCCCGACAAAGAAGTTCCGTAATTCTGGCGCCTCACCCAAGATGAAATTTCCGTCTGGCGTGAAACTTTCCGGCCCGTTGATTAACTGCCTTATTCCGGCAGTTTCCAACGCAGGAACACGGCCCAATGCCTGTTCCATCATCGGTTCAAAGTGATCAAAGTCACTGTCCAGAAGCGTGTAGTGAAATCCGGCCGGAATACCCTTTTGCGCCCATGCAATCGGATTTGGTTCATAGCCGCCCATAACCAGTCCGCCGACGTCCTCTTTGTAGTAGGTCAGCCGGTCCGGATCGCGCAGCGTCGGCAGGTTCTTTGGCATGCCCGCAATCGCGTCGGTCACCATGTATTGGTGCTGCATGGACACAAGCGGTACATTGACCCCGACCTTGGCTGCAAACCCCCGTGTCCATTGCCCGCAACACGCGATTACCACCTGACACTCAATCAAGCCGCCTTCGGTCTCGACACCTGTGATAATTCCGTTTTCGACACCCACCGACAGGGCTTTGGTATCTTCAAATATTCGGGCGCCAGCCATGCGCGCACCCTTTGCAAGTGACTGGGTAATGTCAGACGGGTTTGCCTGACCGTCAGTCGGCAGAAAGGCCGCCCCTACAACATCGTCGACCCGCATGAGCGGCCACAGGTTTTGGGCTTCTTTGGGTGTCAGCAATTGCATATCCAGGCCGAATGAATGCGCCGTCGTTGCCTGACGCTTAACCTCGGTCCAACGCTCTTGATTACAGGCGAGACGCAAACCGCCATTCATTTTCCAACCCGTGGCCTGTCCGGTTTCCTGTTCAAGATTTTTGTACAGCTCGACGGAATACCCCAATAGCTGAGTGATATTGGCATTGCTGCGCAACTGCCCAACCAGTCCGGCAGCATGAAATGTCGTGCCCGATGTCAGCTTTTTGCGCTCTAGCAGGACAACATCCCACCCCAGCTTTGCCAGATGATACGCGGTGGAACATCCAATGATGCCGCCGCCAACAATGACAGCCCGCGCAGTTTTTGGAAACTCGGTCATAGCAGCTCTTTCAGCTTCACAAAATCTTCATAGGCCCGCCGATAGCGCCCCAGATTTTCAGAAGTATAGGCAGCATAGTCAAAGTCGATATCCGATGTGATTTCAGACACCATGCTCCAGAGAGTTTCGCGCAACAGCGATGCGCATTTCATCGCCGTGTATCGCATCCATAAATCTGCATCAGGATCGTGGCCGAAATAGGCTTTTAGCATGAAATGTTGCTCTTCCACGTCAAGCCCGTTGTTTGTGGCCAGACCGCCCAAGTCGAACAGAGGAGAATTAAATCCGCCGTATTCCCAATCGATTAGCCACAGCCGATCGGTGTCGCGCAGAATATTGGCCGCCAGCAGATCGTTGTGACCAAGCACCAGATCGATCTGCCCCGTGGCCGCCTCTAATATTGCGGCTTGTTCCATCAGTTCGGCAAGGACAGGCAGGTGCGTGGACCCGCGTTCACGCAATGTGATGGCGTAGTCCCGCAAGACATGAAACACCCAGAACGCCAAAACCGGCCCGCGTAGATATCGCGGCAACTCGAGGTGAACACGACGAACAAGCCCGATGATCTGACCCAGTGTTTCGGGGTCGCGAACATCTGCCTCTGTCAGGGTTTCGGCCTCAAGAAAATCAAGCACCAATGCGCCTTGTTGCCAATAGTGGACGTTGGGGGATATGCCTGCAGTGTGGGCGGCCCGGCTAATGGCCAGCTCATTAAATCGCATGACACCGTGGAGCGGGATATCTTTGCCCAACCTGACAACATAGTCGCGGCCCTGATCTGTTAGTCGCAAGTTCACATTCGTGATACCTCCGTCCAGACAGCGAACATCGTGCGGTGCCACCCAACACGGCAACGCAAGGGCGGTCTGGACTCCGGCTTTTAGCGTCCCTGCACTCATGGTAACAGCACCCCCCTCGCGCACCAGAAATCCCCTAGCGCGTTCGCCAGGTATTCGAGCGCTTCAAAATTATGCGAGACCCCAATATATGCAACACCCCAGCGCTCGCATTTGTATAAAAACCATCATACCCATAGCGGCCGCCGGTGCAATGTCGCCAGCATCATCCATGGCAAGAACCGCAACTGACACCGTGGACACAACATCCCCGAACCAGATCAGCCCAAATACACTCGACCGCTCAGCAGACACTTTGACCAACGCATTTCAGGTGGCATGCAGTATTGCTGCCGGTAAAATGGTCGTAAAACGGGTGTCTTCACCCAGGAACCAGTTGGGTTACCGCTGTTTCCACAATCCCCAGGGCGATTTCCAGATCACTGCGCGCAATTGTCAGCGGCGGCGACAGGGTCAACACACATCCCTGCGATATTTTGAAGCTCAACCCTTGGGCAAGGCACTTGTAATAAATCTTTTCGGCCAATTCCGGTGCTGCGGTTTTATCGGCTTTGCTGGATACAATCTCGACCCCGAACATTAGTCCGCGCCCGCGCACATCGCCGACAATCGGGCAGTTTTCGCCAAAGGCCTGTAAGCGTTGCAATGCGTAGTCCCCCAACTCGGCGGACCGCGCGACCAACCCTTCTTCTTCGATGATCTCCAGAGTGGTTAACGCCGCCCGCGCCGTCACCGGGTTTTTTTCGTGCGTATAGTGGCCGATTGCAAAATCGCCACACACATCCAGTTTCTCATGGGCGATACAGGCGGCAATCGGTAAAATGCCTCCTCCCAGGGCTTTGCCCAACACCGCAATATCTGGAATGATATCATCGTGTTCAAACGCGAAAAACTTCCCCGTTTTACCCAAACCGGTGGGGATTTCATCCATGATCAACAAAGCGCCATGGGCATGGCATGCCGCGCGAACGGATTTCCAAAACCCAGGCGGTGGCACATATGGCACCGCCCGCATTGGCTCTGCTATTACGGCGGCGACATCGCCTTCTCGTTCCAGCACATATTTGACCATTTCGGCACAAGCCAGTCCGCAAACCTCTGGTCCGGCATGATTATAAGGGCAACGATAGCATGCAAATGGCGCCACATGTTCAGTACCCGCAAGCAACGGTCCGGCAATATGCGATCTGAATGTTGCTTCGCCACCAACCGATGCGGCGCCAAAACCCGCGCCATGGAAGGACTCCCAGAAAGAGATGGTCTTGAACCGCCCAGTGGCAGCACGGCAATTTTCAAAGCCACTTCAATGGCGTCCGAGCCCCCCGTTGTGAACAGAATTTTATTCAGCTTGCCGGGCGCAATCGCGGCAAGTTTTTCCGCCAGTTGAACCGCTGGTTCGTTGGTAAACCGGCGCGGCGCAAACGGCAGCGCGTCTAGCTGATCTTTGATCGCTTGCTTCAGCTTCGGATGGCCATAGCTGATATGGTGCACAGAATTGCCATGAAAATCCATGTAACGATTGCCGTCCAGATCTTCGATCCAAATGCCGTCAGCCGCCTTGATTGTAGTGACACAGGGGCTAGACAGGCTTTGGTGTAAAAATGCCTTGGCATCTCGGTCCAATAACGGTTTGGAACGTGGCCCGACGGCCTGAGCCATCCAATTCTGGCGGGCTTGCGACGTATTCGATTCACCTTCGGTGTGGATGATGTCTTGCGCCATTTTTG
>CAXMUJ010000185.1:0-1761 GCA_964196455.1 uncultured Myxococcota bacterium | reverse complement strand
GCACCGGTAAAGATACCCTCGATCAACTTGCCACCCTTGGTCATGCGAAAGATTTTCGGCAGCGGCCAAGCAGGTGTATAGCTTTCCAAACGCTCCACCGCACGTGGCGACAGGATGATCACACCATGCGCCGCTTCGCCGCCCAGAACTTTCTGCCAGCTGAATGTGGTCACATCCAGTTTATCCCAGTCCAAATCCTGGGCAAAAGCCGCAGAGGTCGCGTCGCAAATGGTCAGACCGGCTCGGTCGGCCGGTATAAAATCTGCGTTGGGAACCCGAACACCCGATGTGGTGCCATTCCATGTAAACACAACGTCATTGTCAAAATTCACCGCGTCCAGATTGGGCAGTTTGCCATAGTCCGCGCTGTGATGCGTGACATTGTCCAGCTTCAACTGTTTGACCACATCCGTGACCCAGCCCGCGCCGAAACTTTCCCAAGACATCATATCAACGCCGCGTGCACCCAGCATCGACCACATGGCCATTTCGACCGCGCCAGTATCCGATCCCGGCACGATACCAATTTTATAATCAGCAGGTATGCCCAGAACGTTGCGAGTTGTTTCGATGGCGTCCTTCAGCTTGGCCTTGCCAACTGCAGCGCGGTGCGAGCGGCCCAAGGGCGCATCGTTCAGCGCATCCAGCGTCCATGTCGGAGGTTTGGTGCAAGGGCCAGAAGAAAAACGGGGGTTCATCGGGCGTGGGCCCGGCATGTGTATAGTCATTTTATTATCCTCACAGATATCTGCCCTTCGTTGGGGAAGGGTGTCCCACTTGCGGATTTATGTCGTTGATGCGGATCGCACAAGCCTTAACTCTGGTCATTACGACGTTTTTGCTCAATAAAGCGCCGCAGATGCTCAAAAGTTTATGATAGGAAATACCGCATGTTTATCGCGACCCTCATAGCCGACCCGGCACAGGCAAATTTGACCCGTGAAATAGTTGCCGAAACGGCCGCGCGGCTTGGTGCGAAAACCTATCTCTGGCTGAACGAAAACATCGCGGCCGAGATCCGGCTCGCAAATGAACCGGCAGATACCGAGCCTCTCTGGTCCGACCTGCAAGAACAGCGTATCGATTTCGTCGTGCAGCCCAGCGCCGGCCGCGCCAAAAAATTGTTGCTGGCTGATATGGACAGCACCATGATCCAGCAAGAGTGCGTTGACGAACTGGCCATTGTCGCCGGTGTCGGTGAACGTGTGGCAGGCATTACGGCGCGGGCGATGAACGGCGAGCTGGATTTTGACGATGCGCTGCGCGAGCGTGTCGGATTGTTGGCCGGTCTGGATGTCTCTGTCATTCAACACGTGCTGGAGACACGCATCACACTGATGCCCGGCGGTCCGGTTCTGTTGGCAACGATGACGGCAAACGGCGCCTACGCAGCTCTGGTGTCCGGCGGGTTTACCGACTTTACACAGGCCGTAGCCGCACAGCTTGGTTTCGACGAAAACCGGGCCAATACTCTGCTGCAAAAGGGCGGAGTGCTGACCGGTCAGGTCGGTTTGCCCATTTTGGGCCGCGAGGCCAAAGTCCAGGCCTTGAAAAAAATATCAGCCAGACTGGGGATCAGTTATGACGCGGTACTTGCCGTTGGCGACGGTGCGAATGATTTGGGCATGCTGACGCTGGCTGGCAGTGGCGTGGCGCTCCATGCCAAACCGGTCGTTGCGGCGCAATGTTCTGTCCGCCTGAACTTTGCCGATCTGACCGGCTTGCTCTATGTGCAGGGATATAGCGTGCAAGATTTCGTCA
>CAXMUJ010000184.1:0-1528 GCA_964196455.1 uncultured Myxococcota bacterium | reverse complement strand
GCCAAACCGCCTGTGCCCATTATGTCGGACATGGCGGCGGTGTCAGTGCGGCTGGGCGCGCGCACAGATGTGCGGCAATAGGCGGGCCAGCCATTCTCGTACTGTGGCCAGAGCCCGTGCAGGGTAAAGCCATATCCCTTGCCAGCGGCACACTGTGGCGAGTTGCGATCATCGCCTTCCTCGGCACACCAACTGGGGGTCCAGCTCAGCGACATAACGTAATAATCAAACCGGCCCGCAGGTTCGCCATCCGCCCAGGCAGGCGGGATCAGGAAAAACAGAGCTAAAATCCAACGTATCATTTCGGGCTTCCCATTTTGGTGCTTTCCCCCTATATAGGCCTAGAATTCCCCCCCTGAAACGGAAAATTCGTAAGCCAAAGCGGCTTACCCCCGATTCTCGGACCGGGAGAGGTGTATTTACAAAGGATAAGGCAATGGCGCTCCCGATTATGGCAAAGGCAACAGCCGTTTGGCTGGTTGACAACACGACGCTCAGTTTCAAACAAATTGCGGATTTTTGCGGTCTGCACGAGCTGGAAGTAAACGGCATCGCCGACGGCGAAGTGGCCCAAGGCATCAAAGGTTTCGACCCTATCACCAACAATCAGCTGACGCAGGACGAGATTGATCGCGCTCAGGATGCACCGGCCCATAAGCTGGAGTTGATGTATTACGCTGCTGCCGAAGGTGAACAGAAACGCCGTGGCCCGCGCTATACCCCGCTGTCCAAACGCCAAGACCGCCCCGCGGCGATCCTGTGGCTGGTGAAATTCCATCCCGAGCTGACCGATGGTCAAATTTCCAAGCTGGTCGGCACAACCAAGCCGACCATTGTGGCGCTGCGCGAGCGGACCCACTGGAACATTTCCAATATCCAGCCGATCGATCCGGTTGCGCTGGGCTTGTGCAAACAATTGGAACTGGACGCCGCCGTTCAGAAAGCCGCCAAAAAACAGGCCAAAGACGGTGTCGTGATGAGCGACGAAGAACGCTCAAAACTGGTGTCGACCGAGAAATCTCTGGGTGCTGATCCGGATGCACCGATGCCGTCGTCGATTGCCGGTCTGGAAAACTTTACCCTGTCCGAAGAAGCCGCAGACGAGAGCGCATCACGTCTGGATGCAGACAGCCTGTTCAATCTGCCCAAGGTTGACCCGAACGCAAAGGACGAAGACGAAGAAGACTAGGTTCGCCCTGATCATCGCGTTTCTTAAAGCCCCGGCCATTGGTCGGGGTTTTTGTTTGGGTGAATAATAAGCGGTTTCATGTCGGCCCGGTTCCAATTTGACCGGACTGTGCCCATGCCTATTGCCCGTGCCTAGTGCACCGCGCTGTCCAGCGGGTCAATCAACGTGCGCCCGCCGTCGACGTTCAAGATTTGCCCCGTGACAAAGCCCGAGCTGTCCGAGGCCAGAAACTGGACCACCTCGGCGACTTCGCGGGCTTCGGCGATCCGGTCCAGCGGCGTGACGTCAATCATGCGCTGGCGCAGCCCGTCGTCCTGTTCCAGCTCGTCTTTCAGATAG
>CAXMUJ010000183.1:0-1988 GCA_964196455.1 uncultured Myxococcota bacterium | reverse complement strand
CCAGACACCTGACCCACAAATCGAAGTGCGCCGCGAGGCCGGTAACGGCGCAACCGTCAGTATTCTTGGCGGCGTCGGCGGGCAAGGCGTGTACGCGATTGATGCATCCAGCCGACGGTTGACGGGTATGTTGGCGCGCGCAGGTGGCATTTCGCTTGATCCAAATGTTGTAAAAATCACCGTACGTCGCGGGGGCGAAGTCGGGGAAATCTGGTTCCAGGATTTGCTTGATAATCCATCCAATGACATTCCACTGCGTGCTGGCGACAAGATCGTTCTGGAAAAAGACGAGCGCTATTATATTTCGATGGGCAACACTGGCCAACGCCGTATCAGTTTTGAGACCCATAATCCAACGGTATTGGAGGCTTTGGCGGCTGTGGGTGGGCTTCGCGCGAACAGTTCGAACGCCAAAGGGATTTTCGTATTTCGCGAAGAATCTGCGTCGATTGCCAACCGCGTTCTTGGACGCAGTGATCTGACGGGTACACAGCGGTTTGCGTATCTAGTCGATCTGACCTCGCAATCAAGTATGTTTGTGGCTGGCAGATTCCCCATTCGTGACGAAGACACGATTTACGTAACCGAAGCCCCTTATGTGAAATGGCGCACGTTACTGTTCACTGTCATTGGCGGTCTGAACGCAGCAGTTGCGCTCGATTCAGCAGTTAGCGGCGCGGCGGACCTCCTTGAATAAACCCGAACAGGAATGCCTTGCGGGGTTTTCTGCCGGACTATTATTATCACGACCATTGCGCCGTGTGATCGGTGCTGCCGGATATTCTATTTCCAACGGTTGGCTTGGGGTTCGTGGTCGGTCGATTGCGGTTTGGGGGCGGATTCCAAGATCTAAACGCGTTGTGGCGCGTTGGCCAAACGTCCCGGTAGTTACGTTTGAAGACGCATTTCTTCGGTCTGATCTACCGGGATTAGGCTCGCCGCCGATTGGTTTGAATATTGACGATGTAGGCGTGCATTTTGATGCAGGTCGGTCTTCAAAATTGGAAGAAATTCTGCAAACAGCCAAGTTTGATGATCGTTTGTTGGCCCGCGCAGCCAATGGGCGCGCATTCTTGCGGCATTATGGTTTGTCCAAATACAATGCCGTCCCGCGCGGGTACGCGACTGTGCCTAAAGCTGGGTATGTACTGTTAATCGACCAAGTGGCTGGTGATGCGTCAATTATCGGGGGCATGGCCAACGCTGAAAGTTTTGCCGAAATGCTGGTGGCAGCCAGGGCCGAGAACCCGGGAAAACGTATCGTTATTCGCACACATCCTCCGGTGAATAACAGTACTAAAAGTGGGCATTTTTCGATGTCCGAGATAGATAAAAATACGGAACTGTCGAGCGAGCCGCTAAACCCTTGGGACCTGCTTGAAGGTGCTTTGAAGGTGTACTGCGTTTCCTCGCAAATGGGATTTGAGGCGATATTGGCGGGGCACCAACCAGTGGTTTTCGGTGCACCGTTTTATGCGGGTTGGGGGCTTAGCGAGGATCGCCAAACCATAGCGCGTCGGACCAAAAAGTTAACAGTTGATGAACTATTCGCTGGTGCGATGCTGGCCTATCCATTTTGGTATAATCACGCCCGCCAGCATGCCTGTAGTTTCGAGGAGGCCGCGCAGCAATTGTTGGCACAAGCGAAGCAACACTGGGGTGGATTATTACCCGTTACTGCGCTGGGCATGCGGGCATGGAAGCGTCCAACCGTGGAACGGTTTTTGTCGGGTAGCAAATTGGTTCATTTCGCAGGCTCCGACAGGGCCGCAATATCAAACACTAAGAAAAACAACGGTCAAGTGGTTGTCTGGGCTAGTCGTGAAAGTGATGAACTCGCCAAGATGTGCGACGCCAGCGAGATTTCGCTGGTACGTATGGAGGATGGGTTCCTGCGATCAACGGGGTTGGGCGCAGCGCTGACACCAGCCGCATCATTGGTGCTGGATGATCGAGGGATCTACTATGACCCATCAAAGGCAAGCCAG
>CAXMUJ010000182.1:0-6914 GCA_964196455.1 uncultured Myxococcota bacterium | reverse complement strand
ACAGCCGCCATTTATATGGGCAAACGCGCCGCCGGTTTTATTCGCGGCAGGCTCTTGATGTATGGCGCGTCTGAAAATAAACCGGTGACAATCGTCGAGAACGCTTCGCGTCTGAACCAGAAGATCATGTCGACGACCCTGCTTGCCTTGCCAGATCTGCTGGACGCAGCACGGGTCGATGGCCCTGCAATTCTATTTCTGGGCATGAGCCCGCGCGCCGCACTGGACGTTTTGGACACAAAAGACAGTATAGCAACAGGACACACTTGATGGCACGCGCATTTAAATCCAAGGTTTTAACCGCCAACCGCCTGATCGAGGGCGATGTTATATATCTTGGCGCCAGCGGCGAATGGGTCAGTGACCATCACGACGCTTTGCTGATCGAGGACGAGGCACAGGGCAATGCTCTGTTGGTTGACGCAAACAAACGTGGCACTTTTTTGGTTGGGGCCTATCTGGCAGATGCGGTTCGCGGTGAAAATGGCCAACCGGTGCCAACGCATTTCCGCGAGGAATTCCGCACACGCGGGCCGTCAAATTACAAGCACGGCAAGCAGGCAGAGGGTTAAGATATGTACAGCTATAACGAATTTGACAAAGAGTTCATCGCCGAGCGGAATAAACAGTTCCGCGCCCAGGTCGAACGCCGTCTTGAGGGTGCATTGACCGAGGACGAGTTCAAGCCCTTGCGCCTGATGAATGGTCTGTACCTGCAACTGCACGCCTATATGCTGCGGGTCGCTATTCCGTACGGGACGTTGGACTCTGCCAAAATGCGTCAACTGGCATATATTGCGGACACTTGGGACAAGGGCTATGGCCATTTCACCACCCGTCAGAATATCCAGTACAACTGGCCCAAACTGCCCGATGTGCCTGATATTCTGGATGCGTTGGGCGACGTCGAAATGCACGCGATCCAGACATCTGGAAACTGTGTGCGCAACGTGACGGCTGACCATTTTGCCGGTGCTGCCGCAGATGAAATCGAAGACCCGCGCCCCTCGGCGGAATTGTTGCGACAATGGTCAACCGACCACCCTGAATTCGCCTTTCTGGGCCGGAAATTCAAAATTGCCATCACCGGGTCACCAAACGACCGTGCCGTTACCAAAGCCCATGACATCGGTCTGCGCATGGTGCGAAATGAGGCCGGCGAACCGGGCTACGAAGTTGTTGTTGGCGGTGGCTTGGGCCGAACGCCGATGATCGGCAAAGTGCTGCGCGATTTTCTGCCGCGTGAAGACCTGTTGCCCTATGTCGAGTCTGTCTTGCAGGTTTACAATGCTTTGGGTCGTCGCGACAACAAATACAAAGCCCGGATCAAAATTACTGTCCACGAAAACGGCATCGAGAAAATTCGCGAGTTGGTAGAAGAACGTTTCGTTCTGCAACGCACGACTTTTGGTGGAAATGATCAGGAATTGTTCGACGACATTCAGGCCGCCTTTGCGCCACCTGCCTATAAATCCGCGCCAACAGCGGCATTTGATACCGCATATAGCAGTGATCCTGCCTTCCGGTCATTTGCCGACACAAACCTGTCAGAGCACAAGAATGCCGACTATGCGATAGTGTCGATTTCAATCAAGGCACACGGTCAGACGCCGGGCGACGCAACATCAGAGCAAATGCGTATGATGGCCGATCTGGCCGAAAAATACGGCCACGACGAGCTGCGGATCAGCCACGAGCAGAACGTCATCCTGCCGCATATCCACAAGGGTGATCTGTACGACGTATACAAGGAGCTGCGCGGCGTCGGGCTGGCCACGGCCAATATCGGACTGATCTCTGACATTATCGCCTGCCCCGGTATGGACTATTGCGCGCTGGCAACGGCACGCTCGATCCCCATTGCCCAGGAAATTGCAGTGCGGTTTGACGAACTGAAGCTTGAACATGAAATCGGTCTGTTGAAAATCAAGATATCGGGCTGCATCAACGCCTGTGGTCATCACCATGTTGGTCATATCGGCATTCTGGGTCTGGATCGCGCCGGTGTCGAAAGCTATCAGATTACAATCGGCGGTGACGGATCCGAAGACGCAGCAGTAGGCGAACGAGCAGGGCCTGGGTTTTCCGCAGAAGAGTTGTTGCCCGCGATCGAGCGCATAATCCACGCCTATCTGGACATCCGCTCCGACGCAGATGAGACATTTTTGCAGACCTATCGTCGTCTGGGCATTGAACCGTTCAAAGCGGCGCTGTACCCGGCCGAAAGCATCGCTGCAGAATAGGGACCGATCATGCCTTTTGAAGCACCAGAATTGACCATTTCCGAGCGTGTGGATGAGTTAAATCACCGCTATCGCAATCACGCAGCCATTCCGGTGCTGCGCGACGCGTTGTCCGACCCAATGGTTGGGCGCACGGCAATAGTATCGTCGTTTGGTGCGGAATCGGTTGTTCTGTTGCATGTTGTATCGACAATCGATCCGACAGTACCGGTCTTGTTTGTGGATACGGAAATGCTGTTTCCCGAGACATTAGCCTATCAACGCGATGTCGCAGAGCAATTGGGCTTGACCGATGTGCGCCTAGTCGGCGCCAGCACCGAGGCGGTCACCAAGGCTGATCCGTTTGGCCGCTTGCATTTGGCCAACTCGGATGCGTGCTGTGACCTGCGCAAGGTTCAACCCCTGGAAACAGCCCTGTCGGGTTTCGATGCCTGGATCACCGGACGCAAGAGGTTTCAGGCAGGCACCCGCGCCGCGCTGGATTTGTTTGAAAACCAAGACAACAAACGCATCAAAATTAATCCGCTTGCCCACTGGCGCAAGACCGACCTGATCGATTATATCGACAACAACAACCTGCCGCGTCACCCGTTGATTGCACAGGGCTATCCGTCCATTGGATGCATGCCATGCACCAGCAAGGTGAAACCCGGCGAAGACGAACGCGCGGGTCGATGGCGCAATCAGAACAAAGTCGAATGCGGCATCCACATGGTGGACGGAAAAATCGCGCGCATTCAGAAGGAAAACTGAGATGACAACTGTATTGATCAACGACCACGGCTTTGTGCCGGACGACTGGACGCACGGGTTTCTGGATTGGGATGTGTTCACCTCGGCGGCTTATGATGAACGCCCCGGCTGTGGTATTGACCTGCCAAATACGGTCAGCGCCGACCAGGTTGTCCCCTATTTCGGTGACGCCAGCATTTTGCGCATCGCGTTTCCAACCTCTCACGATGGCCGGGGTTTTTCCATCGCCAGTCACCTGAGGCTGCTTGGTTTCAAGGGTCGTTTGCGGGCTTATGGCCATGTTCTGGCGGATCAATATGCCATGGCACGGCGCGTCGGTTTTGACGAGGTTGAAATCCGAAAAAACCTGGCCGAACGCCAAACCGAGGATCAATGGCTGGCCCGCAGCAACTGGGCCGACCACAGCTATATCAAACGCTTGAAAAAGACAGTTTGACCCGAACCAAGGCGGCAGCGCCGCACAGAGATATCTTTTAGGACGACACCATGACTGATCAATCGACATTACCCACCGAGACCGCCAAAAAAGTACCCGTCTTGCCCGACGCACAGACGGTGACTTCGGTCAAACATTATACTGATCGCCTGTTTTCATTTCGCGTCACCCGTCCACAATCGCTGCGGTTCCGGTCTGGCGAATTTGTGATGATTGGCCTGTTGAAGGACAATGGCAAACCCTTGCTGCGCGCCTATTCTATCGCCTCGCCCAGCTGGGACGACGAGCTGGAATTCTATTCGATCAAAGTTCAGGACGGCCCGCTGACATCCCGGCTGCAGCACATTCAACCCGGTGAGCAAATCATCATTCGGCCCAAGCCGGTTGGCACCCTGGTTCTGGACGCGCTACTGCCGGCAAAACGGATGTATTTCATTGCCACCGGCACTGGAATTGCTCCCTTTGCTTCGTTGATCCGGGACCCCGACCTGTACGAGCGCTATGAAGAAGTAATCCTGATCCACACCTGTCGTGAAGCGGTAGAATTGAAATACGGCGCTGATCTGGTTCAAGCGCTCAGGGATGATCCGCTGATTGGCGAGTTTGCACAACAGTTGAAATACTATTCGACAACCACGCGAGATGCTTCGGCCAAAATGGGCCGGGCAACCACGCTGATCGAAAACGGCACTTTGGCTGCTGATCTCGGTCTGCCACCGCTGAACCCCGACACGGATCGCGTTATGATCTGTGGCTCGATGGGGTTGAACAAGGACATCAAGGCGATCTGCGAAGCCGCTGGTTTGACCGAAGGTTCCAACAGCAAACCGGCCGAGTTTGTTCTGGAAAAAGCCTTCGTCGGCTAAAACCTGTTTTCACAGTTTTGCACAGGCCGGGCGATTGCGCGGCCTGTGGCGTTTCGGGGCTAGTCCTTGCGGGTAATCGCGGCGACCATGGCCAACAGACCGGCAATGAAACACATGCTGATCGGGAACATGGTGAAGACCCCGAATTCAAATCCCCAGTACATGCCAAAGCTGGACAGCAACAACAGAATTGCTGCCGCATAGGGTTGGGCCACAGCCAGCCCGCCACCGACCAGCGCCAGTATCGGTGCACCCAGACTGGTGAACCTGACTTTGTTAATGTTATCAACCTGTTCAGCTATATCCGGGATATCTCCGAACCAGTTGATAAACTCGGTATAACCCCAGCCAAAAAAGCCGATGATCATTCCCCAGACACCGGAAATAATACCAAGAATAAGGGCGGTCGTGCGCATGTTTGTGCTCCTGCTCGTTACGGAAAAGACCTGTGTAGTCTTGCGATTGATTTCAAGGGGTCAGCGCGGATTGGACATCCCCACCCCAACCCAGATAGAGCGTCGCACCGGTCTCAATCACCGGACGTTTCATCAAGGTTGGATGGGCCGCCAACAGCGCCAACGGATCACCGGCGCGTTGCGTATCGGACAGACCGCGCCATGTGGTGGATCGCCGGTTGACCAGATCATCACCAAAATCGGCGTGAAACCGTGCCAGATCAGCCGCCAAAACACCGTCGGCGCGCACGTCAATGACGGTTAGGTCATGGCCGGCAGCAACCAGCGTTTTTAGCGCCTTGCGGCAGGTGTCACAGGTTTTCAACCCGAAGAATTTTATATCCATAGCCACTCCTGTGACCCGAATAGCCTGATTTTGTTCAATAAAACAAGCGCATTCACAAATTATTTCGCCGAGAAAACTTTATTTGCGTTTTTTTTCATAATCGGCGAACCTTTACCGGTGAAGTTAATGTCTAGTAACGCCCGACTGACCAATGTGCAGTATAACGGCCCGTGATCAAGACCGACTGCACCAAGCCGCTGCATAGGGTGAGCGGTGACGACTAAGGGAGTAAGCGGATGGCCACTGGCACCGTAAAATGGTTTAACTCGACAAAAGGCTTTGGCTTTATCCAGCCGGACGCTGGCGGCGACGATGTGTTTGTGCATATCTCGGCGGTTCAACAGGCGGGTCTGCAAGGGTTGGAAGACAATCAAAAAGTATCCTACGAGATGGAAACCGGCCAAAACGGCAAGGACAAAGCCTCGGATATCGCGCTGGTCTAGGCCCGCGTGACATTTTAGCGAGATTTGCGGCGGTCCTGATCGGGGCCGCCGTTTGTGTTTTCGGGCGTCAAGCTTGATCTCGGCCGCTATCAAAACAGGTTTTTGACGATGGCGGGGTTATTCGCCAGTCCCATCGACTGCCGCCGGCCCTTTGGCCGCCAGTTGTTCCGCAAAGCAGTTTCGGATCCTCTGGATAACTCTGGCGCTGCCTTCGAGGTCAAACTTTGCGTTGAATCCGTCGGACGAGAGCGTAATCGTGTGCCCATCTTCGATGAGTTCCAACAGGGCGTTTTGGTCAATATTCGCAATCTCCAGCCGTGTACTGCTCTTGGCTTCGGCGGTAACGCTGACCTGCTGGGGATAGAAATCAACCAGCGCGATCATGTCGTACAGGTGAAGCGGCGGCAGTTGCCAGTCTGGATTAGACAATCGCAAGTGCCAGCGCGCGCCGTGGTGTTGCGCCAGCGTAAACGTAGTGCCGTCGCCGATTTTAGTGTTGGCCCAACACTCTTTGAAACCGGCACCGTTCGGATATGTTTCAACCTCGCCCCGCCAAATGCCGTCGACAAACGGGATCGTCGGCTCTGTCCCTGCAGTGGCGACGCTGTGCAGGAGGAAAACAAAAAATACCGTTTTGGATAAAATTTTGGGCATTGCCGAGGCTATCCGGGTGCTGGGTTTGCTTGAATTGCGATAAGCTTAAGCTGTGAGCGCCTGTTTTTGCAATAGTAGCGCGTTCGATGGGCAAGGTGCCAAGCCCCGCCGTTGTGGAAGGCCCGACCACAATCCCAGACTTTTAGAGGTTCGCCTTTGGCGAAACGGGGGTGGGCCTGTGATCTTCTCAGAGAGAAGATCATTTTTAAAGAGACTGTCCGATCTTCTGTGTATGAGTAATTTGGTCCATGCTTCCACTACGAAGGAGCATGACGACAATGACGATTTCCAAAGAACTACTGGACGAGCTGCTTAGCGGCGTTGAAAGGCCAGAAGATTTACTCGGCGACAAGGGCTTGATGAAGGAGCTGAAGGTCCGGTTGATGGAGCGGATGCTAGGTGCTGAACTGACCGAACATCTGGGCTATGAGCCGCATGGTGCGCCCGGCCGCCAGCAGGCCAACCGGCGCAACGGGGCCACGCGCAAGGTTCTGAAAGGCAATGACGGGGCAGTTCCCATCGATATTCCACGTGACCGAGACGGAAGCTTTGAGCCTGAGCTAATCCAGAAAGGTCAGACCCGGATCGACGGGATGGATGACAAAATCATCGGGCTTTATGCCGCTGGATTATCGACCCGTGATATCCGTGCCCACCTTGAAGAGGTCTATGGATTACGCGTTTCCGCCGACCTTATCAGCCGCGTCACCGATGCCGT
>CAXMUJ010000181.1:0-9737 GCA_964196455.1 uncultured Myxococcota bacterium | reverse complement strand
TACCTCCAGATGCGATTTCTTGATCGCTTTGTCTTGATTGCTGATGGCCTTGGCACCGACGTCGTTCCAATCGTCATAAAGGGGCTCAACCGCGATCAACATTTGCTCGATTTTTTGCCCCATGCCCAGCAATTCACGCGCGGCGCAGTCCAGACCGCGGTTCGGCCGATCAAGCGCTGTCGGATCCAGCGCGCTGGCGGCTTCCAGAGCCACTTCGGCGGCCGATTTCTCGGCCATGAAACCTTGTAGCGCTCTTGTGACGGGCCCTACCAACGGCAAAGCCAGCACAGCCAATGCAATGTTAAACACCAGATGCAGATTAATCGCCTGACGCGCGGCATCCGCGCCCAAATGTGCCAAAAGACCAGGTTGGGTGCTGATCAAAAGCGCCGCACAGGCCGCGCCGCCGCCGCGCAAAGTGAGGTTGGCAACAACCATCTGTCGCGAGATGATAGGGGCAGACAAGGTCAGAACATAGGCGATGAATGCGCCACCAAGATTGGCACCAAGGATCATCGCCGCCGCCGCCGCCGGGGGCAGGATAGACTGCCCCGCCAGTGTCACAAAAAGCAAAACAGCCGCAACACTGGAGTGCACAACCCAGGCAAAACCAGCGCCGATGACAAAGGCAGTCAACAGATCGCGGCCCAGATATTCCATCACCATTTGTGTTCCGGGATTGGCGACCATCGGACCGGTTGCCATGCGGATCATGTCGAGTGACACAAAGATCAGCGACAGGCCGGTGAGTATCCGTCCAACCTGGCTCCAACTGCTGTTAGCTGACCGCAGGAAAAGTGAAACACCTATTAGCAACAGCAGCGGTATCAGAAACGCTTGTCGCACCAACAAAAGTTGCGACACAATCGCCGATCCGACATCTGCGCCCAATAGGATTGCCAGTCCGGTCGCGGCCGTAAGACCGCCTTTTGCCATAAAGTTGGAGACCAGTACCGCCACGGCTGTCGAGCTTTGCAAAAATACTGCCGCACCCATCCCGGATCCGGCCGCCAAAAATCGATTGCCAGATGAATGGCGCAGCCATTGGCGCAGTTGATTTGCGAAGCCGCGTTCAACACCGGTTCGCACCAACCGCACGGCCCAGATCAGCAGTGCCGCAGCACCGGCTATATTGAGCAGGAATTGGATCAAATGTGGTTCGTTCACGTTAAGACTCTTTATCTGGATGTGGCATTAAAAATTGTAGTGACCGGCGAGGATCAAAATGGGAACGGACCTGCGCCTGCCAATGGTCCAATGCGAGCGGATCGAAAGCCCGCATCGTCCCATTTATGAAGCAGGCAGCCATCCTCTATTTCCATAAAACCGGCAGGTGCGTTCTGGCGGGTATCCAGGGCAAAACTGCTGCAAGGTGACGGCGCGGAAATAGCGATATGGCGGCCCAAACTGACGGCCATCATAGCGTGAATATGGCCGCAGACAATCCTAAGTTCACCGCCATATCCAGATAGCACGTCGGAAAACTCTGACATGTTCCTGAGACCAATCTTGTCCATGAAGCCAATGCTGGATTTGAAGGGCGGGTGATGCAAGGCCAGCAAGACAGGATCATGGCCGCTTGAATTTAGCGTATCGCGCAAGAAATTTAATGTGGCTGCGTCCAACTCTCCTGCGCCCGCGCCTTCGACAAGCGTATCAAGACCAATTAAGTGGATGTTGCCAATTCGTTGGTGCCAATTCAGTTTACCGGTCTGCGGAAGATACCCGTCGCCGCGAAACGCCGACCGCAAGGGATCTCGGGCGTCATGATTGCCGGGGATGACATAGATCGGCAAGTTCAGCGGCGCCAGAATTTCAGTAAACCGTTGGTAACTTTCTGCGCTCCCGTCATCACTCAGATCGCCACTCACCAATACGGCGTCAATTGTACCAATTTGAGGGCGAATATCGATGATCCGTTGTACAAGCCGTCGCAACGGCGCCGCTGTTTCCAGCCGCCCTGACACCAGCGCGCCTTGGCGGGCGATATGCGTGTCGGAAATCTGTAACACCGTGGTCATTTGATACCAGCGCGCAGGAAGGCCTGAACAAACTGGCGTTGGAACACCAGAAACGCGATCAACAATGGTGCGACCGACATAAGTGTTGCCGCGGAAATTACACTGATATCCACACCGTTCTCGGGGGCTCCAAAAATCGATAGTCCGACTGTCAGGGGCCTTGTTTCTGGAGAGTTCGTCACGATGAGCGGCCACAGAAAATTGTTCCAATGCGTCGAGACCGAGACCAGCGCATAGGCCAGATAGGTCGGCTTGGCCAAGGGTACGTAAACACGCCACAAAATGCCCAACAGGCCGCAACCCTCGATCCGCGCAGCCTCGTGCAGCTCCATGGGCACGGATTTGAAGGATTGACGCATCAGGAAAATGCCAAAAGCACTGGCCATATACGGCATGCCGACACCAAAGAGCGAGTCAAACAATCCCAAACGCGACACCATCGCGTAGTTCTCGACGATCAGCACTTCGGGCAGGATAAAGAGCTGCATAAGAACCAGAATAAAGACCAGGTTCTTGCCCGGAAACTCTAACTTGGCGAACGCGAAGCCTGCCAATGTGGTGAAAAAGAATTGACCGATCAGCACAAGTGTCACCAGCAGAAACGTATTCATAAAGTAGCGCAGCCACGGCGCCCCGTCCCAAGCTGTGCGGAAGTTGTCGAGTGTCCATGCCGACGTGACGTTAAAATTTACCGCATCCGAGGTGGAATGAAACGCCGCCCAGAAAGCAAACAACAAGGGTGAAATCCAGATCACCGCCAGCAGGATCGCGCCTGCCGATTCAACATAGTGGGAAAGCCGGCTCATTGGTAATGTGTCCTACGGTCTAGGTAAAGAAATTGGATCGCAGCGACGATACACAGGACGGCCAGTACAAGCAGTGTCATGGCGGCGGCATGCGGTGCATCGAAAAAGGCGAAGGCCATTTCCCAAATGTAATACAGGATCAGCTTTGAGGCGTCTGACGGGCCCCCCTTGGTCAGGATGAACAGATGGTCAATCAGCTTGACCGAATTTATCATCGCATTCACCATAATGAACAGCGTTGTCGGCATCAGCAGCGGAATTACGATCCGGCGCGTATAGGTCCAACGACTGGTGCCTTCGATGTCGGCGGCCTCTTTGAGGTCCTCGGGGATTGTTTGCAACGCAGCGAGATAAAAGATCATAAAGAACCCCGCCTCTTTCCAGATTGTTACGATAATAATCGCCCAAAGCGCGGTCTCGGGTTGTCCCAGCCAGTTGACTGATGGCAGGCCGAACAGCGCTCCGATCTGGTCCAGAACTCCCAGTCCCGGGGTGTAGAAGAACAACCACAAATTGGCCGCAGCGATCATTGGCAAGACGGTGGGTGTAAAATAGGCTGTGCGCACAAAACCCTTCAACGGGATCTTGGAGTTCGCCCACAGCGCCATGGCCAATGCGATCCCGATGGACACCGGCACAGTGATTGCCGCATAAAACAGATTGTTTTTAACCACGAGCCAAAAAGTCGGGTCAGCGAACAGGTCGGCGTAATTTTCCAAACCGTTGAATTCGGTCGGTTTACGCCGTGTGCCGCGAGAGAACAGACTAGACCAAAACGTCGCCGCTGACGGGTAGAAGGCAAAGACCGAGAGCATAATTACGGCAGGCGACAAAAAGAGCCAGCCGTAGATCGCTTGTCTGCGTCGTTCCAGATTTACTTGTTTGCTCATGAGCGTGCGCCTTGGTTGGGAGCACCGGCCCTAAAGTTGAAGGGCCGGCGCGATACAGTCAGTTAGCGATAGTCTTTGAGCAGACGATCTGCGGCTGATTGGGCTTCACCCAAAGCCTCTTCTGCGCTTTTGGCACCGGTCAACGCTGATTGGATGGCGTTGTTCAACCCGTCACGCACGCGCGCGGTCTCGAAGGTCGAGAATTCGGCGACAGCGTTTTCAAGCTGGTTGCGGGCAACGAGAGCCGGTGGGAACTCTTTGGTATAGGCCTTCAACGCTTCGGTCTCATAAGCCGCCGGAGAGACGCCCATGTAACCTGTAGCGATTGACCATTGTGCGGCCTGTTCAGGCGATGTCATGAACTGGATCAGCTTGATTGCGGCGGCTTGTTCTTCTTCGCTTGTATCTTTGAAGATGTAGAAGTTACCACCACCGGTTGGCGAGCCTTTGCGCGCATTGGCCGGCAATTCAGCAACGCCAAAGTCGAAACTGGCGTTCTTCTTTACCGCAGCCAGATTGCCTGTGGAATGCCACATCATTGCGGTCTGCCCTTCTAGGAAAGCCTGACGCAATGTGCCCCATTCGACGGTGCCTGTCGGCATAATGCCGTGTTCGGTCGACAGGGACTGCCAGAACTCCAAAGTGTCGACAACCGTTTCGTCATCAAAGTATGTGGTCAATCCGTCGCCGGACATCACCTCTTTGCCGTTCTGAATGGCAAGGGCCTGGAACATCCAATATGGATAACCCGTCGACGGGATCATTAGGCCGTAAGTGTCGCCCTTGGTCAGCGCCTTACCAGCCGAGATCAGCTCGTCCCAGGTCGTTGGTGGGGCTTCGGGGTCCAGACCGGCTTCGCGAAACAGGTCCTTGTTGTAATACGCAACGATGGTTGAACGCTGAAACGGGATACCCCAAGTTTTACCTTCGATTTGGCTATTCGCCATCAACGCTGGATAAAAGCTGTTAAGCCAGGCGACATCGTCTACCAAATCATCAAACGGCAGGATCAATTCCTGCTCGATCAGGTCATATGCGTCGATCGAGAACATAACAGCAAGCTGCGCCGGATCACCAGAATTCAATGCGGACAAAGCGCGTACGCGGGTGTCATCGTAGTTGCCAGAATAGACCGCGTTAACTTTGATGTCGGGGTTTTCGGCTTCAAAATCGGCGACGATACCGTCCACCACTTCGGTCAGGGATCCACCCACAGCGATTGGATAGTACATGGTCAGTTCGGTTTCGGCCGCAACCGGCAACGCAATGCCCGCAGCGAGCACAGCCGAAAGGCCGAGTTCTTTTAAGTGTTTCAAAATTTTATCCTCCCTTGGATATTTGGTCGAGGGGACACGTCAATGCCCCGAGATACGTTCGCCTGCTTTGTCAAACATGTGCAGGTCTTGGTTTTTAAATGCAATATCAACGCGTTGGCCCGCAGGTAACAGCGACAGTCCCGGTCGCATAACCGTCAGCCCGACAGTGCCCTGATGTTCCAACCCGATCAGGGTCTCGGACCCGAGGAACTCGGCTTCGCTGACCTGACAGACAAGGCGGCCTTCGCCCTCTGGAACAATCGAGACATTTTCGGCACGAAGCCCCAGCGTCATTCCCGGCTCTATCCCGTCGACGATACCGGACTCGATCAACGCCATAGGCGGTGAGCCGACAAACTCGGCAACGAAGGTATTGGCAGGGCGATTGTATAGATCATTCGGAGAGCCAACTTGTTGGATCCGGCCATCCTTCATCAATACAACCTTGTCCGCCATGCTCATCGCTTCGGTTTGGTCATGTGTGACATAGACGACCGTAATACCCAGGTCGCGTTGCAGCTTTTTGATATCCTTGCGCACAGAATTGCGCAGTTTTGCGTCCAGATTGGACAAGGGTTCGTCCATAAGGCACAAGCGCTGGCCGGCAACGATGGCACGGGCAAGTGCGACCCGTTGTCGTTGACCACCGGACAATTCGCCGGGCTTGCGGTCCTCATAACCCTCCAGCCCGGTAATTTGCAGTGCACGAGCCATCTTTATGGCACGCTCGGCGCGCGGGACACGGCGAACCTTTAGGCCAAAAACCACGTTTTCAGCCACAGACAGATGCGGGAAAAGCGCATAAGACTGAAAAACCATCGACAAATTGCGATCCGACGCAGCGCTGGTCGTCACATCGCGCCCTTCGATCAGTATTTGGCCTTCGTCGGGCACTTCAAGCCCGGCCAAAAGGCGCAAGGATGTGGACTTGCCACAACCCGATGGTCCCAAAAAGGCAACAAACGATCCCTCTTCAATATCCAGAGAGATATCCTCGACGCCCAATTGCCCATTCCAACGCTTGGCGATGTCCTTTAGGACAACAAACGGCTCTGTGGTCATTGCTCTTCTCTTTCCGCCAGCAACAGCCGGTCGCCTAATTTGTCTAGTAGCGCATTAAATTTTGCTTCAGGGCGCCGGTCGAGGATTACGTGATCCAGATCACTGATGTTTTCACCTACAGCCGGAGCCATCCGGCCGAACTTGGTGCAGTCGAGCACAAGTATCGAGACTTGCGAGTTTTCGCGAATACGTTCGCGGGCGCGCACTTCGGTTGAGTGGAATTCCAGCAAGCTGCCATCGTCGGCCACTCCAGCGACACCAAAAATACCAAACTCGGCTCGGTAACGGCCAAAAAAATCCAGAACCTCGTCACCAAGAATATCGCGATCCGGAAGCCGTACCTCTCCACCAGGTAGAATAATACGATTGGATGGCTCATCGCTCAACACCATCGCCGCGCTGAGGTTGTTGGTGATGACGGTCAATCCTTTGCGACGGCGCAATGCCCGCGCAACGCTAATCGGCGTCGACCCGATCGAGATAAACAACGTCGCACCATCCGGAATTAGCGCGGCTGCGGCCTCGCCGATATCGCGTTTGCCAACCAGATTTGTGCCAGCACGTTGATCAAATGGAGTGTTCAAATGCTGTTCTCCCAACTCGATACGACCATGACGGCGTCGCAGTGTTTCGCCCTCGCATAATTTGTCTATGTCACGGCGGATTGTTTGCATTGAAACATCAAGCATTTCCGCCAAAGCGCCAACCGTTACGGCACCGCGCTCCAACACGACTTCTGTAATCCGGTCTCGTCTTTGTCGCTTCTTGGTTAACATCAGGCCCTCTTGATTCGTTGCGCCACGGTAAACTGACGAAAACAACAAAACAACAAAATATTTCCATATTTATGGCATTTTGGAGAAAAGTTCCGACGCAACGTTCACTTATATCACTTAATTTTGTAATTTTGTTGTTTCAACTTTATATTCTGCACATATTCCATTAAGTAAAGAAAACGGCACATTGACCCGTGAAATTCCAACCTGCCACATAGGTGCTTTCAATTCATGCAAACAACTCCTGCTATATTTGAGCGATACCAAGAGGTTAGGCCTCGGATGCCGCAAGCCGTAACCACACCGGGCTTCCAAGATATCTCGTCTCTTATCGACATCGCCGATCAGGCATCTGCATTTGTTTTCGACGCTTTTGGCGTTCTCAACGTCGGTGAGACCCTGATTGACGGCGCCGATCGACGTCTGGATGAACTGCGCGCGCTAGGCCGGGACATTCGTATTCTGACCAACGCTGCGAGCTATGACCGCACCGGTGCAATCGAGAAATTTCAGCGACTTGGATTGTCAATTGAGGATGAGGAAATTATCACAAGTCGGGATGCCTGTCTGGCGGCGTTGACGCCCGGTCTTTGGGGCGTTGTGGCAGCCCCTGAAGACCGGCTGGGTGACATAGGCTCGAATTGGCGGCGTCTGGGCGACAGTCCAAGCGACTACGACGGCTTGGATGGGGTCCTGTTTCTGTCCGCATCTGGCTGGACCGACGCGCGCCAGAACATGCTTTTGGCAGCGCTCCTCAAGAGCCCCTGCCCGGTGCTGATCGCCAATGCAGATCTTGTTGCACCTCGCGACACTGGCTTTTCGCTAGAGCCCGGGTATTTTGGACATCTTCTTGTTGACCACGGGGTCGGCAACGTTCGGTTTTTCGGCAAGCCGTTCCCCGAGGTTTACGACTTGGTCGAGCGCTCCCTTCCCGACACACCACCCGATCAAATAATCATGTGCGGTGATACTTTGCATACCGATATCATGGGGGCCGCTGCCCGAAACTGGCGGACCGTCTTGGTCACGCGTGACGGGTTGTTTTCCGGACACGACACCGAGATATTTTGCCAACGTTCGGGGCTTTATCCCGACTGGCGACTGGCAAGAATTTAACACAACGGGGTGTTGCGATCTTTCGGTGCATCGGAATGGAATTGTGAGCAGTTCTTGCACACTGCATCAACACAACAGTGGCAACCGGTCAACGTAGTCTGCCCCTGCAATAGCGGGTTGTTCAGCGTCGAGCGCTTTGTGACACAGGCGCGCAATATTTCCTAGAAATCAAAGCGACCACCCGCCATCGACGGCGTGGGTTTGTCCTGTGGTAAAGGCGCTTTCGTCGCTTGCGAGATAAAGCGCCAGTGCTGCAACCTCTTTTGATGTGCCAATACGGCCCATCGGTTGGCGGGCGATGAAGCCGGAAAGTGCGGCCTCGTAATCGCCGGTCGCGCGCAAGCGGTCATGCATCGATGGGCTGTCAACTGTGCCTGGGCAGATCGCATTGCACCGGATGCCACGCGTGATATAATCCGCCGCAATAGCCTTGGTCATACCTATTACCGCGGCTTTGGACGCACAATATGCGAAACGGTTCGGCACACCTTTCAGCGAACTTGCCACCGATGACATGTTGATGATCGAACCGCCGCCATTGTCCAGCATCGCCGGTATCGCAGCGCGGCTTAAACGGTACATCGCCTTGACGTTCAGGTTGAACGAAAAATCCCAGTCATCCTCGTCGCAATCCAGAATTGTGCCGTTATGAACAAATCCCGCACAGTTGAACAGCACGTCCAACGGGCCGGTTTCAGCAAGCACCGCCTTGATTGCCGCACCATCCATCACATCCAGTTTGAGCGCAGTAATACCCGTAATCCCGTCCAATTCCGCCAGCGCGGCGTCATTGATATCGGTTGCAAAAACGGTCGCGCCCTCAGCGGCAAACTGCTCGGCAGTTGCTCGGCCGATACCTTGAC
This sequence comes from uncultured Myxococcota bacterium, assembly GCA_964196455.1. Classification (GTDB taxonomy): domain Bacteria; phylum Pseudomonadota; class Alphaproteobacteria; order Rhodobacterales; family Rhodobacteraceae; genus Amylibacter. The sequence continues at coordinate 887 of CAXMUJ010000181.1, read as the reverse complement.
CTGCTGCGGTAATTAATGTGGTTTTTCCGGCCAGCCGGCCCGTTTTATCAGTCATGTTCTCGTTCCGTGTAAAATACATTTTCCATCATTCCTACCCGTTGCATCACAAGCCCCCGTTATCGTTTCGGATACCACAACTATCTTGCCAATCTCGGACCAATCCCGTCTAGACCCAGACCACGGGTTTTAGAGGGATAGGCGGACCATCTGCAATCCGCATCTTCTGCCCTACTACCAGATCGAGCTGAGGAATACATTCTAGCCATTTCGCAATCGGAATTCTGATTAGTATATTCATAATTTCAAACGCAACTTCAACCGCTGCGCGAACAGTTTTCAGACGGGCATTGTCCTGGCCAAGATGTTACGGCTCCAAGCGCAGTTGCGTGTATTGTGAACATCAGTTTTTGCCATATGCCTTCGATCCGGTCCGGATCCCGGCCGATCAACGCCGGTGCAAGCCTGTGCTTCAACACGGCAATAGCCGAGAGTCCACCCGTACTGAATAGCCCCAATTTCCTAGACACCTTGTATCTTCACTTTCTGCTGCTTTTCGAATTCATCAGCCCCCAGCAAGTTATGACGTCAATTGCGTGCACACATCGGTGAAACCGCCCGAAGAGCTTGATGGACCAAAAGAGATTGCCACCGAGCCGCCGATGATTTTGGCAAAAACCAGTGTCGACCATCCCAGACAGAACTAGTAGATGTGGCGCTCGTCCAACCACTGCGATAACAGGTGGGTATGACTGAACCACCACCAGCTGAAGCTGGTGGGATCAACAGAGGCAGTTGAAACTGCCTTTTCTTAACTGAGCGCCTCCGGCGCACCTTTGAATTTCTTTGTCCGTCTGGAAGACGGAGGGTTTAAACCAAATGGTGGAAAC
>CAXMUJ010000180.1:0-12148 GCA_964196455.1 uncultured Myxococcota bacterium | reverse complement strand
GACAGCAGTAGGATGATCAACGACAGTTCGCGCATCGCGGTGATAAAGGTCAACAGCATTCCAGCAACAAGGCCGCTCATTGAAAGTGGAATGATGATATTAAACATGCGCCGGAACCACCCGATGCCTTGAACCCGTGCGGTTTCTTCCAGAGACTTGTCGATCTGCAGCATTGCCGCGATGCCAGTGCGGGATGTGAATGGCAGGTTTTTGACAACAGTTATCAAGACCAAAATGGCAAATGTTCCGTAAAGCGCGGGCATTGGTCCGATGGAAGTCGAAAACATCCCGATATAGATGGCGCCAAGCGCGATCGAAGGGAAGATGTAGGGCGCAAAGGCAACGCCTTCCAACCATTTGGATAGCCGCAATCCACGACCGCGTACAACAGCATAGCCGACCAAAAGCCCAAGAAAGCCGTTGAACAACGCCGCCGAAAACCCAAGTTGGACGCTGTTGCGGAGCGCATCGAGGATGCCGCTGTTGCGCAGGACACCGGCCTCGCCATAAGCAAGGTTTACATTGCCTTCCCCGACCCAGAAATAGGTGGTCAGTTTGGACAGGCTATAGTCGCCGGCGTTCAATGTCAGCGACTCCCACAACAGCAAAGTGAGTGGCAGAAAGACGGTGATGATCAGGAACAGGATCACAAAGCCGGTCGCCAGCCACCGCCAAGCACCCAAGTCGGTTTCACGACTGCGAAAGCCCTTGCCGGTCATGGTTACAAAGCTTTTTCGGACGCCGATAATGCGGCTGTTGATCCAGATAAATGTGATGGCCATGACGATCAGAACCAGCGCCAGCACATAGGCGTCACCAGAGTTGCGGGCATTGATAGACGCATATATTTGCGTCGAAAATGTAAAAAACCGAACCGGCAGGCCCAGCAGCGCAGGCGTCCCGAAGGTCCCCAATATCCGAATGAACGTCAGCACGATGGCAGAGCCGAGCGCGGGCATTAGCAGTGGTATAGTAATGCGCCACAACCGCTGCCAGCGCCCCATGCCGCAAGTCGCGCCTGCCTCTTCCAGTTCACTGTCGACGGTCACCAGCGCGCCAGAGATCAACAGATAGGCATAGGCGTAATAATGCAGTGACAATGTGATTACGATCGGGAAAAAACCGTAAGCGACCCAATCGGGCGGGCGCACGTCGAACAAAAAGGTCAGCAATCCCTCGGCCCCGCCGATGCGATCGTTCTTGAACAGGCTCAACCAGGCCAGCGCCATTACCCAGGACGGCATCATGTAGGGGATAACCAGCATGGCGCCAAACACCCCCTTGAACTTGATATTGGTGCGCACCATCAACCAGGCCAGCACCGATCCGACGCTGACACCGATGATTGTGACCGAAACGCCCATTGCCAGACTATTCAGCAGCGGCCGAATAAACAGCGCCTTCGAGATTGGCTGCACAAACACCCGATCAAGGTGAAACAAAGTGAATGCGCCGACTTCAGCCTCCGGCCGGTATGCAAGATCATAGCTTTGGTAGGTCAAAGCGTCATGGACGATCTGGAACAACGGCACCAGTACCACAAAACCAAGAAACCCCAGGCACAGCGCTCCGATGATAATTTCGGGGCGGTTTTTCAGCCGATACATCTGATACCACAGATTGCGCATCGACCAAAAAGATGGTTTGCTTCGCGCCGTGTTATCAGGGATCGAGGTCATGTTCTGATAGGCTTTCTATGCGTCTCGGATTACGCGGCTGACAGGTTGTTGCCGCTGGATGTGTCAAAGAAATTCAACGCTGTGGCATCAATGGATATCCAGAGCGGCTCGCCCACATCCAGAGTGATGAAGCCCGGTTGCACCAGCGTGATAGCGGTTTTGCCGGCTTGAACCTGCAATATCGTAAAGGCCCCGGTTGGTTGGACGCTTTCCGCGGTGACTTGCAGCCAGCCGTCCTTGGCGTCATTCGAGACTTCGATCGCTTCGGGCCGAATAGTGGCCTTTAGCGCACCGCCGCTGGCGACCAAATTGGCAGGTATCGGCAAAGTAAGATCGCCACAGTCCAGATACTGTTTGCCGTCCTTATCAACCACGTTACCGGAAAAGAAATTCATCCTCGGATCGCCGATAAACTCGGCAACGAACAGGTTGGCAGGGTGGTGATAAATGTCGTAAGGCGTGCCTTCTTGCATCACACGACCCTTATTCATCACAATAATCCGGTCCGACAGCGTCAGCGCCTCGATTTGATCATGGGTCACATAAACTGTCGTCGCCTCAAGATCGCGATGCAACCGTTTCAACTCGGTGCGCATTTCGGTTCGTAACTTGGCGTCAAGATTGGACAGCGGCTCGTCCATCAAAAGGATCGAAGGGCGCAGCGCGATAAGGCGGGCTACGGCGACCCGCTGTTGTTGACCGCCCGACAGTTCGGACGGATAACGGTTGCGCAGCTCTGTCATCTGAACCATATCCAGCGCAGTCGTCAGGCGGGTTTCCACTTCGGATTTGGAGAGCTTTTTTTCTTTCAGCGCCAGAGTGACATTCTTTTCAACCGTCATATGTGGCCACAAAGCATAGCTCTGGAATATCAGCCCAAGACCGCGGGCCTCTGGCGGAATGATCTTGCCGTCATCGCGAGAGAAAACAACGCGATCGCCAAGCTCGATTTCACCTTCGTCAGGCTCCTCTAGCCCCGCGATCGAGCGCAGCAGTGTGGTCTTGCCGCAACCCGATGGACCCAAGATCGTCAGAAACTCTCCTGGGTTCACAGTCAGGTCCAATTGGTGGATTGCGACTTCTTTGCCGTACGACTTTCTAATTCCGGTCAGCCGGATACGTTCCATGTGCTTTGGATTTCCGCGTTATCAGTTGGAATGCAAAAGCCAGAAGTCACGCAGCTTGGGGCTCTCGGTCCACATGAAATCTGCCGAAACGCTCCACCCCGTCATATCGGACCAGATTTCGCCGCCCTGGGGCGAGGGAACGTCAGAGCGCGGGCTGCGCGTGCCTGGATCAAAGTAAGGCGCAAGCCCCTGAAGTTTGGCAAAGCTGTCACCTTCCATATAGGGCTTTTCAAGCACAGACTCCGACGTTAGATCGGTGCCTCCCAGAAGGTAAGCTGTCAGAACCTTTGCGGCATTGGGGTGCGGCGCACGGGCGGCGATCGAGGTGAATGTCGGGTAGACTAGCTTGGCCACCGGATCCAGTTCGGACACGATGACGTTGACGTAATCATCCGAGTCGTTGCGCGCTATGTAAGTCATGTTGGCAATCGACAGAAGCGGTTTTTCCTGACCCCGCAGGCCTGACGCACCAGCCAGTTTTGACCCGGATTTGAAAATCACGATATCGTTTGCCAGCAACCGTCGCACGAATTCGTACCCGGCATCAGGCACGCCGTCGCCAAGTTCAATATCCGACCCGGCGTGCCGTTTATAGGCGGCGGCCATCTCTTCGGGATATTGAACAAGCGTTGCAACGCCCATCAGGGTTGACCCCGAAGACATTGGGTTTTTAATTCCGATTCGGCCTTTGAATTCCGGCTCCGTTAACTCCCAGACATTGGTGATCGGTGGCGCATCAGGATAAGCTTCGCCGTTGTACATAATCACGATGGCTTCGTTAACCCGGATCAGCAGTGGATCGCGGTTTTCGACCGGAATGCGATCAACATAATGCGCAGGAACATAGTTGAATATCCGGTTTTTGTTAAGCATTTCGTGGATCACCTGGCCCGAGTTTCCGGTGGTGACGATATCAACATTAAAAATGTCGGCATCCTGTTCGCGGACGGTCTTTTCAACAGTCTTCACAGAGCCTAAGTCGAACAGCGTCAGGGTGATCTCCGGGTAGAGTGCATTGAAATCATCGACAAGTTTGGCAATGCGGCCGGATGAAGAATAGACGATGACTTCGCCTTCTTCTCTCGCCTTGGCGACAATATCGTCCCAATTTTCGGTGCCGTCTGAATAAGCGCCAAGGGCGTTGGCCTGCAACCAGGCGTCAAGTTCTGGCGTCATGTCTTGTGCCATGCTTTGCGCGCCAACAATCGACAGCGATACGGCCGCGGCAGCTACAAGTGCCTTTGATACAAGTTTTCTATGCAATTTTGACATCTAAATCCCCAAATTGGCCGGTCTGCCACAGAAATCATTTGCCGCACACCGAGCAGTTCCCTGTTACCTCTTCAATCCACGATACAAAGCATCTATTGATTGTCAATGCAGTTGAAATGGCGATACTAGCTAAACAAGCGTCTCTATGTTGATCCAATCCGCGAACCGGTTTTACAAAGTCAGGTAGAAGTTGAACACTCCAGGAAAGATGGTAATTAAGTATCCGCGCCCGCCGATGAACCTGATCTTGCAGGGCACGGCGGTCGGCGATCCCGATTTTTATCTTGGCGGAATGGACGCCGCAGCGGACATCGGCTATTTGCAAGAACATGGCGTCGGCACTGTTCTCAACTGCGCCATTAACGCCGATATCGACTATGTCGAAACACCATATGATCCCGTGGCTCGGGCAGAGCTGAATGCCTATGGCTACAGTCCAGTCCGATATTATAAACTTGGGCTTGTTGACGGCCCGGGCAATCCGCCGGAAATGATGCTTGCAGGCTATTATCTGCTGTGTGGAATTGTCGGTCAGTCAATGCCGAACAAACCAAGCTATCCAAATCAGACGCGTGGGAATATTCTGGTGAACTGCCGCGCTGGACGCAGCCGTTCGATCGGTCTGCTGTCGCTATATCTGCATCTACAACACCCAGGCCGGTTCCCAAAACTTGAAGATGCATTGGGACATGTCCGCGCCGCCCGCGAAATCCGCAAGGATGAATTCTTTGATGCCCCAAACAAAGATATGATTGAAGCGATCGAGACCGCCGCGGCAATGGTTCGTCGAACGAGCCCTGCCTAAATCCAGCACAATTGTCGTACTTGCCCTGCAAGGCAAGGACACAGGATCTAGGCGTCCCGAACGTCACAGGTCATTACCGTTGTTCTGGCCGATAACTTGGGCGGTTGGCCGCTTGCGTGACAGTGGTGGCGTTGCTTGGTTGAACCGAACACGATATGTCCTCTTCGCTAGGACCACGCATAATTCCGCAGCAGCAAAGGGCAATACTTCGTGAGCAAACTGAAACGCGCAATCTGCGCAACATCGATGGCACTATTGGTTTCGTGTGCGGCACCCCAAAGTCACGCGGTGCCGGACGTCCAGGTAACAAAAACCATCTTCGGCATGGCCTCTTGGTATGGGCCGGGGTTTCATGGACGGCAGACAGCCAATGGTGAAGTGTTTGACCAGCAAAGTCTGACAGCCGCCCACCCGTCGCTGCCATTCGGCACGCTGGTGCGCGTCACAAATGAGTCCAATGGTAAGTCTGTGGTCGTCAGGGTCAATGACCGTGGGCCATTCATTGGAAATCGTATTATCGACTTGTCGCAAGGTGCTGCTCAGGTGATCGGCATTGTGCATAGTGGTGTCGGGTCGGTGAAGTTGGACGTTCTGCGGGTTCCGGACATCCCACTGTAACTTTTCGCGGATCTAGCAGATATTTTCGCCAGATCGACAGGCCCGCACGCCCGGGCTGGAGTTCGGTCCAGACTTGGTCTGCGGTTTGGGGCAAGGCGGGTCTGCTCGCATCCTGACACGCCATACATTATAGCCGGGCCAACCGCTGACTGCTCACCCAAACCCTGCGCCGGCCAGTCTGGGTCAATTTCCTGTCCTTTAGGGACGCAATTGGCGGGCAGGGCAATTTTGGCACCGAGGACGCAAGTCCGCTATTCAATCACCCCGTCGAGCTGGCGGGGCAGACACTATATCGAATATCTGCTGCGCTAGGTAATTCCGTCCACTGCGAGGGTCTCTTGTATCATTGCGATAAATGTTCGGATCAATTTGCCGCCACTGCGTTCCCTGAGATTGACAACCACCTCTTCCATTTCAATTTTGCGCCCCTTGATCCGTATCGGAACCAGCGTGTCCCTGGATGAAAACTCTTTTTCCGAAACAAAACCGACACCCGTCCCGGAAACCACTATCTCTTGAACCGCCTCGCGCCCTTCTGCCTCGATGGCAGGGACCAGGACTACGCCCTCTGCCAACGCGGCGGCTTCCAGTTTCTGGCGCGTTCTGGATTTAGGCTCGCGTAAAACCAGAGGCATGTCAGCCAATTGCCGGAAAGACAGGGATTTATGTTTCGCGATCGGATTGGATTTTGATGTGAACGCAATGATGGGACTTTTCCCCAGTTTAATCACATCGATCCCAGTGTGTTTCGGGACCGTTCCCAAAACCCCGATGTCTGCATCATACGACAGAAGGTCCTGAATGACATCGTGCGAATTTCCGGTTCTGACTTCGATTTTGATTTGCGGAAAACGGTCTCTGAACTTGGCCAGCGTTCCCAGAACATGAAAGGCGGAGTCCGCCTTGATCCGCAGTGTTCCCGTGGTGAACGCCTTGTTTTCAGACAGTAAATCCAGCGCTTGACCCTCGATCTCGAATAATCTCTTGGTGATCTCGAAGAGTGTCTCACCTTGCGCGGTCAGCTCCACCTGCTTTTTTTGCCGGCTGAACAAGAGTACGTCATATTCCTCCTCCAGCTTTTTGACCTGATCCGAAATTGCCGGCTGAGTCAGAAAGAGAGCCTCTGCGGCGCGCGAAAAACCACCGTGCAGGGCAACGAAATGAAAAGCGCGGATTTGGACGTATCGCATTATTACACCATAAGTATGATTTATACTTTGGCGGAGTATAACGATTTGAACTATTTATTCTATAGTGCAAAAGAGATGGTCGGGTTAGACTGATCTAAATAAATCAAATTTCGAATATAGATGACGATGCCGCTATTTTTCATCCAATTGGCGGGTGCCACAGTCCTATTGTTGTATGTCGTGCGCATGGTCAGACCGGCAGGCGATCGCGTGGTGCGAACGTTGCTTCCGTTGGTTTCCGTTGCATATCCAATTCCCTACCGGAACACTGAAATGCTGGAGCCAAAACTCATCGATGGGGACGTCAATTGAACGATAAGTAGAAATGATATAACAATCTGAATTAGCGATTTTACAAATAGTGTGAACTCCGCCAGAAATACTCCACCACAGACCCAATAACGAAAGTGATCAATCGGATGTCTGATAGTGTAGAGCCGGTGCAAGCTGGGGGTATAAAGCTGGAAACGCCGAAATTGGGCGAGCCGTTTTTGTTAACTCCCGGACCACTTACGACGTCTTATAATGTGAAGAAAGCTATGCTGCGTGACTGGGGGTCCTGGGATGATGATTTTCGGGCAATGACGGCTGATATGCGTCGAAGATTGCTGACCATGGCAGGTGACACCAAGGGCGAGTTGGATTGCGTCCCGATACAGGGCAGTGGCACGTTCGCAGTAGAGGCCATGATCGGATCGTTTGTCCCCAAGGGCGGCAAAGTTCTGGTTTTCGCCAATGGCGCCTATGGCAAGCGGGCCGCCAAAACAGTTGAATATATCGGGCGTGAACTGGTGTTTGTTGACAAGGGTGACTATTTTCCACCGCGCGGCGATGAGGTGACTGCAGCACTGGCGGCAGACCCGTCTATTACCCATGTTCTGGCCATTCACTGCGAAACCAGCTCGGGTATTTTAAACCCGATCGAAGAGATTTCAGCAGCCGTTTATGCCGCCGGTCGCAAACTGCTGATCGACAGCATGAGCGCGTTTGGGGCGATTGATCTGAACTTTGAAGACATCCGGTATGAGGCCATGGTCTCGTCCGCCAATAAATGTATCGAAGGTGTGCCGGGATTTGGATTTGTGATTGCGCGAAAAGAAGAGCTGGAGGCAGCAAAAGGAAACTGTCATTCGCTCAGTCTGGATGTGCATGCGCAATGGGCCACCATGAACAAAACCGGGCAATGGAGGTTTACACCCCCGACCCATGTCGTTGCCGCCTTTCTCGAAGCCTTGAAAGCCCATGAACTGGAGGGGGGAGTTGCGGGGCGCGGGGCGCGCTATCAGAAAAACCGCGATGTCATGGTTGCGGGCATGCGCGATCTGGGGTTCGAAACCTTGTTGCATGATCGCTGGCTGTCGCCGATCATCGTCACGTTTTTCTGTCCTGCCGATCCAAAGTTTTCGTTTTCGGAATTCTACGATCTGATGAAGGACAAGGGGTTCATTATCTACCCCGGCAAGCTGACGGTGGTTGACAGTTTTCGCATCGGCTGCATCGGCCAGATGGACGAGCACATCATGCGCAACGTCGTGCTGGCCGCCAAAGACACATTGACAGAAATGGGCGTTACAGATGCGTCTCCTCCCGAAATAGCCCTAATTGAGCGCGCCAAACTGGTGGCCTAGAGAATCCAAAAGGAAATCCAATGTCGAAACTATCATCCGTGGTTGTGAATGACCGTACCTATGCGGCACCGAAAACATGCGCGATTGCAATCTGTCTTGACGGCTGCGAGCCGGCTTATCTCGACGAAGCCATCGCAGCAGGCCTGATGCCAAATCTGAAGCGGATCAAAGCGACCGGAACCAACCGGTTGGCGCATTCCGTTATCCCGTCCTTTACCAATCCCAACAACCTGTCGATTGCAACCGGGCGCCCGCCTGCGGTTCACGGCATTTGCGGCAACTACCTGTACGACACGGAAACCAAAACCGAAGTTATGATGAATGACGTGCGTTTCCTGCGTGCGCCGACGATTTTCCACAAGTTTCAGCAAGCCGGCGCTCGGGTTGCAATTGTCACTGCCAAAGACAAGCTTCGCGCCTTGTTGGGTGCCAAATTGACATTCGACAGTGACACAGCGATTTGTTTTTCTGCGGAACGTTCCGATATTACAACCGTCGCCGAGCATGGTATAGACAATGGCAGTGACTGGACCGGCATGGCGGTTCCCGAGGTTTACTCAGCCGAGTTGTCGGAGTTTGTTTTTGCAGCGGGCGTAAAGCTGTTGGCCGACTGGAAGCCGGACGTGATGTATCTGACCACCACGGACTTCATTCAGCACAAACACGCTCCGGGAACACCTGTTGCAAACTCTTTCTATAAGAATTTTGACGGATATCTGGGACAGCTTGACGACATGGGCGCCGCGATTGTTATCACTGGCGACCACGGAATGAAGCCAAAGCACCATGCGGATGGCTCGCCCAGCGTCGTCTATATTCAGGATGTTCTTGATGAATGGTTGGGCGAAGCAGCAGCGCGCGTCATTCTGCCGATTACCGATCCTTATGTTGTACACCACGGCGCACTTGGGTCGTTTGCCACGGCTTATTTGCCCGATGGTGCCGACCGGCAGGATATTATTGACCGCCTTGCAAAAATTGATGGCATTGAATTTGTCTGCGGACGCGAAGAAGCCTGCGGTCGGTTTGGTCTGCCAGCGGACCGCATCGGAGATATCGTTTTGACATCAGGGGAAACTGTTACCATTGGCACATCGGCAGACCGACACGATCTGGCCGCGCTAAAAGAACCCTTGCGCTCACATGGGGGGCTGCATGAGCAGACCGTGCCGTTCATAGTAAACCGGTCATTGGAGCTGGACTCTGCACCTGATCTGCGCAATTTTGATGCGTTTTTCTATGCGACCAAAGCGGCGGCACTCTGAAATGAAAGATATTGAAAAAATGGCTAACAAGATCGAAGTCCGGCATGAAGGAATGCGCATTGGCGGTGAGGTGGTTTTCACTGATGAAGTGGTCGAGGTGCGCTATCCTTACACAGACGAAGTCATCGGAACTGTTCCAGCCGGCAAGGCTGAACATGCCAAGCGTGCTTTTGAAATTGCCGCGAATTATAAGTCGACACTCAGCCGCTATGAGCGCAGCCAGATTTTGCAGCGTGCGGGCGAGTTGATCGGTGAGCGTCGTGATTATCTTGCCAAATGGCTGACGCTAGAGCTGGGTATTTGTCACCAGCACGCGATTTACGAGACCAAGCGTGCTCAGGACGTCTATCAGTTTGCGGCGTCGCAGGCGTTGAACGACGACGGCGAAATTTTCTCGTGTGATCTCACGCACAACGGCAAAGAGCGTAAAATCTTTACCAAGCGTGAACCCGTTGGCGCGATCAGTGCGATCACCCCCTTCAACCACCCGCTGAACATGGTCAGCCACAAGATTGCGCCGTCGATTGCCACCAATAATTGCATGGTCTGCAAGCCGACTGAACTGACACCGCTGACCGCGATTGCACTGGCCGATATCCTCTATGAGGCCGGGCTTCCACCCGAGATGTTCCAGATTGTTACCGGCTGGCCGAAAGACATCGGCGAAGAGATGATATTGAACGAAAACATCGACATCATCACCTTTACCGGCGGTGTGCCGGTGGGCAAGTTGATTGCCTCTAAGGCTGGGTACAAGCGCCAAGCGCTGGAATTGGGTGGCAATGATCCTTTGATCATATGCAATGACCTGAGCGATGCCGATCTGGAAAAAGCCGCGACCATTGCCGTGGCCGGCGCCACCGGCAACTCGGGCCAGCGTTGTACTGCGATCAAACGTATTCTGGTGCAGGAAAGCGTGGCGGACAAATTTGTCCCGCTGGTTTTGGCCAAGGCCAAGGCGATCAAGTTTGGCGATCCGCAAGATCCCGAAACAGAGTTGGGCTGTGTGATCCATGCGCAGGCGGCGGAACTGTTTGAAAACCGTGTCTTTCAGGCCGAAAAAGAGGGCGCTAAAATTCTGTATCATCCGGGCCGTCAGGGCGCATTGCTGCCACCGATTGTGGTGGATCACGTCCCCCACGAAAGTGAACTGGTGATGGAGGAAACCTTTGGTCCAATTGTGCCAATTGTACGGGTTCCCGACAACGATGAAGAGGTTATGGCAATTTCCAACTCCACGAATTTTGGCCTGTCTTCGGGGGTTTGTACCAATGACCTGAACCGCGCGATCGCCTATATTAACGGTTTGGATGTCGGCACGTGCAACATCTGGGAACAACCCGGATACCGGATCGAAACATCGCCCTTTGGTGGCATCAAAAACAGCGGCAACGCAGTCAAGGAAGGTGTGACCGAAGCGATGAAGTTTTTCACCAATGTCAAAACCTATTCCTTGCCCTGGCCGAAATAGGCTAATGAAAATTTACCCTGAAACTGCGAGGCCATACCGGCCTCGCTTTTTTGCACTGCTGTGCGTCACTCGTCGAAAGTCACGCCGTTTTTCTGTGCTCTGAGCCGCGGGTCACCGGACTTCACCAAAACCGGCTGGCCGTTCAACACTTCTAAGCACCTTTCAAATGTCTCGTGCTCCAACCGCTGCATGGCCTCTTGGCTGTAAAACGTCAGGTGCGGCGACAGGATGACATTGTCCATGTCAAACAGGCTGTGCATCGGATGGTCAGACCGGTTCAGGGGTTCCTGGCTGTAAACATCCAGTGCAGCACCCGCTATTGCGCCGTGTTGCAGGGCCGCGACCAAGGCGTCTTCGTCAACGATTGCACCGCGTGACACGTTGATCAGTATTGCCGTGGGCTTCATACAGGCCAATTCCTTGGCTCCGATCAGATGGTATGTTTCATCGTTCAGAACACAATGCACAGACACAAAATCACAGACGCTGATCATTTTACACAGGTCATCATATTTTTCGACACCGTGTGCAGCCATTTCGTCTTTGGCTGTGTGGGGCCCATATCCCAGAACCTTGGCGCCAAAACCTGCGCCCGCCATACGCGCCATGCTCCTGCCAATTTTGCCAACCCCGACCAAGCCGATAGTCTTGCCCGAAATATCGGACCCGATCCAGCGCGCGGTGGGCCAAACCCAGCCTTGTTGCTGCATGGCGGTCTGCATTGGTACCAGTTTCTTGGCCAACGCGATCAACAGTGCAAAGGCGCCTTCGGCGACGGTTTGCTCGGCGTATTCGGGAATATTGACGACAGGGATACTACGCGCGCGGGCAGCGTCAATATCGACGGCATCGATCCCGACCCCGTATTTGATGATTGCTTTCAGCCGTTCCGCCGCGCCAATTACCTTGGCAGTTATCGGTGTGTAGCACATCAAAATCAGGTCGGCGTCGCGGGTGTGGGACACCAAATCGGCTTCGGACACAGTCTCGGGCAGCAAAACCAGGTTGACGCCCAGGTCACGCAAGGCGCGATCAAGATGCGGGCATTCCAGTTCCTGATCTGTGCGCACTATCTTTATGTCTCTGGTCATAT
>CAXMUJ010000179.1:0-1989 GCA_964196455.1 uncultured Myxococcota bacterium | reverse complement strand
TTTCCACCATTTGGTTTAAACCCTCCGTCTTCCAGACGGACAAAGAAATTCAAAGGTGCGCCGGAGGCGCTCAGTTAAGAAAAGGCAGTTTCAACTGCCTCTGTTGATCCCACCAGCTTCAGCTGGTGGTGGTTCAGTAATACAGGTTATTTATGATGACAACCCGGAGCGCGTAGATGCCGATAAACACGACAATAGGCGTAAAATCCATGCCCCCCATCGCCGGCAATATGCGTCGGATCGGACCGTAAATCGGCTCCAGTATTCGGTTAATCCCGTACCAGACCTGCGCTACCAACGGTTGTCGCAGGTTCAACACCTCGAACTGGATCAACCAGCTCATGATGATGTGGATGATCAGGATGTACCAAGCTATGTCGAGGACAAAGAGCAGAATTTGTGCGATAGAAGTCATTGTGTCGTCCGATTTTGTTCCCGGTACACCTAGACCGCCCAACCGCTAACTTCAAGTTCTTGGTTTTTTAATCAACTTTTGATTAACCCTTGCTAAAACAACACTGGTTTCGCTCGGGCATTTCAATCTGGCCATTCCGCAAGATTAATCCTGAAGCGATATGAAATTAGCTTGCTTGCCCTTCGCGAAACCTGTTGAATCACGATAAAGACCGAAAAGGGCGCGAAATGACGGGCAAGGCAGACCGCAAGACGATCTGGGGTTGGATGATGTATGATTGGGCTGCGCAGCCCTATGCTACGTTGCTGCTAACCTTTATATTTGCCCCGTATTTTACCGCAGTTGTTGTTGGTGACGCTGTGCGCGGTCAGGCATTGTGGGGATACATGCTGGCACTGGTCGGTATTTCTCTGGCTATATTGGCACCTGTGCTGGGCGCCATAGCCGACGCATCCGGCCCCCGCAAACCCTGGATCGTCTTGTTCAGCCTGTTTTTCGTCACCGGCGCCGGGGCGCTGTGGTGGGCGGTTCCGGACATGGACAGTGTGATTTGGGTTCTGCTTGCCTTTGCCGTCGGGTTTCTGGGCATGGAATTTTCGCAGGCCTTTGTGAACGCCATGCTGCCAACGCTCGGCAGCAAAAGTGAAATCAGCCGCATATCAGGGTCCGGATGGGCGCTGGGATATCTGGGTGGGCTCGTGGCCTTGGCGATTATTCTGGTCACTGCAGAGGGTGAAACCGGTGCAACAATTCTTGGGCGGCCACCACCCTTTGGTCTGGATCCGGAAATGCGGCAGGGCACGCGGTTGGTGGGGCCGCTAACCGCCGTTTGGTATATGATCTTTATGATCCCGTTTTTTATGTTGGTTCCCGACACAGCGCGCAAAGCCAAGTCCGATGGCGCCATCCTCAAAGCGCTGCGCGACTTGAGGACAACCCTGCGCAACCTGCCGCAAAACATCAGCCTTGCGGCCTATCTGGGGTCTTCGATGTTTTACCGTGATGCGCTCAATGGCATATATGCTTTTGGCGCGATCTATGCCGGTGGGGTGTTGGGATGGGGTGTCACGAAAATCGGACTGTTCGGCATTGTGGCGCTCATAGCGGGCGCATTGTTTGCATGGCTCGGTGGCTATGTCGAACGCGCCTTGGGCCCGAAACCGGTGATTACCTGGTGCGTGCTGATCTTGATCGGAGTTTCCGTTCTGATCATCGGTATGTCGCGAGGGGCCGTGTTCGGCTTTCCTTTGTCGCCGAACTCGACCCTACCGGACACCCTGTTTATGGTTTGCGGTGCTGTGATGGGTGCGGCCGGTGGCGTGCTGCAGGCGGCATCGCGGTCAATGATGGTGCGCCAAGCCGACCCCGACCGCATGACCGAGGCGTTTGGGCTATACGCATTGTCCGGTCGTGCGACATCCTTTCTGGCCCCGTTTGCCATCGCGGTTGTCACGCAGGCCACCGGAAATCAGCGGCTGGGCCTGTTGCCGAGTATCATCTTGTTTCTAATCGCGATGTGTATGTTAACATGGGTCAAGCCAATGAATGACGAAGGATAAGGTTCACATGCACAG
>CAXMUJ010000178.1:0-27380 GCA_964196455.1 uncultured Myxococcota bacterium | reverse complement strand
GGAACGCGCGTTAGAAGCGCACCCCGAGCATGACTTTGCGATTGAATGGCACCCGTTTCAGCTTAACCCTGACATGCCGATGGATGGCATGGATCGGCGAGAGTATCTGAAACATAAATTCGGTGGCAAAGAGGGTGCGCTCAAAGTTTACGGCCAGATTGCAAAAACTGCCGAAGACGCCGGTCTGGAAATTGATTTTTCGGGGATCAAGCGCACGCCCAATACAATAAATGCGCATCGTTTGATCCATTGGGCTGGTATCGAGTGTAAACAGAATGCGGTCATTGATCGCCTGTTCAAAGCCTATTTCAAAGAGGGTCGCGACATATCGGAACCCTCGGTCCTCAAACGGATTGCTGTTGGTGCAGGGTTGGATGGCGCGGCAATTGTCCGCCTGTTGGATACCGATGCCGACATCCAGGAAATCCGTGACCGGGATGCGAATTCGCGGCAACGTGGCGTTCAGGGGGTTCCCTGTTTTGTCATTGATAACCAATATGCCATCAGCGGCGCGCAAACCACCCAGTTTTGGGAAAACGTGATTGCCGATCTGGCCGAGAAAGCCAAGACCGATCCGGCGACCTAGGTTCTGGTTTGTGCAGGTGTCGGGCGTGCGGCAACGGCCATATCGCGCACGATGATATAGGCGCCTTTGACCTTGTCTGCGTCTGTCGACCAGTCCCGGCGCACAATAATCTTGTTGTCTTTGACTTTCGCAGTTCCACGCTGGCCATGAATAAAATCAACCAAGCCGACCGGATTGGCAAACTTGTCATTGTGGAACTGGATAACAACGCCCTTGGGTCCGGCATCCAGTTTGGCAATTCCCGCCCGCTTGCACGTTGATTTAATCCGCACAACTTTCAGCAACATATTTACTTCGGCCGGAAGTTTACCAAACCGGTCAATCAGTTCCGCGGCAAAGCCCTCCAACTCGACTTTGGTCGTCAGGCTGGACAAGCGGCGATAAAGCCCCAGCCGGACATCCAGATCAGGGACAAAAGCAGCAGGGATAAGGACCGGAACGCCCAGATTGATCACGGGTGACCAGCCGCCGCCGCTGTCGCTCAAGCCTTCCAGCTCGCCCGATTTCAACTTGGCAATAGCCTCTTCCAGCATCTCTTGGTACAGCTCGAAACCGACCTCGCGCACCTGGCCTGATTGCTCTTCGCCCAACAGATTGCCAGCGCCCCGGATATCCAGATCCTGGCTTGCCAGAGTAAAGCCCGCGCCCAAACTGTCGAGCGATCCCAGAACCCGCAGCCGCTTTTGCGCCGCCGGCGTCAGTTTTTGCCGCGGCTTGGTTGTCAGATAGGCATAAGCCCGGGTTTTTGACCGTCCCACCCTGCCCCTGATCTGATACAACTGCGCCAGTCCGAACATGTCGGACCGGTGAATGATCATGGTGTTGGCAGTCGGAATATCCAACCCGCTCTCAACAATCGTTGTTGCCAGCAGAACGTCAAATTTTCCGTCATAAAAAGCATTTATCCGTCGATCCAGATCACCTGCTGCCAGCTGACCATGCGCAACCACGAAACTGACCTCTGGCACATGGGTTTTCAGGAAATCTTCGATATCGGGCAGATCAGCCACGCGCGGCACAACATAAAAACTCTGCCCGCCACGATAGTGTTCTCGCAACAGCGCCTCGCGCAGGGTTACCGCGTCAAATTCACTGACATAGGTTCGAATGGTCAACCGGTCTATGGGCGGTGTACCGATCAGCGACAGCTCGCGAACGCCCGATAGCGACATCTGCAACGTTCTTGGAATTGGGGTCGCGGACAATGTCAGAACATGCACATCAGTGCGCAGCCGTTTTAGCTGTTCTTTGTGGCTAACACCAAAACGCTGTTCTTCGTCGATCACCAACAGACCCAAATTTTTGAACTTCACACTTTGAGCCAACAAGGCATGGGTGCCAATGACAATCTCGATACCGCCGTCGGACATCCCCCTGCGGGTGGCCTCGGCGTTTTTGGCGGACACAAACCGTGACAGCTGGCGAACCCGCAGACCGGTGCCGCGGAACCGCTCCTCAAATGATTTGAAGTGTTGGCGCGCCAAGAGGGTTGTGGGGGCGATCACGGCCACTTGTGTGCCGCTGGCAGCGGCGGCAAATGCCGCGCGCAATGCAACTTCGGTTTTACCAAAACCGACATCACCACAGACCAAACGATCCATCGGGCGGCCCGACGCCATATCGGCCAACACGTCATCAATTGCGTTCAACTGGTCATCGGTTTCGGTATAGGGAAACCGAGCGCAAAACTTGTCCCAGCTGTCTGGTGGCGGTTCCAGAATTTCCGCAGACCGCAACGCCCGTTCAGCTGCAATCCGGATCAGTTTCTCGGCAATATCGCGGATGCGCTGCTTGAGCTTGGCCTTTTTGGCCTGCCACGCGCCGCCACCCAGCCTGTCCAACATGCCCTCTTCATGGCCATAGCGAGACAATAGCTCGATGTTGACCACCGGCAGATACAAACGATCCTTGTTGGCGTATTCCAAAAGAATGCAATCATGCGGTGCGCCGGCCGCCGTGACAGTTTCCAAGCCTTTGAAACGACCAACACCGTGATCGATATGAACGGCCAGATCACCCACCGACAGGCTGGTGGCCTCGGTCAGATAATTTTCAGCCTTGCGACGTTTGGGCGGTGACCGCACCAAACGATCTCCCAGAACATCCTGTTCCGAAATAACAGTAAGGTCGGGTGTCTCAAAACCATGTTCCAATTCCCACACCGCCAGCGACAGACCGCCCGCGTCGGTGTTTGCCTTGGCATAGTTGTTTATCGGCACAACGCCCTCGACACCCTGATCGGTCAACAACCCGGTCAGCCGTTCGCGCGCACCTTCGGAAAACGATGCGATCAAGACGTGCGATTTCTTTCGTTTGGCCTTGATATGATCCGCCAAAGAGCCAAACAGGCTGATTTGCTCTTGTTGCCGTTCGGGGGCAAAATTTCGGCCAATGCGCCCGCCTGCATCCAGAACGCCTGGCCCTTGCCCCTGTGGCAGAACCAAAAACTTGCGTCGTTCACGCCCTGCTGTTGCCTGAAAAAAGGCATCCTCGTCCATATAAAGCGCATCAGGCGCACAGGGTTTGTAAACACTGTCCAGACGGGATTTATTGGCCAAGGCTTCACGCCTTGCATCATATTGATCTTCGATAGCATCCCAGCGGGCGCGGACAACGTGATCAACGCGTTCGTCCATAAACAGCGTGACACCGGGCACATAGTCAAACAGGGTTTCCAACCGTTCGTGAAAGTACGGGGTCCAATGTTCGACACCTTGGTATTTTCGACCTGCGGAAATACTCTCATACAGCGGATCGTCCGATCCGGCGGCCCCGAATTCATGCCGATAGCTGGTCCGAAACCGTTCGATCGAGGCCTCGTCCAGGATCACCTCGGATACCGGTGCAAATTCAACCCGCGAAAGTTTTTCAATGGTTTTCTGGGTTTCGGGATCAAACCGTCTGGCGCCGTCCAGGACATCGCCGAACAGATCCAGCCGCACCGGCCCGATTTCACCCGGTGGATAAACGTCTATCAACCCGCCGCGGATGGCATAGTCACCGGGCTCGGTCACCGAGGGGGCTTGCTGAAACCCCATCTTGGTAAAATAGCTGCGAAGCGCTGCCTCGTCGATACGTTGGCCGACCAGTGCAACAAACGACGCCTCTTTCATAACCGATCGTGCCGGAACGTACTGCATCGCAGCATGTGCAGTTGTTAGCAGAATATAGGACCGGTCAAAACCTGTTGCAAAGGCCGCCAATGTCGCCATACGCGACGCGGAAACAGCAGCATTGGGCGAAACCCGATCATAGGGCACGCAATCCCACGCCGGAAAGACAAAGACCGGAATTTCCGGAGCAAAAAACGCCAATGCGCGGGCGGTTTGATCCAGCCGAGCATCATCGCGCGCCAGATGCACGATCGGCGCCGCTTTGGCCACAACATGTCTTGCCAAAATGCGCGCATCGAAGCCTTCGGGAGCGCCGCCTACAGTGAAATTTCGGAATGGGTGCGCGGTGTCGTTCATGACAGGGACCTAGCTCAGCTTGGCGCGGGGTTCAAGACGCGGCTCACCCTAATGGTAACCTCAGTGACGACAACGCGCCCCAAATACTGGTGCAAAATATCGAAAACGCGCCAAAGCCTTGTTTCAAAAGGCGTAAACGACGGTACCGTTTGATCAAATCGTCGCCAACCAACGGTGTCGCGACTTGGCGTCTGGCAATGACGACAGTCATAATGTTGGCTATCAGCAAGGGAAATACCAACAAAAACAACCCCTGCATAAACATCATTCCGAACCAAAACCCCATCGTTGCCACTACCGCCAGCAAGAATGAGCCGATCAACATTGCGCTGTTTCCGAATTGAACGATTCCCTCGGCCAACCGGAGGCAATAAATATTAACCACGACTTCAAAATCTGACTGATGGCGACCACCTTTGTTTCTGGCCTCCATCGCTTCGTGATGACCGACGCCCAAAGTCCAATACGTAGCCAAAGACCATGAAACAGCAAGCATAAGCCAATACCACACACTGTCGAAACTTCGTGTGTGAAACAGTTGGGTTATAAGGTCTGCTGCAGTCATAACCCAAGACCTAGCGCATTCATTCAGGAGGTTCCATTCAATAAATCTAGTGATTTTTTCTTGATTGTCAGCGAAAACTTGGGCAGAGCCACTATAAGCAAAGCAAGAGTGACCCATGACAATTTATAAAAGTGCCCCATTCCCGATCAACAGACCGCGCCGGTTGCGCCAAACCGACTGGATGCGCGATCTTGTTCGCGAAAATCGTTTGGGTGTCGAAGACCTAATCTGGCCGATTTTTATCCGCGACGGGTCCGGGATCGTGGAGCCGATAGCCTCTATGCCCGGTGTAAATCGGTATTCAATAGATACCGCGGTTGCCGCGGCCCAAGATGCAGCAGATGCGGGAATTCCGGTCATTGCGTTGTTTCCCTATACTGATCGCGCGTTGAAAACGCCTGATGCGATCGAGGCGGTAAATCCTGACAATCTGGTCAATCGCGCCACACGGGCCATCAAGGCGGCCGTGCCGGACATTGGTATTATGCTCGACGTAGCGCTTGATCCGTATAACTCGGACGGGCATGACGGTTTGGTGCGCGACGGGCAAATTCTGAACGATGAAACGCTAATGGTTCTGGAACAACAAGCATTGGCACAAGCCGCGGCCGGTGCCGATATCCTCGGCCCGTCGGACATGATGGACGGAAGGATAGCAGTGATCCGCAATGCGTTGGAACAAAATGATTTTTCCAACGTTGCTATCATGGCCTACTCGTCCAAATTTGCCTCTGCCTTTTATGGCCCCTTTCGCGATGCGGTCGGATCAGGCGGCGCGTTGACGGGTGACAAAGCGACCTATCAAATCGATCCGGCCAATTCAGACGAAGCCTTGCGCATGGTGGCGCGTGATCTGGAAGAAGGCGCAGATATGGTCATGGTCAAGCCGGGAATGCCCTATCTGGATATGTGCCGCCGCGTGCGTGACACTTTCGCAGTGCCGACGTTTGCCTATCAAGTCTCGGGTGAATACGCGATGATAGAGGCCGCTGGCCAAAACGGCTGGATTGATCGTGATCGCGCAATGATGGAGAGCTTGCTGGCGTTCAAGCGCGCCGGTTGTCATGGCGTACTGACTTACTACGCTTTGGAAGTCGCGCGAAAAATCGAAACTTTTGTCTGAAGTCTTGACCGGTTGGGCGATGTTTCGCTGTTTCGAGCGGAAAAGCGTGACATTGTTCATAGATTCCCGTAAAATAAGGCCAAAATCGGCAATAGACCGAACATAGGCAGCAGTTTACAGGAGCTTACCATGAACAAATTGACCAGACGCAGTCTTTTGATTGCCACGGGCGCGTGTGCCACGGCCGTCGCAACCCCAAGTTTTGCCCGCAGCCGCAATGCGATTGACAATGCCGTCGTGGCCCAGATTGACTCGATGCAATCCCAGATGCCTTTCACCCAAAATCTGGTGAATACCTCCGCCGGTATGTTGGTTATTCCCAGAGTGACCAAAGGCGGCCTTATGGTCGGTGGCGCATACGGTGAAGGTGCGCTGGTCATCGGCTCGGCCCCTGTCGATTATTATTCTGTTGCCGCCGCATCTTTCGGATTTCAAATCGGCCTGCAACGGATGGCCACGGCCCTGTTCTTTATGACCCCCGAACGTCTGGCAAAATTCCGTCGCCGTGATGGTTGGACGCTGGGCGCTGATCTGGAATACACCCTGATCGAGAACGGCGAAACCGCCGCAATTGACAGCAATACTTACAAAGACGATGTCTTCGCCGTGGTCTTTAGCCAGAAAGGCCTGCTGGCAGGTGCGTCAATCGAGGGATCAAAGTACTCTCGCATTGTTCGCTAGTCGGTACGCCAAGTTCAAATCCAACGATAAAAGGCGCTTGATTGAATTTCAGGCGCCTTTTCACATTTTTTCAACCTATCCGTCACATGATTTGCGAATAGCGGCCATGTTCCGACCATAGTCCGCAGGTGTTCCGCCTTTGAATACGGCCGATCCTGCTACCATCACATCCGATCCAGCCTGACGGCACAAAGGTGCTGTGCTTGGGTCAACACCACCGTCGACCTCTAGCCAGATTGGCCGGTCACCGATCATTTTTCGGGCGGCTGCAACCTTGTCGACGACCGAATGGGTGAATTTCTGACCACCAAATCCTGGGTTAATCGTCATCACCAGGATCAAATCGATCTTGTCTAGACAATATTCAATGACCGACAAGGGCGTCGTGATATTCAACGCAACTCCGGCCTTGCAGCCAAAGCCGCGAATGGCCTGTAACGACCGATCCAGATGCGGGCTTGCCTCGGCATGAACGGTCAAGACATCCGACCCGGCCTTTGCAAATGCTTCCAGATAGGGATCAGCCGGTGCAATCATCAGATGCACATCCATGACCGTTGTTACATGCGGGCGGATCGCCGCGACGACATTGGGGCCAATTGTCAGGTTCGGGACAAAGTGACCGTCCATAGGATCGACGTGGATCCAGTCTGCACCCTGTGCTTCGACGTCGGCTATTTCTTGCCCTAATCGTGCAAAATCTGCCGACAAGATCGACGGGGCAATTTTTAGCGGACGGGCTGGATCAAAAATGACGGTCATAGCATTTCCTTGTTGTTGCGCCTGTTCTCTAGCGGATTTGCGCCGCTAGGAAAAGACCCGCACGGGCCAGAGTTTCTATTGACTTAAACGGCGCATCAGGCTGGATGTATCCCACCGACGACCACCCATTTCCTGAATTTCACCGTAATAGCCATCTACCAAGCGCGCGACATCCAAAGTGGCACCATTGCGCGCAGCCTCTTCCAGACAAATGCTCAAATCTTTGCGCATCCAGTCCACGGCGAACCCGAATTCAAACTGATCGTCCAACATGGTATGGCCACGGTTGGCCATCTGCCAGCTGCCGGCGGCGCCTTTGGAAATCACGTCAACCACGGCTTTGCCATCCAAGCCAGCCTTTTGCGCAAATGCCAGGCCTTCTGCCAGCCCTTGTACCAAGCCGGCGATGCAAATCTGGTTCACCATTTTCGTCAATTGCCCGGATCCTACGGGCCCCATCAGGCGGCTGGCCTGCGCAAAACACATTATTTCGGCCTCTACCTTGGCATAGTCCGCCGCTTTGCCGCCGCACATCACGGTTAACACGCCGTTTTCTGCCCCTGCCTGACCACCCGAAACCGGGGCGTCGATAAAACCGATGCCTGTGTCTGCTGCCACTTGGGATAGTTCGCGCGCCACTTCGGCAGAGGCTGTCGTGTGATCGACAAAAACCGCCCCCGCATGCATGGACGCAAACGCGCCGTCAGCACCGGTTGTCACGCTGCGCAGATCGTCGTCATTGCCGACGCAGCAAAATACGATATCCGCACCTTGGGCTGCTGCTGCCGGTGTCAGAGCAATGCGTCCACCATGTTTTGCGGCCCAGGCTTCGGCCTTGGCGGTTGTTCTGTTATAGACGGCAACCTCATGGCCCTTGGACCTAAGATGTCCAGCCATGGGATAACCCATGACACCAAGTCCAATAAATGCAGTTTTCGTCATTTGAGCATCCTTTTTATTCTGCGGGTCGTTGTCAGGATAGACATGGACTGCTATGCCGAGCCAGTCAATATTGGAGAGTTCGATGGCGTCCGTATTTCGCTGGTTGATGGGACTATTTGTAGTTCTGACCTGCCTTGCCATACTGTTGGGTGTTCTGGTCTATTATTTTGCGTCGCGGTCCCTGCCCGACTATTCTGCGTCTTATCGGTTTGATGGGCTGTCAGCGCCTGTCGAAATTATCCGCGATGTTCACAGCGTGCCGCATATTGTTGGCGCGACAAACGACGACGTCTATTTTGGACTTGGCTTTGCCCACGCACAGGACCGGCTCTGGCAAATGACCATGTCGCGCCGCACGGCCCAAGGTCGTCTGTCAGAATTGTTTGGCGAGACGACTGTCCAAATCGACGATTTTATCCGCAGACTGGACCTGTACAATCTGTCACTCGCCGCTGTCAAAGACCAGTCACCGGAAACCCTTTCTGCGTTGAAGGCCTATTCGAACGGCGTCAATTCCTGGTTAAAAACTGTAGACGCACAGGCCATGGGCCGTGGCGCCCCCGAGTTTTTTCTGTTTCGGCCCGAAATTGCGCCTTGGACCCCTGCAGACAGTATCGCAATCCTGAAGCTGATGGGGCTAAAGCTCAGCAATCAGTTCCGTCACGAAATCACGCGCGCTCAGATCTCGTTGGCCGTTGGCGCGAGCAAGACCAAGGATATCCTGCCTGACGCACCCAACAGCGGCTTTTTGGCGCTGCCTGAATATACCGAACTGTTTCCAACGGTTCGACCGGCGTTTCGTGTGGCTGGGCAAAACCAACCGGCCCTGTCGCCGGTTCAACCGCTTGGCTTGGCTGGCGCCTCAAATATATTTGCCGTCTCTGCTGATCGCGCGGCGGCGGCGGCGCCTTTGCTGGCAAATGATCCTCACCTTGGACTGACGGCACCGGGGTCGTTCATGTTGGCGCGTTTGGAATTATCGGGCGGCGGCGTAATCGGTGGGACATTGCCCGGTATTCCAGCCGTATTTGTTGGTCGAAACCCGTCATTGGCTTGGGGACTGACATCCTCCAATATGGATGATCAGGATTTGTTTATTGAACAGCTGAACCCAGATGATCCCACACAATATCTAACGCCGGACGGGTATAAACCCTTTCGCGAGCGCAGGGTCTTGCTGGGTATCAAGGGTCAGACAACGCGCACATTGACCCTGCGTTGGACCGAGAATGGCCCGGTTATTCCATCAGATCAGTTCGAGCTGAAGACAATCACCCCCATTGGCCATGTTGTCAGTCTGGGTTGGACCGCACTCGCACCCAAAGACACCTCCATGACAGCGGCATTAGAATCGCAAGTGGCACAGTCCGTACCCGAAGCCCTCGAGGCAATATCCAAGTTCAAGGCGCCGTCGCAAAATATCGTTCTGGTAGACAAAAACACAATTGCGTTTCAGCTTGCCGGTCAGGTTCCCGACCGCAGCAAGTTCCACGGATCACAGGGCCGTATCCCGTCACAAGGCTGGTTGCAGAAAAACCGCTGGCAAGGGTTCAAACCATTTGCCAGCAACATCCGGTCGATCAACCCCAAAAGCGGCATAATTGCCAATACCAACAACAAAACCACAGATGCGCCCTTTCCCGATCACGTTTCCTTCAACTGGGGCGACACACAACGTATCCAGCGGTTGGAAAAACTGCTCAACGAGCGCGAAGTCCACACCAGAGAGAGCTTTATCCAAGCCCAATTAGATACGGTGTCTTTTTCGGCGCGGGCATTGTTGCCGCTGATCGGCAGAGAGCTTTGGTTCACCACCGACCCGGCCCCGTCAGGGACACCGTTACGTCAGCGCCAGATCGCGTTGGACATGTTGGCCAGTTGGACCGGAGAGATGGATAAGCATATGCCCGAGCCGCTGATTTATGCCGCATGGTTGCGGCATTTGCAGTTGCGCCTGACAGAAGATGATCTGGGGCCACTGACCAGCAAATTTCCCAACCCTGACCCGGTGTTTATCGAGCGGGTCTACCGCGACATCGATGGTGCGTCACGTTGGTGCGATACACTGCGCTCAACACGCAAAGAAACCTGTACCGATGTCGCAGCCGTGTCACTGGATGCGGCCATTCTGGAGCTGACCGAAAAATACGGGGACCGGATCAACTCGTGGCGTTGGGGACAGGCCCATCAGGCGCGGCACGATCACGAGGTTCTGGGTAAAATCCCGGTTATCAACTGGCTGACCAACATACGCCAGGAATCCTCTGGCGGGGACAATACGCTGATGCGTGCACGCACTTTGGGCATGGGTGACACGCCCTACGCCAATATCCACGCCGCTGCCTATCGGGCTGTGATTGATTTTTCTGATCTAGACAGCTCGGTCTATATGATTTCAACCGGTCAATCGGGTCATTTCCTGTCGCGACATTATGATGATCTGGCACAGCTTTGGCGGCGGGGTGAATATATACCAATGTCGCTGGATCTGGAGCTTGCACGAGGCGGGGCTGTTGGTATTTCACGGCTGGAACCCACAACCGTGAAATAATACCGTCGGCCCGCCGAACAGAGCCGGTGTCAGCTTTGGTATTTGGCGAATTGGGCCGCTTGTTTATCAGTCCAGGTGACGGTGACTTCGTAACCGATATCGATCAGTTTTTCGTGGTCCACGACATTCTTTTCAAACAACCAGGCACGTCTGCGGCCTTCGGCGAACGCCAATTTGACGGTTTCTGTGGTTGTTTTCTCTTCCAGAGACACCTCAATCGTATCCAACAATGTCTCAATTCCGGCACCGCTCAGCGCGGAAATTGCGACGATGCTATCGGTACGATCAGCAACAGTCGTCACATTGTCCAAACGATCTTGGGACAGATTATCAATCTTGTTCCAAACCTCGAGAAAGCGCTTGTTGTCTGGCGTCACACCCAATTCATCCAGAATTCCAAAAACATCCTCGGATTGTTCCTCGGTTTCCGAATGGGAAATGTCACGCACATGCAAAATCAGATCGGCATCCAACACCTCTTCCAATGTTGCACGAAAGGCCGCGATCAACTGTGTTGGCAGGTCAGAAATGAACCCAACAGTGTCAGACAGAATAATGTCGCGCCCCGATGGCAGTTTTATCGCCCGCATTGTCGGGTCCAGTGTGGCAAACAACATATCTTCGGCAAAAACATTGGCGCCGGTCATATGATTGAATATCGTAGATTTCCCGGCGTTAGTATAGCCGACAAGCGCTACGATCGGATAGGGAACCTTGGCTCGGGATGCGCGGTGCAGCGTTCGGGTTTTAACCACTTTGGCCAGTTGGCGTTTGAGCCGCACAATAGCGTCATCAATAGCGCGGCGATCCGATTCAATTTGGGTTTCACCGGCACCGCCAACAAAACTCAGACCACCGCGTTGCCGCTCCAGGTGGGTCCAACTGCGCACCAGTCGGGATTTTTGATAATTCAGCGCAGCCAGATCAACTTGCAATACACCTTCGCGGGTAGCGGCCCGATCAGCGAAAATTTCAAGGATAAGCCCGGTGCGGTCCAGAACCTTTATTTTCAGGTGCTCTTCGAGGTTGCGCTGTTGAATGGGCGACACCGGCCCGTCAATTATCAACAGCTCGACGTCCTCGGCAACTATCCGTGCGGCGAACTCTTCCAGCTTGCCTTTGCCAAACAATTTTCCCACCTGCACCTTGCGCAGCTTGGCGATATCGCTGAACCGGATGTCCAGATCCAACGCATTCGCAAGCGAAATCGCCTCTGCCAAGGAATGGTCAGGGGTTCGTCGGGTCTGTGATTGCGCTATGTCGGGGTGGATTACGCAGGCACGCATCATTCCGATGACGTGTCCTCCTCGCCATCATACAACAGCACCGGCTGTGCTGGCATAATGGTGGAAATAGCGTGTTTGTAAACAAGTTGAGACTGTCCATCCCGGCGTAACAATACACAGAAATTATCAAACCAGGTAATAACACCTTGCAGTTTTACGCCATTTACCAAGAATATTGTGACAGATATTTTGGACTTGCGCACATTGTTAAGGAACGCGTCCTGAAGGTTTTGTCTATCGGCAGCCATTGATCAAGCTTTCTCATTGCTGCGGTTTCCGCAGGGTTTTTGTTTTATGTGGCCAATATGGCGTCGAGACTGCGGATAATCCAGAAGAAACCATGTGTTTTCCATTTGATGTAGCGATTTTTTGGCTATTTTTGCCAAAGGCTGGCATTCATGAGCGCAATAACTGCCAATGCTTCTAGTCTGCCAAGAATCATTGCGACGCATAGTACGACCTTGGAGGCGTCCGAAATCTCGGAGTAGCTCAGACCGGTATCCGATGAAATTGCCAAAAGCGGCCCCGTCGTCGACAGCCCGGCAATCGCCAGCGCAAGGCTATCTTCAAACGAAATGCCGGTTGCCGACAAGGTCAACATGACGATCCCGATCGACAAAACAAAGAGCATCAGCGTGACCCAGGCAATATAGGCCCCGTCCTTTCGCATTGCCCGGATTTTTTTACCCGATCCGCCAACTGAACTGGGATAGCGCAGCTTTTCCAACTCGCGCATCCCGTGTTTGTACAAAACATAGACCCGCAACAATTTGATGCCACCAGCGGTTGTTGCCACCCCGCCACCCATAATGGCCAAGCCCATAAAGATAATTCCCGGGGTCTCTAGCCCGGACCACATTTGCGATGCGCTCCAGGATTTACTTTCGAAACCGGTTGTGGTCAGAAACGACAGCACCGTGAACACGCCCCCCCACAGCGACGCCATCGCGGCATATCCGTCCTGATACGCCTCGATCTCAAAGGTAGCGGTCCAATGGCGCAAAAACAGCAACATGGGAATGACCACAATACAGATCATAGCAATATTCACCTCTTTATCGCGCCGAAAACTCTTCCACCCCCGGCCATCCTTGTCTTGCAGCATTGTGTAACGTGATACGGCAAACAGCATGAACAGCAGCATGACAAACTCGGCGACGAATCCGCCGCCGGCACTTGGCAACCCGTCAACAGCGGATATCCCGCTGGTTGAAAGAACTGCCATTGCGTGGACTGCCGCGACCATAGGCGCTTGCCCTGACAAAACCAGACAAACTGCCAGAACCGCGGTCAGTGTGATGTAGATTGGCGCGATCTTGTTGGCGAAATTTGCCACACGCGCCCCTGTATCTGCGGTGACGATGAAATCCAGTCGCTTGTCGGAACTGCCTTTGCTGGAATAAATCTCGAAACCACCGATGTTCAGCGGCGCGAAAATCGACAGAGCCACAACCAACATCAGATAGCCCCCCAACCATCCAACCAACGCCCGCCAGAAATGGATTGCGCCATCGATGGACGCTGGATCGTCCAACAGGCTGGCGCCAGTTGTGGTCAGACATGACAACATCTCGAAATAGGTTTGAAAGAAGGTCAAATGACCAACAAGCGCATGAACCGGCAAAGCCATCATAGCAGGCAATACCACCAGGATCGCAAAAACACCCACCAGATATTCAACCGCAGTCCGACGTTTTTTACGGCCCAGAAACGGGACTGCCAGTATTCCGGACAAAATTACAAAGAATGTCGCGTAATAAAAAAAGGTCCGGGCAACCAGCCAGTTTTCTTGGGATGCAGCCACAAACATCGGCGCGTACATAAACAGCGCAGAAAGACCCATAGCAACGACGAATAACGGTTGAGTTGTGAAAAGCCGTGCCAGCATTAGAAAAAGTCGATGTTCACCTGAAACAGGCGTTCGACCTCTGGAATGACATCCGACAGCGCAAAAATAACCACCAGATCGCCCTCTTCAATTTTTGTATTTCCACTGGGGCGCAAAATGTCTTCGCCCTTTTTAATACTGCCGATCAGGGTTCCGGCTGGGAAATCAATATCGCGGATACGTTTTCCGGCAATCGGCGATGTGGACATGACTTGTGCCTCGATCACCTCTGCTTCGGCGTCACCGACCGAATATACCGACCGCACACGACCATGGCGAATATGCCGTAAAATAGACGAAACAGTTGTGGCGCGCGGATTGATAAAGACGTCGATGCCCAGAGTTTCTTTCAACGTTGTCAGGGACGGATCGTTAATCAGTGCAACCACCATAGGACAGCCCGCAGCCTTGGCCCGCGCGCAGGCCAACAAGTTGGTCTTGTCATCATCCGTCACCGCCAACAGCGCATCGGTGCTTTGTAAATTGGCCTCTTCCATCAGGTCCATGTCCAGCCCGTCGCCGTGCAAAACAACCGTTCGCTCCAGAACATCCGCTGCATTTTCAGCGCAGGCGCGATTGCGCTCAATGACCTTGGCGCGCATTCTGGTCTGGCCGTTTTCCAGAGCTTGGGCCACACGCAGCCCGACATTGCCACCCCCGACAATGATCACCCGCTCTTGTTTCTTGGCCTTCTTGCCAAAAATTTCGAGCGTGCGCGACAGGTCCTGGTTGTGAGTACAGACATATATCTGGTCTCCATCTATCAATTCATCGTCTGCCTTGGGGACAAACAAAACACCGGCCCGACGGATGCCGACGATAATCGCGCGCAACGTCGAAAACAGTTCTGACAGCTGGCGTAGTTGGGTCGCCAAAACGGCGCAGTTTTCGCCAACCGTAATCCCGATCAAATGCACACCGCCGCCGAAAAACGGTTCGGTTTCGAACGTTGCAGGCGACGCCAACTGCTGTACAGCAGCATCCGCGACCTCTTGTTCGGGCGAAATCACGACATCAATCGGCAAATGATCGCGTTGATACAAATCGGAATAAATCACATCGAGATAGGATTGCGCCCGTAGTCGCGCGATTTTCCGAGGGATTGAAAATACTGAGTGGGCAATCTGACAGGTCACCATATTCACTTCGTCAGAAAACGTCGCAGCGATAATCATATCCGCGTCCTTGGCACCGGCCTGTTCCAGAATGTTTGGATAGGATGCAAATCCGGTAACGCCGCTCACGTCCAGTGTATCTGTAGCCCGCGCGATCAGCTCTGGATTGTTATCAACAACCGTCACATCATTGTTTTCCGAGGATAAATGACGCGCAATTTGCCACCCAACCTGGCCTGCACCGCAGATGATGACTTTCATAACTGGCTCCTGAATAGCCGGTGTTCTACTCTACACCAGTCCGACGTTGTGGCAAATTCGGTGCTTTGGGTCAATTGCACAGTTCAATCCAACTCAACCGGGTCCAGTTCGGCAATACGTGTTCCAGCACGGTTTGTTGTCACAACATTCAGTGTTTTCAGCTTGCGATGCAGTGCAGACCGTTCCATTCCGACGAAATTCGCCGTTTTTGATATATTGCCGCCAAATCGGTTGATCTGTGCCATCAAATACTCCCGTTCAAACAATTCCCGGGCTTCGCGCAGTGGCATGGATGCGAACTGGGTGCTGAACGAGCCATCGCCTTCGCCGGCCTCGCCGACTGCAGACGGTAACTCTTCAACAGAAATTTCCCCGGTTTCGGACCCGAGAATTAGAATACGTTCCATCATATTGCGCAATTGCCGAATGTTTCCGGGCCAGGACATGGTTTGCAGCAGCGCCGCTGCCTCGTCCGCCAGCGTGCGCAATGGCAGGCCTTGGGTTTTATTTGCTTCGATCAGAAAATGCTCCGCTAGCATCGGCAAGTCGTCCCTGCGCGCCTCCAGTGATGGAACCGGGATCGGTACCACGTTCAAGCGGTGGAAAAGTTCCTCGCGAAACCGTCCGGCAGAGATTTCCGTCAACAGGTTCTTATTCGTCGCCGAGATGACGCGGGCATCAACACGCACTGTGTCTGTACCGCCAACGCGGGTGAATTGTTGGTCGACCAAAACCCGCAGGATTTTAGACTGGGTGCCCAATGGCATGTCCGATATTTCGTCAAAGAACAGAATGCCGCCGTGGGCCTGTTCCAGCAATCCCGGCTCGTGCCCCCATTCGGCATTGGTGCTGCCAAACAGAACATCTTCCATCCGATCAGGTTCTATCGACGCGGAATTTACCACAACAAACGGTGCGTCCGCCCGGTTGGAATTACTGTGAATGAACCGCGCTGCGACCTCTTTGCCGCTGCCCGACGGTCCGGTCAACATCACGCGACCATTGCTGTGCGTGACCTTTTCCAACTGCCCGTACAGGTTTTTGAATGGGCCACTTTCACCGATCATGACCGAGTTAGTCACATCGCGAACCCGCAGTGATGCATTTTCGCGCCGCAAACGCGACGTCTCCATCGCCCGTCCAATAACCACCATTAACTGGTCAATATTAAAGGGCTTTTCTATAAAATCATAAGCGCCTTGTTTGATAGCCGCCACTGCGATTTCGATATTGCCATGGCCCGAGATAATAACGATCGGGATGTCGGGGTTATCGCGCCGAACATTTTTGAGGATGTCGATCCCGTCGTGTTGGCTCTCTTTGAGCCAAATATCCAGAATAACCAAATCCGGCGGATCATCATTTATTGCGGCATAACATGTGTCTGAATTTGCTGCCAGACGCGTGGTGTAACCTTCGTCCACCAAAATATCCGAGATCAGTTCCCGGATGTCTTTTTCGTCGTCAACAATTAGTATATCGCCCATTTCTCTGCTCCTGTTTTAAACCGCTGCCACATTGTTCTCAATGGCTTGTGCGATGAATGTATTGTTTAAGGTTATGCAGGCCTCGGCGCCAAAAATCTCGGAGTTACCAAATAGTGGCGCATCCAAGAGTTCCAGCGTTCCGCCGTGCTCTTCTATTATTTTTTTGACGATCGACAACCCAAGTCCTGTGCCGCTTTCGCGGTGTGTAACATAGGGTTCGAATAATCGCGACCGTTGGGTGGCTGGCAATCCGATACCGTTGTCCTGTATCTGTATTGTTGTGCTGCCGTCATCCTGGCTTATGATAACGCGAATTTCTGGTTCAATTGGTGTGTCGGGGTATTTTTTTATATAGCTATCAATGGCTTCACCCGAGTTTTTGATCAGATTTGTCAGCGCCTGCGAGATCATCGTGGCATCCAACTCGCCGAAAATCGGCACATCATCCCCGGACAGGTTAAACGCCACATCAACGTTGGCGGTTCGTTGCAGCAACACTGCATCCTTGACCAATTGGGTCAAGTCAGTGGTTTTGCGGACCGGTTCGGGCATGCGGGCGAATTTAGAGAACTCGTCAACAATTCGGCGCAAGTCGTTGGTTTGGCGTATAATAACGTCGACATAGGCCGCCAAATCGCTGCCGTGTTCGCCCAACATAGGTGTAAATTTGCGTTTAACCCGTTCCGCAGACAATTGGATCGGCGTTAATGGGTTTTTAATTTCATGCGCAATTCGCCGCGCGACATCTCCCCAGGCTGCCATACGTTGCGCCGATAGCAAATCGGTCACATCGTCAAAGGTCACAACATAGCCTTCCAAAACCTCGTCTTCGTTGACACGGCTTGCTATACGCACCAGCAACACTTCGGCACTGCCGGCACGGGTCAGGCTGATCTCTTCTTGATGTGAAGCATTAGATTTTAGCTTTAATCTACTGTAAAGACCGGAAAACTCCGGAACCAAATATTCCAAAGTCAGTCCAATCGAGTCCGCTCTCTCAATGGACAACAATCGGGCCGCCGCCATGTTCAGCACTTCGACCTCGCCTTTGGGGTTCAATCCAATAACACCGGCGGTGACGCCCGACAAAACACTGTCAAACAAGCGACGTCGGCTGTCTGTTTGCTCGTGGGCATTGACCAAATCATCGCGTTGTTTTTTGACCTGTCGTGTCATCCGGTTAAAAACGCGCCCCAGCATGGCGATCTCGTCATCGCTCTCTTCTTCCTGAACGCGCACATCCAGATCACCGGCCCCCACCCGTTGCACCGCACCGGCCAACCGCCCAACAGGTCGAGACAATCGCTCGGCAAAGACCAGACCAATCCAGATCGCGGACAAGATGACGATGACAGCAAACCCCAGATACAAAAGCGCCAGCTCGAACAGAACCCGGCCGCGTTCGTTTTCCATCTGATTGTACACAGCTACGGTTTGTTTGGTGTCATCCAGCAGTCCCAGAATATCCCCGTCCACCGTCCGCGAAATATAGAGATACCGGTCCACAAAAGCGGTCAGCGGCATCAATGCGCGAAACTCGTTATTGTCCCAATCCTGAAAAATCATAGGATTATCATGGCTTTGGTTGATACTCTCCTGGCTTGGTTGCTCAAAATCAAAAAGATAACTGCGTTCGCCGCGCGCCTTGATAGTACCGGCACCGTCGATCACATAGGCCTCCTTGAGGCCCCGTTGGACCAAGGGTTGCACTTGGGCCAAGGTTTGGACCAAATCGGCGTCAAGTATGCGGTTGCCGGTGTCTTTTTGCTGGTTGATAAAGTTACTCATCAACCTCAGATCACTAATCAGATCGTTTCGCTGCTCGCCCTCATAGGCCTCGGCCGCTGACAGCGACGCGCCGACCACGTCGCGCACGCGCTCCGAAAACCAGCCCTCAAGGCCTATATTCAGTGTAATAGTGGCAAATATAGCGACCAGAACCGTTGGCAACAACGCGACAAATGCAAACACAGCACTAAGGCGTGAATGTAGCCGTGATCCCGCAGATTGCGCACGTCGTGCCGCAACAATGCTGAATATTCGTTGAGAAACCGCCGCAGTTACCACCAGAACATACACCAGATCCAGCAGAACAATCAGACGCAAAATTACCGAGGAAGACGAGAGGTTGAACGGCCCCAACGCCAAATATGTGATCAGCACCAGAACGGGTCCTAGAACAAACAGTCCTATGGCAAAACCTGTGCTAACGCTGCGCCTTTTGCGCCATTTATTCAACGCCGCCAAGGTCGAGTTAATACGAAATCTCTTCAATTTCTCGACTCGTTTCGTTACCGCTACACCTACTGTGGCAACTTTACATCAATTTCTTAGTCCTTGTCACCTGAATATCGAGCATTCCGATCTTCTTTCGCAATGTATTTCTGTTCAACCCTAAGAGTTCCGCAGCTTTGATCTGATTTCCTCGGGTTGCCGACAGTGTCAAGGCAATCAGCGGCAGCTCGACCTCCTTCAGGATGCGATTGTAAAGACCCGGCGGTGGCAGGGACTCGCCGTGCTGATCAAAATACCGCTGAATATGGGCTTCGACGGCAGAAGAAAGCTTTTCGCCCCGCATGGGTTCGGTGTCGGACACAATTTTGGGAAGTTGGCTCAACATGCCTTCAACAATCTCGCCCGAGACCTCTTCGTACGGAGACAGTACCACCAGTTGACGGGTGAAATTTTCCAACTCGCGGACATTTCCGGCCCAGAGTACCAAACGCATTTTTTCCAATCCGTCCTTGGAAATAGTTTTGTTCGGCATGCCCTGTTCAGCGGCGCGGCGCAAAAACAGCTGCGTCAAATCGGCGATATCATCCAGCCTGTCACGCAAGGGTGGCAAGGACACCGGCATCACATTCAGACGGTAAAACAGATCTTCGCGAAAAATACCCTCATTGACCAGATTAACCAGGTCCTGTCGCGTCGATGAAATAATACGGTAATTCTTTGCTCTAACCCCTTGGGATTGCAACAAATCCAAAAGTCGGCGCTGGCTCTCGGCGGTCATCTCGGCGATCTCGTCGAGATAGAGCGTTGCATTCAGGGGTGCCGTATCAGAGGCGCCGTCCGCCTCATCGCCCAGAATTACAGCTTCCAGACTAGTGGGTGTAGACGTTGGGGCTGAAATGGCCACAAAACTTTCATGCGACCGATGCCCCAGATCGTGCAACGTCTTGGCCAACAGGCTCTTGCCAGTGCCGCTCTCGCCGGTGATCAGTACATTGAGGTCCGTATTCAAAACCCGCGCCAAAAAGCGATAAACGTCCTGCATTACCGGAGAACTGCCGACCAGCGGCAGGTTTTGGCCTTTGTCCGAGGCCACAGTATCATGATGCAGCGGCATCGCCGTTTGCAGCAAGGCCTTGTTCACCTTGGAGAGCAATTCCCTAAGATCGAATGGTTTGGGCAAATAATCAAATGCCCCAACTTCAGAGGCCTTGATTGCGGTCATGACCGTATTCTGGGCCGAGATGACAATAACCGGCAGATCGGGCCGTTTGCGTTTGATTGCCGGCAGCATTTCCAGACCATTGCCGTCTGGCATCATGACGTCCGACACCACCGCGTTGCCCTCGCCCTCTTCGATCCAGCGCCACAGGGTCGACGCACTCCCGGTGGAACGAACCTTGCAACCGGCCCGCGTCAAGGCTTGTGTTAGAACCGTGCGGATCGTGCGATCGTCATCCGCGACCAATACAGTACCATCCATTAGAGCAACTCCTTGGGGTTTCGCCAGACCGGCAAGCGAACGCAAAATCGGGTCTTGCCTTGTTCGCTGCTACATTCAATTAATCCGCCATGCCCGGCGACAATTTTTGACACAAGCGACAATCCCAGCCCGGTTCCGTTCGCCTTGCTGGACACGAACGGATCAAAAACATCTGTAATCAAGCTCTTGGGGATGCCGCGCCCATTGTCAATGACATCGATCTGGATCGGAAGGTTCTGGGTCAAGTTGCCGGTAACGGCAAGCTTCATGCCCGAATTATAGGATGTCCGGATTTTCACAACGCCGCGCGTGCTGTCTATGGATTCGGCAGAATTCTTGATAAGGTTTTGAAAAACTTGCAACAATTGGTCTGGATCACCGGCGACGTCCGGCAAGGATGGATCATAGTCCAGAACAAATCCAACATGAGAGGCAAACCCGGCCTTTGCCGCCCGACAGGCCCGATCCAGTACATCGTGAATGTTGACCGGCTTGCGTTCCGTGGGGCGTTGATCGCCGAAATGTTCAACCCGATCCACCAAATCGCCAATGCGTTTGGCTTCTTGGCTGATCATTTCCGTCAGTTCCAGATCCTGTTCGGACGCATTCATGGCCAACAGTTGAGCAGCCCCCGAAATGCCGGCCAGGGGGTTGCGAATTTCATGTGCCAGCATTCCCGCCATAGCCGTCACCGACCGTGCTGCGGTCAGATGGGTCAGGGATTTTCTCATTTTCTGAGCCACTCCGGTGGGTTGAATGATCAACAGCAATGTGCCCTGTTCGGGCGACAGGAATGTAACCGAGACGTTGCACATGACCGGTTTTGCACCGGCACGCGTCACTTCTACACCATATTGTGTGACCGACGACTTGTCGGCGATGGCCTGTGACAGCGTCGCCAGAATAATAGAGTCCTCGCCCAATAGATACTCTAGGCCACGGTTTATGATCATACGCTCGGATGCTGCTAAAAACTGTTCTGCAGCGCTATTTGCTTCGGTTAAACTTTTGTCACTGTTCAACAGCAAGGCCGGAAATGGCAGCGTATTCCAGACCAGGGTCAGATCAGGGCCGCTCATGGCGTACACGCGCGCATTGCCTGTCTGTGGATGTCTTTGTGGATGTCTTTGTGGATGGCAGTCTCCGCCGGCAATTCCGCAATAAGTTTCAATACCATGTTGCTGTCTTTTTCGGTTTGGATTGCCTTGCGCAGTTTTGGGTCAGTGTTCATATCATCCATGTACCACCCAAGATGCTTGCGCGCGTTTCGGTTGCCCAAGCGATCGCCATAAAACGCCACCATAGAGGTATAGTGCTCTGTAATCATTTGGATCAATTGATCCCCCGTGGGAATTGTGGGACGCGGTGCGCCAAACAAATCCGCCGCCACTTGGGCCAGCAACCAAGGCTTGCCCTGTGCGCCGCGCCCGATCATCACACCGTCCGCGCCGGACTGGGCCAAAGCCTGAGCCGCGCTGTCGGTGTCAACAATGTCGCCATTCGCTATAACCGGCACCGATACAGCATCCTTTACAGCCGCAATCGCCTGCCAGTCGGCACGTCCCTTGTAAAACTGACACCGCGTTCGTCCGTGAATTGTGATCATTTTGACGCCAGCATTTTCCGCACGCCGCGCCAATTCCGGCGCATTCAACAGATCGTCGTCCCAGCCAAGCCGTGTTTTTAGCGTCACCGGTACCTGAACCGCTTCGACGACGGCCTCGATCAACGAGACCGCGTGATCAAGATCTTTCATCAGGGCGGAACCGGAATAGCCATTGGTGACTTTTTTGGCAGGACAGCCCATATTGATATCCAGAATTTTGGCGCCGTTGTCCTGACACATGCGAGCGCATTCGCGCATCCAGTGTGTGTCCTTGCCGGCAATTTGAACGGATGTATTGCTGGATCCGAATCCCAATTCGGCCCGGGCCCGTGTCGATGGTTTGGCCTGCACCATTTCATGGCTTGCCACCATTTCCGACACGACCAATCCAGCGCCAAAGCCTGACACCAGATTGCGAAATGGCAGGTCGGTAATCCCGGCCAATGGCGACAACATAACCGGAGGATCTATTGCCTGTTTTTCAATCATAATAGACACGGTGATTAATCCTTGAGCATCTCTCTCGTCTAATTTAGTTCCCGGGCATGTACAAGTCGAAGAATTGATAAACGGACCCTTTAATCCGGACCGTCGAATCGTTAAACCAACCCAATGACAGTCACAGCTATAATAGTCGCCGCCGGACGCGGCACCCGAATGGGCAGCACCACGCCCAAACAATACCTTGCGCTGTGTGGCCAGCCGGTTCTGCGCCATACCATACGTGCACTGCTCGCGTGCACGCGGATTACCGAGATTATCGTTGTCATCAACAAACACGACCAGCGGCTTTATGATGCCGCTGTCGCTCCGCTTGATGATCCCAGACTACAGCCACCGGCTTTTGGGTCAGACACGCGAAGCGGCTCGGTTCGAAACGGGCTTTTGGCGGCAACTGGTGAATATGTTGCAATACACGACGCGGCTCGGCCTCTTGTATCGGTTGACGCCGTGGACAGGGTTCTGGATCAGGCTACAAAATCCGGCGCGGCGTTTCTGGCGCTGCCGTTGACAGATGCTGCCTGGCAAGTAGAGCATGAAACCGCAGTCACCGCTTTGCCGCGTAACACGATCTGGCGGGCGCAGACGCCACAGGTTTTCCTCAGGGCGGATATCACACGCGCTCATGCAAACCACGCAGGCCCCGCCGATGATGACGTCGCGGTCGCGGTCACTGCCGGGCTTGCGGTCACGCCGGTCATCGGCGACGATACCAATATCAAACTTACCGTCGCAGCAGACTTTGCACTGGCGATGAATTATATGGACCGACACATGGATATTCGATGCGGAAACGGGTTTGACGTGCACAGGTTCGGTCCCGGCGATCATGTGGTTTTGTGCGGCATCAAGGTGCCGCACAGTCACGGTCTGGTTGGGCATTCCGATGCCGATGTTGCCATGCATGCGGTTACGGACGCCATTTTTGGGGCGATCGCCGAAGGAGACATCGGCCAGTGGTTTCCGCCCAGTGATCCGCAATGGAAAGGCGTGGCGTCAGATGTTTTTCTGCGCAAAGCAGTCGAGCGCGCAACCCTACGAGGATTCATTGTTAACAACATTGATGTTACGTTGATTTGTGAATTGCCCAAAATCGGCCCAAATTCGCTAATGATGCGTGACTCATTGGCAACAATTATCGGCATTTCCCCCGAACGTGTTAACGTTAAAGCAACAACTTCAGAAAAACTCGGCTTCACAGGCAGAGAGGAAGGTATTGCCGCAATGGCTGGTGCTACGCTCATGGGGTGATGACAAAAACCATATCAACCTTCTTTTTCGTCGGCCACTTGCCGACCGCACCGGGCACTTGGGGCAGCATTGCTGCGTTGCCATTTGCCTATGGGTTGCATGCAATGGGTGGATTTCCCCTTTTGCTCCTGGCAACGGCTTTGATCTTTTTTCTGGGCTGGTGGGCCACCTCAAGAGAAACCATCGGCGCAACCAATCACGACCCGGGAGAGATCGTAATAGACGAAGTTGTCGGACAGTGGATCACACTGTTACCGGTGTCTGCTGCCCTGTCGTCTGGCTGGGCGCCCAGTGCGCAATTGCCGATCCTGATACTGGTGCTTGGTTTTGCGTTGTTTCGGATATTCGACATCAAGAAGCCAAGCATTGTTGGCACAGCGGATCGCATGAACACACCTTTGGGTGTTATGCTGGATGATGTCGTCGCGGGTGCGATGGCGGCCGCCGCGCTGATCGCAATACTGTCTATCTATTCGCTGTTTGTGTAACACTCAAAGTGTCCGACGCTGAACAGGCCCTTATTCTTTGCCGCGCGCTCAATTGGAAAGTTGCAACCGCCGAGAGCTGTACCGGCGGGATGATCAGCGCGGCCCTTACCGATATTGCCGGCTCTTCCGATGTCTTTGACCGTGGCTTTGTCACGTATTCCAACGCGGCAAAGCAAGAGATGCTGGGTATCAGTGCCCGAACACTGCGCGATTTTGGTGCTGTGTCCGAGGAAATAGCCTGCGAGATGGCCGACGGTGCCCGTAAGCACGCAAACGCCGACATCGCGGTCTCTGTAACCGGTATCGCGGGCCCGGGTGGCTCGGAAAACAAGCCCGAAGGTCGTGTTTGTTTTGGCCTGTCCGTGCGCGCGCAAGCAACGCAAACCTATTTGGTAGACTTTGGTGCGCTTGGACGGACAGCCGTTCGCGCAGCGGCCAAAGATTATGCACTCCAGCTTATTATTGCGGCAGCGAACCCGAACCAGGGCCTTTAATACTGCTTAAGTTTTAATCATCTCCAGATGTAGCCGCCTATATATTAGCCCGTTCGGTGAAATTGCATAAAAAATACGCTTCGGGATCGGTGTCCTGCTTTGACCTCGTCAAAAACTTCTGTTGAAACGCTCCAAACTAAAACAATTGGGGATTTCTCTCATGAATGGTGCAGATACCGCATGGATCATCGTCGCAACTGCGCTGGTCCTGTTTATGACACTACCGGGCTTGGCTTTGTTTTATGGTGGTCTGGTACGGGCCAGAAACGTTCTGTCAGTCTTTATGCAATGTTTTTCAATCGCCTGCCTGATGTCTGTCCTGTGGCTGGTTGCCGGATATTCCATCGCTTTTGGCGACGGCAACGCTTATTGGGGCGGTCTGGGAAAAATGTTCCTGTCTGGCGTTGATGCCGACACCTTGTTTGGCACCATTCCTGAAATTCTGTTCTTTGCCTTTCAAATGACCTTTGCAATTATCACCCCTGCCCTGATCGTTGGCGCCTATGTCGAACGCATCGGTTACGGGTTTTTGATGCTGTTCTCGGCGCTGTGGATGCTGTTGGTCTATGCACCGGTTGCGCATTGGATTTGGGGCGGTGGACTGTTGGCGGGAAATGAATGGTCATTGTTTGCCGATGGCGTAAACGACTTTGCCGGCGGTATCGTGGTGCATGAAACCGCGGGTCTGGCGGCCTTGGTTCTGGCCTTTTTCCTTGGCGAACGCCGGCGCAAAAATGTACCGCCCCACAATCCGGGCTTCGTTATGATCGGCGCATCGATGTTGTGGGTCGGTTGGTTCGGATTTAACGGTGGATCGCAATTGGCCGCCGACGGCGGTGCCGCTATGGCGCTGACGGTGACCCATATTTCAGCCGCGACTGCCTCGTTATCCTGGGCGCTTTATGAAAAACTAAAACATGGCCAAGCGTCTTTGGTTGGCATGGTTACAGGAACAATTGCGGGCCTTGCTTCAATCACTCCGGCCTCGGGCTCTGTTGGCCCAATGGAAGCCATGTTGATCGGCGCGATCGCAGGTGTTCTGTGTCAAGAGGCGTGCAGGCTTGTCAAAGGGGTTATGAGGATTGATGACACATTGGATGTCTTTGCTGTGCACGGCGTTGGCGGTATTTTTGGTATCATCATGATTGCGGTGCTCGGTCACGGCAGTTGGACCGCGCAGCTTGGCGGCTTGGTGGTGGTTGGTGTCTTTACGGTGGTTATGACGGTGATCCTGGTGAAACTGACGGCGCTTGTCTTTCCTATTCGGGTTTCGGAAGAGGACGAAATTAACGGTCTGGACCTGTCATCACACGGCGAGCGGGCCTACGATCACGCATCCTGATTTTGCATAATATTATTAAAGGCTGCCCTTGGGGTGGCCTTTTTCGTCGCTGTACAGCGTATCTGCCCGTTCTTCAAAGGCGCGGACGATACGCAGCATCGCCTCGTTGAACACAATACCGATCAGAGCTTGCAGAACCTTGGACTTGAATTCGAAATCCACGAAAAAATCGACCGTACATCCACCATCAGGCAAGGACTTAAATTGCCAATGATTATTAAGATATTTGAAAGGCCCGTCCACATAGGCGACGTCAACCTTGCAGGCACCGGGATCAAGCGTCACGCGGCTGCTGAATTTTTCGCGGAAAACCTTGAACGAAATGACCAGATCGGCATCAATTCTTTCGCCGGTCTCGGTCGGTGTTCGCTTGCGAATACGGGCCGCGGCGCACCACGGCAGAAAGGCCGGATAGGCTTCTATATCGGCCACCAAATCGTACATTTTCTGGGCGGTATAGGGAACGGTTCGTATTTCGGCGTGCGTCGGCATAACGCGATGTTTAACGTGAATTTTGCGCGTCGTCACGCATCACTGTGTCGCGGGTGACAAAATCATTTCAACCGCTAGGATAGGTCGCAAAAGGAGAGCACATGGACCACGATAATTATGTCATCGACAGGATGATTTCCGCAAAATCCATTGCCGCACGGGTCGAAGAACTGGCCCTTGAGATATCGACGTTCTACGCCAATACCGACAAACTGGTCGTCGTCGGACTTTTGCGCGGTTCTTTCGTCTTTATCGCGGATCTGGTGCGCGAACTTGATTTGCCTTGCGAGGTCGATTTTTTGGAAACGTCGTCTTACGGAAACAGCATGGAAAGCTCTCGGGAAGTGCGCATTCTCAAGGATTTGCGCGGTGAAATCGAAGGTCGTGATATTTTGGTTGTCGAGGATATCGTGGACACCGGCCACACGCTTAAACATGTGGTCGGCTTGCTGCGGTCACGCAATCCGGCGCGGATGGAGGTTTGTGCCCTGTTGGACAAACCATCGCGCCGAGAAGTGGATGTGAAAGCCAAATGGATCGGCTTTGAAATTCCGGACGAATTTGTCGTCGGCTATGGCATTGACTATGCACAACGCAATCGCAATCTGGATCACATCGGCAAGGTCAGATTTACCGACTGAACCACCACCAGCTGAAGCTGGTGGGATCAACAGAGGCAGTTGAAACTGCCTTTTCTTAACTGAGCGCCTCCGGCGCACCTTTGAATTTCTTTGTCCGTCTGGAAGACGGAGGGTTTAAACCAAATGGTGGAAA